>NZ_JADBRA010000025.1:0-84987 GCF_014896205.1 Enterobacter cloacae complex sp. I2
TAAATATATTATATTTATCGCCCAGTTTTAAATATTCGACAAATGGATAATTAGGTTAAGGAAAATTACTTATGAAGTATACCCAGTCAGCGGTGGTCAGCCTTTTTCTGGCTTTATCTTCCGCAAGTGCTTTCGCTGCTGAAATGAATGCCGGAACCATACATTTCACCGGTCAGATTATCGAACCAAGCTGTACAATAGTGGGAGACGACGGAACGGACAGCACTATTCCCCTTGGCACCTATCCTAAGTCTTACTTTTCCGCGCCAGGCACTGAAACAGAACTCAAGAATTTCAGCATTACCCTTGCCGATTGCCCTCTCAAGAGCGATGGTCTGCCTGCCGTGCAGTTAACCTTCAACGGTCAGACTGCGCTTACGGGCTCGCCAACGCTGCTGGATGTCAGCAAAATCACCACTGAAGGCGAAACTGCTGCTAAAGGCGTAGGCATTGCGGTGAGTCCAGTTGCCGATGCGACAAAGTTGATTGCATTTGATGGCAGTGAAGAGCAGGTATCAATTACCCTTCCAACGATTAAAGACGATCAGATTCATGCTGATTTTTCAGCGCGATATAAGTCATTTGACGCCAACGTGGAAGCCGGCCCGGCTGATGCCGATTTAACGGTAAATATTCTTTATCGTTAATATATATTTGATAAATATTTAGCTAACCAATATTTATCTTGCCAACGCTGCGTCGAAATAACATTCACCGATAATAGCCCGATGAATGTCGGACTATTATCTTTTTTTGTGATTTACCTTTTGCAGGCATCTTATGCATAAAATCCCGCAAGTACTTTTATGTCTTCCGCTAATTTTGACTTCATTTAGCCATGCAGCAGGCATTCAAATTGGGCGTACTCGCATCATTTACAATGCAGACCAAAAAGAGATCGCACTGCCTCTCATCAATAAAGATCGCACTTTACCCTGGTTGATACAATCATGGACGGATACGGGTGACGGTAAAACTCGCGGGCCTTTCATTATCACTCCGCCACTTTTTCGCCTTGATCCGCAGAAAGAACAAAGTCTCCGTGTTGCCTGGAACGGAGTCGCACTTCCAGACGATCGTGAATCTCTTTTTTACATGAATGTTCGCACCATCCCCGCTACGGCAAAAGAGGATAGCAACAAAAACATTCTGCGCCTCGTCTACAAAACCCGGCTCAAGCTTTTTTGGCGTCCTGTAAATCTGCAAGGTACCCCCGGCGAGACCTGTAAAAATCTGCGTTTCAAACGGCAGAAAAACGATCTCCTGATTGTCAATGAGGGGGCGTATTACAGCATTTTTGACAGCCTACAGGTCGGCGGTATCTCGCTACCAAAAGCCGATATGGTGGCCCCAGCCTCTCAGGCTTCATTCATCCTGCCTGAGAAGGCGTCAGGATCCCGCGTGAGCTGGCGCTGCATTACTGATTATGGCAACGCCTCGGAACTTTACACGTCCAACTTGATTCAGGGTTAATACGATATATGACTAAGGGATTACGGCTTACTCGAGGAAAACGCAACGCCGGATTGTCTCCGCTGTTACCCTACCTGAGTGGCGCGTTATTACTCACATCCAGTAATGTATTGGCACGGGAATATCTCTTTTCTCCCTCGTCCCTGGAAGGCGATGCGCTGCAACAGCAGGATATCGATCTTTCTCTCTTCTCCAGAGAAAATGGTCAGCTTCCGGGTCGCTATTCATCACACGTTCTTCTTAATAAGTCGCGACGTGAGGACGAACAAATTTCATACGTGAACAGCGGGTCTGGTGAACTGGTCGCGCAAATCACACCGGACATGCTGCGAAAATGGGGTATTGATGTAGATAAGTTTCCCTTACTGGCGGGTCTGGAGGGGCAGATTCCTCTTTCGGAACCCCTTTATCACTATATCCCGTTTGCCTCATCCACCCTTGATTTCTCCAAAATGACGCTGGAGCTCAGCATTCCGCAAGCCGCATTGCTAAATGGTGGTCGTCTGGACGACATTGATCCATCGCGCTGGAATGATGGTGTTCCGGTTATGTTTGCCGATTACGCCTTCTCAGGCTCGCAGCAAGAGGATAGCGAGCGGAATACGTCAACGACTCGCTACCTCAACTTACGCAGTGGAGCCAATCTGGGTGGCTGGCGAATTCGTAATTACTCTACGTGGAATGAAACAGAAGACGATTCAAACTGGGAATCTATCAACACGTATGTTCAACATGACATTGATCTACTGAGAGCACAGTTCACCGCCGGGGAAAGCAGTACCCGTGGCGAGATCTTTGATAGCCTGCAATATCTCGGGATAAACGTCGCTTCAGATGAAGAAATGTTGCCATACAATAAGCGAGGTTTCGCGCCAGTTATACGCGGTATTGCCAGTTCCAATGCTGAAGTGTCGGTTCGACAAAATGGCTATCTAATCTATCAGCAAGTTGTTGCGCCGGGCGCGTTCGAAATCAACGATCTTTACTCAACGACCAATAGCGGCGATCTGAACGTTACCGTTAAAGAGGCGGATGGCACTGAGCACCATTTTACTCAACCTTTTTCCAGCATTGCCGTCATGCAACGGCCCGGACACATAAAGTACGAACTCACTGCTGCACGCTACCGCTCAGAGAGTGGCAACGATCAAAAAGAACCCGAATTTATACAGGGCAGCGTAATTTATGGCCTTGATAACACCTTCACGTTGTTCGGGGGGGTTACTGCGTCTAAAGATTATCAGGCCATTAACGGCGGTGCCGGGATCGCATTGGGATACCTCGGCTCAATTTCTGCTGACGTGACAGTGGCTAAAACGCGTCTTGATAACGATGATCAAAGTACCGGTCAATCATACCGCCTGCTCTATTCAGGCAAAATTGATGCAACAGATACCAATTTCACCCTTGCCAGCTATCGCTATTCCACCAGTGGCTACTACAGTTTTGCAGACTCCACCCAAAAATATGACGGCAATGAGGATGACTGGCTTTACCGTTACAACAAACGCAACCGCATTCAGGTGAACCTCAGTCAAAACGTGTTAGGAAGCAGCGTCTATCTGAATGGCTATCAACAGGATTACTGGGGAACCTCACGCAAAGAGAGAAACCTCTCAGCCGGTTTCAACACCGTTATTGAGGGTATAAGCATGCACATGGCCTATACCTACAGTAAAATGAACGACGACAGCACTGACAAAATGATCTCTTTCGGGATCAGTATGCCCCTCAGTAAATGGCTACCTCGCGCGTGGAGCAGCTATACCCTTAGCAATACAAAGCATGGCTATACTCGCCAGAACCTGGGTCTCAACGGCACTCTATTGGACGATGAAAGACTCAGTTACTCTTTGCAACAAAGCCACGCCAACCACGATGGTGACGATACCAGCAGCGTCTACGGCACCTATCGCTCCCGTTACGCCATTCTTAACGGTGGCTACACCTACTCCACCGACAATAGCCAGCAGTTGAACTACGGCATGAGCGGTGCAATCGTTGCCCACCCGCACGGAATAACGCTTGCCCAGCCGCTAGGCAATCAGTTTGCCATTATTAGCGCCAACGGGGCACCGGGTATCCGATTCAAAAACCAACGCGGGATCCAGACTGACTGGCAGGGCAATGCGGTTATTCCTTCCCTCACCCCTTACCAGGAAAACCGTATTCGTATCGACACCGCAAGCCTACCGCAGGACGTTGACACAAGTGAAACGACTATCAGCCTTATCCCTTCGCGCAGCGCAGCAGTGATGGCAAATGTCGACGCGCATGTGGGTTATCGCGCGCTAATTACGCTTATTCGCCCTGATGGTAAAACTGTTCCTTTTGGCGCAGTCGCTAACGTAACCGATTCCACTATCAATGGGATCGTGGACGACACAGGTACTGTTTATTTGGCCGGTATTGGGGACAACGCTCGGCTTAATGTGGCGTGGGGAAAAGCCAGCGAACAGCAGTGTAAAGGTCATGTCACGCTTGCTAACGCCCCGGTTTTATCTGGCCCAACAGGGATCCGCTACACCAACGTCATTTGCCAGCAGGAAACAAAACATGCGAACTAACATTTCTTCATGCCTTGTCCCTCTTCTCTCCGGGACAATACTCACTGCGGCCCTCTCTTTTGACCTGCATGCCGTGACAATATTAACAAACTGTTTCCCCGGGCCTCAGGATTACCAGATTTCCTACAGCCGTGAACTGGCGTCGTCGGAAAATATTACCGGTAATGTTGTGCCTGTAAACGACCATCTGTTGGGAAGCGGAGCGGAGATGGAGGCCAGCTGCACGTGCCCCAG
The DNA here is from genome assembly GCF_014896205.1 of Enterobacter cloacae complex sp. I2. NCBI lineage: Bacteria > Pseudomonadati > Pseudomonadota > Gammaproteobacteria > Enterobacterales > Enterobacteriaceae > Enterobacter > Enterobacter cloacae complex sp. I2. The sequence goes on from NZ_JADBRA010000025.1 coordinate 4,275, forward strand.
CGACATGAAGGGTTCAGACCTGATTATGGAGCTGACCTTCGCCGGGAGCCCGTTAAATGCCGGCGCCAGCGGCTTTGGCTATCTTACAGACTCACTGGACATTGATGTTTCTGGCTACAGCGACGCAATTAACGCCCCTGAAGGTAAGGGGCTGACGAAGCTCGAAATAAACCAATACCCTACCCCTCTTTCAGCAATGAACAGAAAGGTAGAGGGCATAAAATACACCGAGGCTACCGCAAACGTCTGTAATAAAGATACGCGCCCGGAAAGTGGTGCTACGGCGCAAAGAAGGTTCAAATGGAACGTTATCGCAGCCGATTTTCTTGTAAAAAAACCGATCCTTGGCGTGGCAACGATTCCCCCTACGCTGGTTGTTCAAAACTATGCCTGCCTTTATTACGATGGCGATTGCAGCCCAGCGAGCGCTCAGCTGGTTTCTAATATCTGGCTAAGCGGCAACATTTCAGCTCCTCTGAGCTGTACGATAAACGAAGGCAGCACGATAGAAGTTGATTTTGGCGATCTGATATCCAGCCAGTTCGTCACCAGAGGACAACAGCCGAAGGGTTTTGCGCTTAAGGATGTTGATATTTCTTATCACTGCGACAGTAACGCCGTTGGCAAAAACGACCGGATCAAACTTACCCTCAGCGCCGATCAGGGTGTGGTCGATGGTAGCGATCCCGTTATTGCCAAAACGATCGGCCGGGATGATATAGGCGTCAGAATTTTTGATGAGAGTAGCAAAAACGTAGAGCTGGACGGCAGTTTTGAATTTCCGGTCACTATGGATGAACAGGGTAATGGCGTGGTTCGCATTAAAGCGACCCCAGTAAGCACTACAAATGCCCCTCCGAAACCCGGCAGCTTCGAAGGTAACGTGACGGTAAAAATGGATCTACGCTAGCCAGAACACCCTCAGGCTGCTCAAACAACCTGAGGGTAAACGCATTTATCAGAAGCCGAGGCTGTCCAGCAGATCGTCCACCTGATCCTGGCTTGCCACCACGCCCGCCTTGCTGGCGTCGAGCTGTGGCCCATTGAGCAGGCTTTCGTTCTCGCGTTTCGGACGGGCGGCCGGTTCCGGAATGTTCTCCAGCAGCACCATCAGCAACTGACGCTCAATCTCCTGAATCACATCCATCATGCGCTTGATCACCTGGCCGGTAAGATCCTGGAAATCCTGCGCCATCATAATGTCGAGCAGCTGGGCGTTAGTGAAGCTGGTGTGTCCCGGCACGTCACCCAGGAACTGGCGGGTATCGGTGACCAGCTCGCGCGCGTCGGCCAGCTCGATTGGGTTTTCAAACCACGCGTCCCAGCGTTGGGTCAAGGCTTTTGCGCCCTTCTCCATCGCGTCCTGGTGCGGCTGCGAAGCTTCAACACTGTTCAGCGCGCGCTCGGCTGCCTGCGCGGTCATCTGCACCACGTAGTCCAGACGGTCACGGGCGTCAGGGATGGCTTCCGCCGCTTCGGCGATCGCCTGGTCCAGCCCCAGTTCACGCAGGCTGTCGCGCAGCATGCGCGTCAGGCTACCAATGCGGGCAATAATGTCGCTCGGCGAATGTTCTTCAACGGGTTTCATAGCAGGTTGCATCATCACCACCACCTCACATGCCGAGTTTCTCGAAGATCTTGCCGAGCTTCTCTTCCAGAGTCGCCGCGGTGAAAGGCTTCACCACGTAGCCGCTTGCGCCCGCCTGTGCGGCAGCAATAATGTTCTCTTTTTTCGCTTCTGCGGTCACCATCAGCACCGGCAGAGAGGCCATGCCTGCATCCGCGCGGATGGTTTTCAGCAGTTCGAGACCGTCCATGTTTGGCATGTTCCAGTCGGAAATCACAAAGCCAAACCCGCCAGCCTGAAGTTTGTTCAGCGCATCCACACCGTCTTCTGCTTCTTCAACATTGTTGAATCCCAACTCTTTCAGCAGGTTGCGCACAATGCGACGCATGGTGGAAAAGTCATCCACAACCAAAAACTTAAGCTCTTTATCCGCCATAAAATAATACTCCTGAGTCAAATACGTATTGCCTGTCCGGCACTGATTTTCGCCAGCATCTGCTGGCTTACCTGGCTAAGATCGACCACTTCGCTCACGCCACCCATATTGATGGCCTCGCGCGGCATGCCGAACACCACACAACTTGCTTCATTCTGCGCGATGGTCCAGGCGCCAGCCTGGTGCATCGCAAGCATTCCGGCGGCGCCATCGTTGCCCATCCCCGTCAGGATCACCCCTACGGCGTTGCGCCCCGCATGTTTCGCCACCGAATGAAACAGCACATCCACCGACGGACGGTGCCGGTTAACCGGCGGCCCGTCATGAATTTTGATTTGATAGTTCGCCCCGCTTCGCGCCAGCTCCATGTGTTTGTCACCCGGAGCGATATACGCGTGTCCCGGCAGCACGCGCTCGCCGTCTTCCGCCTCTTTCACACTAATCTGGCACAGCTTATTCAGGCGCTCCGCGAACGAGCGGGTAAAGCCTGGCGGCATATGTTGCGTAATCAGGATACCCGGGCTTGAGAGGGGCAATGGCTGGAGTACATGGCGAATTGCCTCTGTTCCTCCGGTTGACGCGCCAATCACCAGCAGTTTTTCCGAGCTGAGTAATGGCCCCGCCTTCAGCGTTGCCGGGGCCGCCGTCGGCTTGTGCGCGGCGAGCTTCGCCCGGGATGCGGTGCGGATCTTCTCGGCGATCATCTCGCTGTACGCCAGCATCCCCTCGCGAATGCCGAGCTGCGGCTTGGTGACAAAATCCACCGCCCCCAGCTCCAGCGCGCGCAGGGTAATCTCCGAGCCTTTCCCGGTCAGGGAGGAGACCATCACCACCGGCATCGGTCGCAGGCGCATTAATTTTTCCAGAAAATCGATGCCATCCATGCGCGGCATTTCGACATCGAGCGTCAGCACGTCGGGGTTATATTTTTTGATTAAATCCCGCGCGACCAGCGGATCGGGCGCTGTCGCCACCATCTCCATATCGCTGTGGCTATTGATGATTTCGGTCATGATCTGACGCATCAGCGCCGAATCATCGACAGACAATACCCTGATTTTACTCATGCTTTTTCCTTACTCAGCGCATATACCGTTTGCCCACGCAGGCTAAACTCACGCACGAGGTTGCTAAAGTTTTCCGAGTGCCCGGCAAACAGTAAACCGTCAGACTTGAGCAACGGAACAAAGCGACGCAGAATGTCCTGTTGCGTCGTTTTATCAAAATAGATCATCACGTTACGGCAAAAAATGGCGTCGAATGGCCCCGGCACGTTGTACTGCTTGTCCAGTAAATTAACGGGGGCAAATTCCACGCAGTTCGCCAGCTCCTGGCGTACGCGCACCAGTCCTTCGTGCGGGCCTGTACCGCGCATGAAGTAACGCTGTAGCTGCTGAGGCGACAGCGTTTTCAGCTCATCCTGGCGATAAACGCCGTTGCGGGCTTTTTCCAGCACTTCGGTGTCGATGTCGCTGGCGTATACTTTCCAGCGGCCCGGCGCCATGCCCAGGGTGTCCGCCAGGGTGATGGCCAGCGAGTACGGCTCCTCACCGGTGGAGGCTGCCGCGCTCCAGACGCGATACTCTCCGCTACGGCGACGGGCGTGTTCCGCCAGCACCGGGAAGTGATGCGCCTCGCGGAAAAACGCGGTCAGGTTGGTGGTTAATGAGTTGATAAATGCCTGCCATTCGGCGCTGTTCTGGTTCGCTTCGAGCATGCTCAGATAGCGGCCAAAATCGTCCAGCCCCAGCGTGCGCAGGCGCCGCACCAGCCGGTTGTAGACCATGTCTCGCTTATGGTCAGCAAGCACGATCCCCGCACGCTGGTAGATTAACTGACATATCCGACGAAAATGCGCGTCGGACAGCGCGAGGCGCTGTGTCATCTGCAACAATAATGACGTTTGCCCTGAGGGCATGGGTGATGTCATAGCGCCTTCTTAATCACATTCAGGATACAACGGGCACGGCCTGTGACCGTCCGACTTCTGTTACTGCTTCAACGTGCTCTTTCACATTAAATACGGCGACTAACCCGGTAAGGTGATCCGCCTGGTTCGCCAGCTGATCGGCAGCCGACGCCGCCTCTTCCACCAGCGAGGCGTTCTGCTGCGTAACCTGATCCATCTGCGTGACGGCCTGCGCCACCTGCTCAATGCCGCGGCGCTGTTCATCCGACGCCGAGGCAATCTCGCCCATAATGTCGTTCACCCGCGTCACGGAGGTGACAATCTCGTGCATGGTCTGCGCGGCGGTATCCACCAGCGCGGATCCCTGCTGGACGCGGGAGACCGATTCTTCAATCAGCCCTTTGATCTCTTTCGCCGCGTTGGCGCTGCGGCTTGCGAGGTTACGGACTTCACCGGCAACCACCGCAAACCCGCGTCCCTGCTCCCCGGCACGCGCCGCTTCCACCGCAGCGTTCAGCGCCAGAATATTGGTCTGGAACGCGATACCGTCGATGACGCTAATAATGTCGCCAATTTTCTGCGAACTGGCGGCAATCTCCTGCATCGTGCTGGCGACGTGCGAGGCCTGGTCACCCCCACGTTTCGCCGTCATCGCCGCCTGTCTGGACAAGTCGGACGCCTGACGCGCGTTATCGGCGTTCTGGCTTACCGTCGCGGTCAGTTGCTCCATACTGGCCGCCGTCTGCGCCAGCGATGCCGCCTGCTGTTCGGTGCGGGACGACAGATCGTTATTGCCCGCCGCAATCTCTGAGATCCCGGTGTGCATGGCGTAACTGCCCTGACGTACGTTGCTTACCGTTTCCCGCAGCGATCCCTGCATCGCCTTCAGGCTGGCAAAAATCGCCGATATTTCATTCTTGCCATACACGGCAACCGGACGCGCCAGATCGCCTTTTGCGATACTGTCGAAGTGGCTGCTGATGATGGCCAGCGGCTGCACGATCGTTTTGCGCGACCACCACAGCGAGCCGCCGGTCAGCAGGGCCGCCAGGATCATCACGGTCAGAAAAATCATCCCTGACATGCGGTAGCTGGTACGGCTGTCCGCGCCGGCACGCGCCACAAACTGGTTAATATCCTGCTGCCACGCGTTAAAGCTGCCGTCGAACGCCGCCTGAGATGCCTGTACCGGCGCGGTCAGGAAGTCAGAAAGTTGGTTGTTCTCCAGCCACGTCGCCTGATGCTCGAGATCGCCGTACCACGCATCAAAGTTCTTCTTCATAGCGACCTTCAGCGCTTTCTCTTTCTCACTCACCGCCTCCTGCGCCGCAAACGCCTTAAACTGCGCGTCGGCCTGCTTCAGGCTGCTGCGGGCCACGACCATCAGCGTCTTAATATCATCCGGCGGATAGCTCAGCGCGGTTAAGGTCCCTGCTTTGTTCAGCGCAGTGCTTGCCTGCAACAGCACGGCACGCGTTTGTGCCAGTGCGGAGCGCTGCTGATTACTCGTCTCAACTTCCTGCAAATTCTGATAGCCATCGCGAAACGCCCAGAAAGACAACCCGTTACTGCCAACCTGCAAAACCCCACACAGGATCAGAATCAAAAACAGTGTGGTCGAGATACGAATACGATTTAACATCCACGCTCCCATCAAGCGGCAAGCAGCCGCGGTTTAATTGTCAGTCAAAATGTTTCCCAGTTTTCATCTTGTCCGGTCACCGCTGCGCGCGTACGTGCTGTCACGGGCGCCGGGGCTGCTTCGCCGTACACCTGCCGCGAGCTGACCGTATTTGTTGTTTTTGAAGTAAGACGGAACGCCGAGACGGCCATTTTCAGGCGGCTCGCCTGGTCCTCCAGCGCAGCGGCCGCCGCAGCGGACTCCTGCACCAGGGCGGCGTTTTGCTGCGTCACACGATCCATTTCCGATACCGCCAGGGCGACCTGGTCAATACCACGACTCTGCTCGTCCGATGCAGAGGCGATTTCACCCATGATGTCCGTCACGCGCGTCACGGCATTCACGATGTCATTCATGGTTTCTCCCGCGCTTTCCACCAGCACCGAGCCGGTATCCACGCGTGAAACAGAGTCTTCAATCAGGGCTTTGATCTCTTTCGCCGCGTTGGCACTGCGGCTGGCAAGGTTGCGCACTTCGCCGGCGACCACGGCAAATCCGCGTCCCTGCTCGCCCGCTCGCGCCGCTTCAACGGCCGCGTTCAGCGCCAGAATGTTGGTCTGGAAGGCGATGCCGTCGATAACGCTGATGATGTCAGCGATTTTCTTCGAGCTGTCGGCAATGTCGTGCATGGTTTTCACCACGCCGTCGACCACACGACCGCCGCGCTGGGCGGTTTCGGACGCGCTTTCTGCAAGCTGAGACGCCTGACGGGCGTTGTCGGCGTTCTGCTTCACGGTTGCGGTGAGCTGCTCCATGCTGGCCGCCGTCTCTTCCAGGGCAGACGCCTGCTGTTCGGTACGGGACGAGAGATCGTTGTTACCCATCGCGATTTCACTCGTGCCGGTGTAGATGGCATCCGCCCCCTCGCGCACGTTGGCGACGGTATCAATCAGCGAACGCTGCATATAGTCGACGCTGGTCGCCAGCTCGGTGATCTCGTTGCGGCCAGATACGGTCAGCGTTTTAGTGAGATCGCCCCGGCCAATGTCACGGATATGCGCAATGACGCGGCCCAGCGGGTTCAGCAGGATATGGCGAATGCCGTACCAGACAGCCATCAGCACGATGACCAGCGCGAGGGCAAGAACCGCCATCTGCCATTTTGCAAAACGGTAGTCGCTCTGGCTTTGCGTAAACGCCGAGTGATAAAGCTCGCCGCTGGCTTTGGCGTACTCGCCGAGCGCCGCGCCGAGGGCGTTCTGCATGCCCTGGGTCGGCTGGGCGAAATAGGCATCCATATTGCCCTTCTCCAGGAACTGCACCAGCTCCGTCAGGCCGGCAAAGTAGGCCTGATATTTTTCATCTATATTTGCGCTCGCCTGCGCCATTGCGGGCTGAGGGGCGATTTTTTTGAAGGCGTCGTAGTGTTTCGCCGCGTCTGCCAGCGTGGCGCGCGCGTTCTTCAGCAGTTCGGTTTTGGCGCTGCTCTGCTGGTTGTTCGGGTCCATCATCATGCGGGCGGACGAGCGGCTCAGGTTGATACGCGTCTGCAACATCAGATCCCAGGTCGTGGTCAGTTCACTTTGCTGCATGCGCAAATCGTTCGAGGCCGCGAAACTGTCCTGGTTCTGTTTTAAAGACGAGAAAAAGAGGCCGCCAGAAATAAGCTGAAGAAGTGCGAAAATGACCAGCACCATCATTAGCATTGTGACAACGCGGATACGGTTCAACATACAACACCTTCTCATCGATTGATTAACGGTGTTATCGGCACGGGCCACGGGAACTTTACATTTGCGAAAGGGAAAAGCGCGGAGGATCAGAACGCGACGTCAACGATCAGCGTGTCGCTGTAGGTTCCGGCAGGCGGCGTGGCCTGGCTGGTCAGGACTTTAGCGGTGTAGTTGTAGGTGCGTAAAAGCCCGTCGGTACTGACCTGGGACGAGCTGGCGCTGGCCCAGCGCTCGCTGCCGCTGCCGCCCCAGCGGTTGCTGGTCGCCTCTTTATAGATGTCGTAACTCATAAAGTTACTGCCGCTAACCATACGACGAACGTTGTTCAGGGCGTTTGCGCCATTGTTTATCCCTATGGTGTAGGTGCTGCCTTTGGTGCAGGTGACGGCGATCGACTGCGAAACGGTGGGGAAATTTTGCACCAGCGGCGCGCTGTTGAAGTTCACGTCCGGCGTGGTCATGGTGCTGCAATCGTTGGTGACGGTCATATTGAGGAGGATAGAGGTGGTTGCCGTGCCGGTTTGCGGGGTCAGGCACAGCCCGGCTGCGCCAACGGCGCACACGTTGTAGTTGATGCTGAACGTTAGCAATACCTGGTATGGCCCGGCCGTGACGTTCTGCCCCGGCACGGTACGGAAATAAAGGGGAATGTTGTAGCGCCTTGACCCCAGCAGCCCGAGCAGGGTGTTGCCGCTCCAGGTATAGGATTTACTGATTTGCACTTCACTGTTTCCGCCACAGCCAGTGGCACCGCACAGGCGCGTGGGGATAACGTCCGCGATAGCCGCGTTATCGGTTCGTTTCATGGTGGCGCGGCTGTTGGCGGCTATCGATGCCGAGGTGTAGGTCAGCGTCACCGAGTCGTTGGTGAGGAGGTTGAGGACCGTATCGCAGGAGACCACCAGCGTGCCAGTGGTTTGCACCTCCCCCGTGCTGCTCAGGGCGAACGAGGTGACGCTGCCAAACGAGGCGTTCACCGTACTGATGGTGCAGGCCGCCCAGCCGCTGCCCGAAAACAGCAGCAGTATGGCTATTATCAGGCGTTTCATGGCGCCTCCCGGCAGGTCAGCGGACCGTAGGTTTGCAGCTTATGCTCGGGGTTTGCGCCCACGGTCAGCGTTGCGGTACAGCGTTTACCGTCCGGGGTAATGACCTCCAGTGGATTCACATCGTTGAGGTTTTCCAGCCAGGCGAGGCCGTCATAGCCGACAACCGCGCTGCTGCGGGACGCGCGTTTGACCTGGCTTCCCACCGGGATCGCATAGCCCTGCGCGTCGTGGAGGATCACGCTCGCAACCCGTTCCTGCTCCATCGGGAAATCCACCAGATAGCCGTTATGCCGACGAATCGCCACCCGACGCTCGGTCTCCTTCAGCCGGGTATCTGCCGGAAGGTTCAGGGTATCAATGCGGTAGCTTGCCGGATAGTAGGCGGAAACGCCGCTCACCAGCAGGTAGCCTTTGTTATTGGTTTTACCCACCGGCTGGTTCTCGTAGCTGACGGGTACGTCCGGGTGTCCGTCGGTGCTGATCACCACAAACGCGTCGTTGATTTTGTTCGCCGCGAACAGTTCACCGTCCATCAGCACAATGGATCCCATCGCCTCGCCCCACCAGGTCATCATGCCCTTCTCGCCGTAGCCGCCGCCCTGAAGCTCAACGTTGTTATTGCGCCAGCCGAGGGTGGCCTGCTGATAGTTACTCGACCGCGACTGGTTGGCCCAGGCCATGTTCCAGCTAAAGCCGCCGTCAGACGGCATCGAGTGGTTATAGTTAATGCGTTGCGTGCTGCCTGCGTCAGGCGTGTTTTCAAAGGTGACGGCGGCGCTGTCACGTTCGCCGAGGGGAACCTGCAACGACAGCGCAACCGTCCAGTCGCCTCGCTGCTGGTCACGGCTGGCAGCCAGATAAATACTGCTTGAGCCCCACAGATTGCGGCTCCAGGAGAGGTTAAGCAGCTCGGTTTTGCGGCTGTCAAAACTCTCAACGCCGATCCACGCCGCGCCGATATTGCCGTAATCACCGAGGTTAAAGGTTAAGGAGTACTGGTCGGTATTGCGGCTCAGGCTGGCAATGGGGTTATCATATTCATCATAAACGGTGGGTTGATCGTACAGGGCGAGGTTGCCGAAGCCGCGATCGCGTCGGGTATGCTGGGTCGCTACGCTAAACTCGCTGGTGCTGTACTGATAGCCCCAGTTCATCTGTCCCCCTTCGTCGCCGCGCATCCGGCTTTGGGTATAAGCGGTATTGACCACGCCAAAACGCCCGAGCTTCACCACCGTGCCCGCGCCGCCGAGCGCCAGCGATTCCGCCCCTTCCGCGTGCCCTTCCAGCGTGAGCCAGTCGGTGAACCCGTAGCGATACGATCCGCTGCCCGCCGCCGGGCCATAGTCGAAATTGTCTATACCGTAGTTGCGCCGCAGGCTGCCCAGCGTCAAAGCGCCGTCGCTCAATCCCTGCTTCAGCACATCGCTGCTGACATAAAACGGCAGCGTGGTGCTCACCTGACGCCCCAGCGCGTCGGTGGTAACCAGTACCGCATCCCCCGCGCCGTTGATATACGGCAGATTAGTGAGGGTAAACGGCCCCGGCTGAAGACGGGTGGAGCCGGAACGGTAGCCGTTGATAAACAGATCGACCGAGGTCGGCACCGCCGCCTCACCGGAAAACTCCGGCAGCGGCCAGGTCACCAGATCCGGACGCAGGGAGAAGTCGCGCCCGTAGCTGATCCCGCCCATGCGCACGCTGGTGCTCCAGCTCAGCGCATCGCTGATAACGTCCCCGACGGTCCAGGTGGTGGCATCCTCTTCGTTGGTGATCAGCAGGGTCGAGTCATAACGCACGTACCCTTCCTGCTGCCCGCTGCTTCCGGCGAAATTCTGTCGGGCGTACCCTGTTGAAGAAAACGAATAGTCTTCGTTGAAATAGCGGAACTCATGCCACAGCGATGCCTGGCCGCCCGTGTGCTCGGTATGGTTTGTATAAACGTCGTAGTTGAGCAGCGCACCCCGGCCATAATGCGGTTTGCTTTGCGCGCTCTGACCGTTAAACGAGGTGATCCGCGCCGCAACCCAGTCCCGTGGGACCGTCAGCATTAGCCGCTGGGCGCTGCTGTCATACTCCACGCGTACCGATGAAAGCGTTGAAAGGTTCACCTCTCCGGCAGGCACATGCTCCGGCGGCAGCCCGGCGCGAAGCAAATCTGCCCCTGAAATAAACCAGGCGCCCTCGCGCTGCGTCACCGGCACCACCAGACCCGTGTCATAGTGGTTCAGCACCAGGGCGAGCTGGAATACTGCTTCACCGTTCATCGTCTGCGCGTCCGGCGGCGGCGGTAAACTGTCGTCGCCGGTTTCGCCAAAGGCGCTGGTACTGACGCAAAGCAGGATCATCATCGCCGGTTTCAGCTGTCGGGCGTCGATTGCCATTGCGTATCCCTGGCATTAATTTGCGCGCTCATCCGATTCGGCTGATAAATCCCTGCCGGAAGCGGCCAGCTTCGGGTGCTGCCTGGCAGCACGTAACCCAGTAGCCCCTCGGCAACCGTGCGTTTTTGCCCGCCCTGCTCAACCGCAACCTGGCTGAGCCTGACGTGAACGTTCCCCTGATTGCGGACCTGAAGCGCGGGTTTTCCCCCCTCCTGAATGACCCGCCAGCTGAGTTGTTGCGTGTTCGCCAGCGCGTGATGCGCTCCTTCATTGAGGGTGGGGATCCCCTGGCCGTAGACGAATAAAGGAATGGAGTAGCGCATTTGCAGTTTCAGGCCGAGGGACGGTTCCGCTTTAGCATCCGGCTGGGGAATTTCATCCACGATAATGCGGTAGGCTTGCTCGACGCCCGACGGGATTGTCCCCTGCTTGATCAGGCGAATAAGCTGTTTACTGCCGTTTGCGATGGTCACAATCGGCGGGCTGGCGACCACATCCTGCTGGGCAGTGTAACGTTCATAACCGCCCTCCTGTTTCCAGCGCACAATGCGTATCTGCATTGTCGTGGCGCTGTTGCCCTGGTTCTGGATCCACAATTCAGTGGCTTTGGCCTCTGCCGAAAGCCACGGATCGATGGGCCACAGAAGAATGGTTGCCGCTGCTTGCGCCTTTACCGCCGCGAGGGCCGTTACCCCCAACAGACTTATCAGGCCTGACCGCCTGAAAAATGGCTTCATCGATGCTCTCCCTTTCCTACCATGACAAGGTCACGGTGAGTTGATCTGAATAAGTTCCTGACGGGCTAAACCCGGTCAGAAGCGCGACGCCAAAAAGAGGCAGCGCGATGTTATTGCTGTTGGTATAGGTAATCGGTATGGCCTGGTTAACCCCTATTTCACTGTTTGCGGCCAGAGAGCCGCTGCTGTAAAGGCGGTATCCAACCACCTCCGTCCCGCCAGAACGGGTCATCCGCCGCACCGAGCTGTAGTTCTGCCCGCCGTTAATGCTCATGCTTAGCGCCACGCCCGGCGTACAGGCGATGGACAACGCGCCGTCGGCGACAAAACTGGTGCTGACCGGCGCGCTTTCCACACCGCTGCGGGTCCCGAAATTTAGCGTACCGAAACGCCCGCCGGTGCCGGTGCTTACCGAGCATCCGGGTACCACCGTCGCGCTCACCCTGAATGACTGGGACGTCACCGCCCTGGCGTCGGGGAGCAGCACCAGCCCGACGAACAGGGCCAAAAAAGGGTGCACGAGGCCCTCTGCGCTGACGCGCAGACATAAACACAGTGCCTTCATGGCTGAATCAGTAGGTGACGCTGACGTTAATCGTGTCGGTATAGGTTCCCGGTACGACCGTTACGCTATTGCCGCCGCCCGTGATGCGTGCGTAAAGGGTGTAGCTGTCCACCCCACCCGCCGTAGAGGCAACCGGCAGCGCGGCATTGTTCGCAACCACGTTGTTGTAACCGCTGTCGCTGAACAGGCTGTAGGCAACGCCCTGCGCCGCATTGGCGGTGTTCACCAAATAGCGGCCAGGCGTACCTGGGGTGCCGACGACGGTTCCGGGTGCGGTAGCGTTGGTGTTGCCGGTGATCGCCACCGTATAGCTGGCGGTGGTACATTGAATGGTAAAGGTGTTTCCTCCGCTGGCACCGGTTAACTGGGTTGTCAGCGTGGAAAACGTAGCAGGATGGGTGCCGAAATCGAGCGTACCGAAGTTAATGCCGTTTTGCGTTGGCGAGCCGTTGATCAAGCAGCCGTTGGTCAGCGTCAGCGTCGCGCCGATAGTGCCGCTACTGGTGACCGCGAGAGCCTGACCGACCGTTGTCGCCGTCAGCAGCGTGCCCGCGCAGATAAAAAGAAGTTTTCTTTTCATTTACCACTCTCCAGAAGATTATAGGTTCGCTTGCTATATTTTATTCATACTGTTCAATATGTTAGCCCCGCTAAAACATTCCCCGGCGCGGTTACTGAGAATTTAGTTTATGGTTAGCACTTCAACCACTTTCATCAAAAAGCGGTCAACTTCGCCCGAATTAACAGACTATTAACAAACATTACAAAGAGTTAGCAAAAAAAAAGAGGCATTATTCTTGCTTAGCTTGAGGATATATCGCCTGTAGTGTGATCTGAGTCACAATATATCGTGACCTGCAAAACAACGAATTTCATAAAAATTAAAAACAAGTTGTAACTCACCCCGCTTTACTTCAATTTATGCCCCGAATATTTTCCTGCGCTTAAATAAAAATTTTGTATGCATTGACGCAGGAAACTCTTTTAGCGCATTGAGGATCTTTTTGTGGCAAGTGCAAACAAACTCACGCTCTTCATCGTGATTTTCATGTTGGCGGGTATTCTTTCAGGTGCGGCGATCCATGAATATGCATCGCCCGACGCGATACAGGCCTGGTCGGAGAACATTACGCTGCTGACCGATATCTTCCTGCGGCTGATTAAAATGGTGATCGCCCCGCTGGTGTTCAGCACCCTGACGGTGGGCATTATGAGGCTGGGTGAAACGTCGACGATTGGACGCGTCGGTGGTAAAGCGATGGTATGGTTTATCAGCTCGTCCGTGCTTTCCATTCTGGTGGGGCTGTTTATCGTTACCCTTGAACAACCCGGCAGCGGTCTGAACCTGAGCATTCCTACAGAGACGGTTGATACCGGCCTGGCCGTGAGCGGGATGTCGCTGAAAGCCTTCCTGTCACACACCATTCCAACCAGCATTGCCGGCGCGATGGCCAACAATGAGATCCTGCAAATTGTGGTCTTCTCGATGTTCTTCGGCATTGGCGGCGCGTCGCTGGGCCAAAAATTCAACGCCCCGCTGGTCGCGGCGCTGGATGTGGTGTCCCACATTATGCTTAAAGTGACGGGCTACGTGATGTACGTTGCGCCGCTCGCCATTTTTGCAGCGATTTCGTCGGTGATTGCCACGCAGGGGCTGGGCATCTTGCTGAACTATGCCTCGTTTATTGGTGGTTACTATGTGGCGATCCTCCTGACCTGTCTGGTGTTGCTGGCGGTCGGTTATATGGTGCTGAAAAAAGAGGTTTTCCGTCTGGTGGCGATGCTGAAGGATCCGGTGCTGGTGGCGTTTACCACCAGCAGTTCAGAAGCGGCATACCCTAAAACGCTGGAGCAGCTAGCACGCTTCGGCTGTTCACGTAATATCGCCTCTTTCGTCCTGCCAATCGGCTATTCGTTTAACCTGGTCGGCTCCATGGTGTACTGCTCGTTCGCCTCGATGTTTATCGCCCAGGCGTACAATATTCACCTGAGTTTGACCGAGGTGACGGTGCTGATGCTCACGCTGATGCTGGCCTCGAAGGGTATTGCGGGCGTACCGCGCTCGTCGCTGGTGGTGCTGGCGGCAACCATTCCGAGCTTTAACATTCCGGTCGCCGGGATCCTGCTGCTGATGGGAATTGACCATTTCCTGGATATGGGCCGATCGGCCATTAACGTGCTGGGGAACGGGATCGCGACGGCGATGCTGTCGCAGAATGAAGGGGCGCGGGAAGCGGAGGCAGAGCTGGTGGAGCAGGAGGCGTAAGGATACAAAAGAGCCGGGTGAAGCTGACGCTTACCCGGCATACGTGTTCGAGCCATGTGTAGGCCGGGTAAGGCGACGCCGCCGCCCGGCTTTAATTTTATGCCACGTGATTCGCCGCGATATCCAACAGCGCCATCTCTTCACTGTTCAGCAGCTTCTCAATATTGACCAGAATCAGCATACGCTCGCCGAGCGCACCCAGACCCGTCAGGTATTCCGTCGACAGCGTGACCGCAAACTCCGGCGCAGGACGGATTTGATCGGCGGTCAGCGACAGCACGTCAGACACGCCGTCCACGACGATCCCTACCACGCGCTGCCCCAGATTCAGGACAATCACCACCGTGTTGTCGTTGTACTCCACGTCGCCCTGGCTGAACTTCACGCGCAGATCCACGATAGGCACAATCACACCGCGCAGGTTGGTCACACCCTTGATAAACGCTGGCGTGTTCGCAATGCGCGTTACCTGATCGTAACCGCGAATTTCCTGCACTTTCAGAATGTCGATCCCGTACTCTTCATCCCCTAAAGTGAAAACCAGGAATTCCTGCCCAGATGGCTCGCCCGCCAGTTTCGTTACGTTACTCATACCGGTCATGTTATTACCTTTTACTTAATCAGGCGGCTGTGTTCGCCACACGTTGTTCACGATTTAATCCCTGAAGTGCCGATACATCGACGATCAGCGCGACGCTACCATCACCCAGGATGGTGGCAGCAGAGATCCCCGGCACTTTGCGGTAGTTACTTTCCAGGTTCTTAACCACCACCTGATGCTGACCAATCAGCTGATCGACCAGCAGCGCGTAGCGGCGCCCGGCGCTTTGCAGGATCACAACGATACCCTGCGTCGCCTCGGTTTTTGCCCCGTCCACTTCGAACACTTTCCACAACTCCACCAGCGGCAGGTATTCGCCGCGCACTTCAAGCACGCGCTCGCCGCCCGCCAGCGGATGGAGATCTTCTTCACGCGGCTGGAGGGATTCCATCACCGCGTTCAGCGGCAGAATAAAGACTTCGTCCGCCACTTTAACGGACATACCGTCAAGAATGGCCAGCGTCAGCGGCAGCAGGATACGAATCGTGGTGCCCGCGCCCTGCTTAGACTGGATCTCAACGTGACCGCCCATCTCCTGAATGTTACGTTTCACCACGTCCATGCCCACGCCACGGCCGGAAACATCGGTGACCTGCTCTGCGGTTGAGAAGCCCGGGGCAAAAATCAGCATGCCCACTTCTTCATCGGTCATGTTTTCGTTGACCGCCATCCCCTGCGAAATCGCCTTCGCCAGGATACGCTCGCGGTTCAGGCCCGCGCCGTCATCGGTCACTTCGATGCAGATGTTGCCGCCCTGATGTTCCGCAGAGAGGATCAGGTTGCCAACCGGCGATTTTCCGGCGGCCACGCGGTTTTCCGGCAGCTCGATGCCGTGGTCGAGGCTGTTACGCACCAGGTGCGTTAACGGGTCGATAATGCGTTCGATCAGGCTTTTGTCCAGCTCGGTAGAGCTGCCCATCAGCGTGAGTTCGATTTGCTTGTTGAGCTTGCCGGCCAGGTCGCGCACCAGGCGCGGGAAGCGGCTGAAGACATATTCCATCGGCATCATGCGGATGGACATCACCGATTCCTGCAAATCGCGGGCGTTACGTTGTAACTGGCCCATGCTGGTGATGAGATCCCCGTGGGTCACCGGGTCCAGCTCGTTGGAGCGCTGGGCCAGCATCGACTGGGTGATAACCAGTTCACCGACCAGGTTGATCAGCTGATCCACTTTTTCTACCGCCACGCGAATGCTCGTGGACTCGCTGGAACGCGCCGCCGGTTTTTCACCGCGCGCCGGCGATGCCGTCTCTTTAGGCACGGCCTTCAGCGCAGGGGCAGCAGGGACCATCGCAGGGGCCTTTTCTTCCGCAGCGGGCGCTTCAACCGCCGCAGCGTCGGTTTCAAAAGCAATCTGATCCGCTTCAATAACGAAGCACAGCACCGCCACGATGTCGTCCTGGCCGATACCGTCGTCGAGGGTCGCGGCCAGACTGTCTTTGCCCTTCACCACGTTGCTGAGCGTCGCCAGGTTACCCAGCTCCTCTTCCAGCAGGTTGACCTCGTTCTCTTTCAGGCGTGACAGCACCACGCGCAGTTTCCCTGCGGGCGCTTCAGGAGCCGTATCTGGCTCAGCAACGGCGTCAACAACGCTCAGTTTTGCCGCAGGGACAACGGGCGCAGACGCCTCACCTTTGGCTTCCAGCGCGAGCTGACGCAGCGCGTTGCAGATGTATTCAAAGCTGGCGGCATCAGGCTCTGCCGAACTTTTATAGGCGTCGAGCTGTTCCTGCATAATATCTTTCGTTTCCAAAAACAGGTTGATAATGTCGGTATTGAGCTGCATCTCACCGCGTCGTGCTTCATCCAGCAGGTTTTCCATTAAATGGGTCGTTTCCTGCAAAATGGTAAATCCAAACGTGCCGGCTCCGCCTTTAATGGAGTGCGCCGCACGGAAGATGGCATTGAGCTGTTCTGAATCCGGTGCTTCGGGCACCAGATCCAGCAAATGTTGCTCCATATCGGCCAACAGTTCATCGGCTTCATCAAAAAATGTCTGGTAAAAATCGGTAATATCCATGCTCACGCTATCACCTCGGATTGGCTGGTGGCGATGTTGGAACGGCAGCCGAAGGGACGGCCCCAGGCTGTTTTAAATCGTCCAGTGACTCATTCTGACTTTCGGCGTTTTCGTGCAGGATGGCCTGCTCCGCCTGCTGGTTCAGCACTAAAAGACTGATACGACGGTTGATGGCGTCATCCGGTCCGCGGTCGGTAAGGCGCATGGTTGCAGCCATGCCGACCACGCGCAGGACCTTGCCATCATCAAGCCCACCCGCCACCAGCTCGCGTCGCGAGGCGTTGGCGCGATCGGCAGAAAGCTCCCAGTTGCTGTATCCCTTCTCGCCCGTGGCGTACGGGAAATCATCCGTGTGACCGGACAGGCTAACGCGGTTAGGAATACCGTTCAGCACCGGTGCAATCGCGCGCAGAATATCGCGCATATAGGGCTCCACGTCGGCGCTGCCGGTTTTGAACATCGGCCGGTTCTGGCTATCGATGATCTGAATGCGCAGCCCTTCCTGTACCAGGTCGATCTTCAGATGCGGACGCAGCGCGCGCAGTTTGGGGTCCGCTTCAATCAGCTGATCCAGGTCGCCGCGCAGTTTTTTCAGGCGCGCCTGCTCCATCCGTTTTTTCAGTTCGTCGATGTTAGGCTGTTTTTTGACTTCGCCCTGCTGCTGGGTGTAATCGTCACCGCCGCCGGGGATCGGGCTGTCGCTGTTCGAAATACGCGGCCCGCCGGTGACCGCCGTCGCCAGCGGCGTTCTGAAATATTCCGCAATCTGGATAAGCTCTTTCGGGCTGGAGATGGAGATCAGCCACATCACCAGGAAGAAAGCCATCATGGCGGTCATAAAGTCGGCGTAGGCGATTTTCCAGGAGCCGTGAGAACCGTGCCCGTGCCCCTTATGCTTGCGCTTTTTTACGATGACGATCGGGTGGGACTGGTTTTTCATGCGTCCTCGGTGGTCGTCTGTTGGTTAGGGTTTTTCACCGCACGCACGTGCTCTTCCAGTTCGATAAACGACGGACGTTCGCTGGAGTAGAGCGTTTTACGACCAAATTCGACGGCGATCGGTGGTGCATAGCCGTTGAGGTTTGAGAGCAGCGTAATTTTCACGCACTGCATCATTTTGGTGGTTTCGGCGCTCTTCTGGCGCAGCACGCTCGCCAGCGGGGAGATAAAGCCGTAGGCCAGTAAAATGCCGAGGAAGGTTCCCACCATCGCGTGGGCAATCAGCGCCCCCAGCTCTGCCGCCGGGCGATCCGCCGAGGCCAGGGCATGAACAACGCCCATAACCGCCGCCACGATCCCGAAGGCCGGAAGCGAGTCGCCCACCAGCGCCAGGCTGTTGGCCGGCACTTCAGATTCGCTCTCGTGGGTTTCGATCTCTTCGTCCATCAGGGCTTCAATTTCGAAGGTATTCATGTTGCCGCTGATGATCAGGCGCAGGTAATCGACGATAAAATCGAGCATCATCGCATCGGCCAGAATACGCGGGTAGCTGGCGAAAATTTCGCTCTCTTTCGGGTTTTCGATGTCCCGCTCCAGCGAGAACATCCCCTGCTGACGTGACTTCGCCATCAGACGATAGAGCAGCGCCAGCAGATCCATATACATGCTTTTGGTGTATTTCGAACGACGAAACAGCAGCGGAATCGCCTTCAGCGTGCCCTTGATCGATTTACCGTTGTTCCCAACGATAAAAGCCCCTACCCCTGCACCGCCGATGATGACAAGTTCAGCCGGTTGATAGAGTGCTCCAAGGTGCCCGCCGGTCATCATGTAACCGCCGAAAACTGTACCGAGAACTACCAGGTAACCTAATAAGATAAGCACGACATCATCCTTCCGCTAGTGACTATGGCAGGACGTTCATCTCGAGCGCATGACCGGAACGCAGGGTAAAAAAAAGCAGCGGTAATGGCTTACCGCTGCTGGAATCTTGCCCACAGGTTCGGGTTAAACAGCGTGTTCGATCTGTTCATCCAGCAGTTGTGGAATAATATCGGCAGCATCCCGGGAAAGTTTACGTCTTTTTACGGCTCGGGATGGAGGCTGGCACAAACTACAGGCGAAGCTGCCCGCAGGCTGGTGCGCGTGGGTAATAAAATTGCCGTCACAGCAGTTGCAGCGCGACAATTCAAGCATTCCGCTTTCAACAAAACGCACCAGCGTCCAGGCGCGCGTCAGCGCCAGCAGAGGACCCTCTTCCTGCTGCGGGCATTGCTCAAGGTAAAGTTTGTAGGCTTTGATCACGGCGTCAACGCCGCTGCATAAGCCCGTTTTCAGCAGGTACTGCCAGGCGTTGCAGAACATGGAAGCGTGGATATTCTGTTCCCAGGTCATGAACCAGTCCGTTGAAAACGGCAGCATGCCTTTCGGCGGCGGGCTTCCACGTAACTCTTTGTACAGCTTGATCAAACGTCCACGGCTCAGCTGCGTCTCGCTTTCCAGCATCTGTAAACGCGCGCCCAGCGTGATCAGCTCCATCGCCAGCTGTATGTCACGGGCTTCCTGAACAATGCTTTTTTCGCTCATTGTTAAGCCCTTTTCTTCCGGGCTACGTCATCAGGCTGGCTGATTTCGTTGAGCAGGCGGGTGGAGAGAAGAATACCGGTGTGGATCTGTTGCAGATCGTCCACGCGGGATTCCTGAGTCAGACGCGTAATGGTCTGGGGGTTATCAAAACGGAACTGACAGACAAGTTGGTTAGTTTCCGCCAGCTTGACCATTTGCGGAAGCGTTAACCCACCCAGCATGGTTGCCATCTCTTCGTTAACACCCAGACGAAACATCGCTGACGGTTTGTCCTGACTAATCAAACGCTGCGCGAGCAATAAATACGACAAATTGATGTCGTAAATATGTTTTAGCAACTCGGATGTATGCATTTTTCCCATCCCGAATAACCAACTATTATTTTTATGCGGAAAGACCGCACCCCGTGATGTCGCCGGGAAATCACCCGGTATAAAAAAGAAAAGGCCAAATGCATAGTTGAATTTAGGTTTGTACGTCGTAAAGCGCGTGACCGGCTAACATGGCCAAAATGTCGGTTACACATTTTATCTTTTCTTACAAATAACTAAGATTTTTCCTAATTCGACGCAAACTCTACTCGTCAGTTTTGACACATACAATGCAGCCCCCCCTGGAATTTAAAAAAAATGTGATCTACGTCACATAATTTACGCGAATGTAACCCATAAATCCATCAGCGTGACTTGTAATTTGGGTGTTTTTCACCCAACCGAAGCTTGTTTATATTCTTAAGCAACGAATACTCATGCATCCGGACAGGAAAATTGGGCCTGGGATAGGCGAGAACAGGGCAAATTCGCGATAACCTGCTATGGGGAAAACGTCACGCTGAAACGACATTTAATTAATAAAGTAAAAACAGCAAGTTAACGTTGGCAACCAAAAAAACAGTTTCGTTGCGTAACGATCTTCGTCGGGTTGACGTTGCGTTAAGCCGGGTAAACCGCCCGGAAGCTTAAATGTGTGATTTACGTTAAGTTGTTAATTATTTTCATTTAGCCCAACTTTTCAGTTATTCTTCTTATAAGAATAATTAATGAATAATTATGATAAGCTTCACACTAATGACGCATTCACCTCTTGCAGTAACGTCAGTTTCGCGGTAAAGCTGGGGAAACTTGTCATTCTGACATCAAAGGAGTGCGTGATGAGTTACTCCCATCTGCTTGTTTCCGTTGCTGTTTCTCCCGAAAGCCATCAGCTTGTCGCCCGAGCCGTGTCCATCGCCCGCCCCGCAAACGCCCGCATCAGCCTGATCACGCTGGCCGCCGAACCCGAAATGTATAATCAGCTGGCTGCGCCGATGCTGGAGGATATTCGTGAGGTGTTGCAGGAGGAAACGCAGCAATTTCTGCGAGAGCTGGCACAGAAGGCAGACTATCCGATTCATCAGACCGTCATCGCGACGGGTGAATTAAGCGCGCATATTCTCGACATGTGCCAGAAAGAGAATATTGACCTGGTGATTTGCGGGAATCATAACCAGAGCTTTTTTTCTCGTGCGGCTTGCTCGGCAAAATCCATTGTTTCATCAAGCCGTGTTGATGTACTGCTGGTGCCTCTCGGGGGCAATTAATGCCCCCGGAGAAAATCAGGCGAGTTTAGGGAATGTCGCGATCTTTTTTTGCAGGTCACCTTCCTGACTCTGCGGCTGGATCGCGCGCAAATCGTCAATAAAACGCGCCTGCCAGCGGTCGATATCATTCTTAACGATGGTCTCCATCATTTCCGAATGACGCGAAATACGCTCCGCAAGCGGCATGGTTAACGCGCGGTTCAGGGCATTGGCCACGTCATCGCGATCGTAAGGGTTCACAATCAACGCTGAGGTTAACTCGTTTGCCGCACCGGCAAATTGTGACAGCACCAGCACCCCAGGGTCAGCAGGATCTTGTGCTGCAACATACTCTTTTGCCACCAGATTCATCCCGTCGCGCAGCGGCGTGACCAGGCCGACGTCAGCATAGCGGAACACCTTCATCAGGATTTTGCGCTCAAAGTGCTGATTCAGATAGAAAAGCGGTGTCCAGCCGAGCTGGCCGTAACGTCCGTTGATGCGCCCTGCCTCGGTCTCCAGCTGGTGACGAATATCCTGATAGGCCTGAACCTCACCGCGCGAGGTTGGCGCTATCTGTGTATAGCGGATCTTGCCGTGATGCTGCGGGAATTTATCCAGCAGGGTTTCGTAAGCAAGGAATCGTTCCGGCAACCCTTTGGAGTAATCCAGGCGCTCGACCGAGAAGATGTTCTTAACGTGCTTAAGTTCATTCTTAAGCTGCGCAAGCTTCGGCGGCAGCGGGCCGGAGGCCTGCTCGGCGATTTCGTCAGGCTCAATACCAATCGGGTAGACTTCGGTATGGAAATTTCGCCCCCACGCGGTGTGAGATTTTCCGCCGTGAGTGACAAGCCGCGTTTTACCCGACACGCTGTCGAGGAAGGCCAGCCTGTCGTTTTCCGTCTGGAACCCGAGCAGGTCGTAATCGGACAGCGCCTCCAGGATCTCTTCATGTTGCGGCAGCGCCGTAAAAATCTCCGGAGTCGGGAAGGGAATATGCAGGAAGAAGCCGATGCGGTTCTTCACGCCACGTTTACGCAGCTCCCTGGCGAAGGGCAGCAGGTGATAATCGTGGATCCATAAAATATCGTCTTCTTCGATCAGCGGCAGCAGTTTATCTGCCAGCAGCGCGTTGACGCGCATATAGCCTTCATACGATTCACGCTGGAACTTCACCAGGTCCAGACGATAGTGGAACGCAGGCCACAGCACGGCGTTCGAGAACTCGGAATAATATTCATCGTAGTCCTTTTCGCTGAGGGCGAAAGAGGCCCACGTGATATTGCCCCGCGACACCTTGTTTAGCGGTTTTTCATCATTACTGATTTCACCGCTCCAGCCAAACCAGAGACCACCCGCAGCTTTGAGGGCACCTAATACCCCGACCGCCAGTCCACCAGCACTGGCTTTTTTATCATCCGGCGGTGCGATGCGATTAGAGACGACGACTAAGCGACCCATAATGATTTCTCCCGTTGTTTTGCGCTATTTGTTGTTGTTGCTGGTTAGCGACGTCAGATATCCACTGCCAGACGCTGGCGACATTTTCCAGACGCCATCCGGCAACGGTTTCACCAGGCCCGACCTTGACAGACATGCCCTCGGCCTGGTTTACCACGCTGAACCCGGCCTCATCGGTCAGGTCATCCCCAAAAAATACAGGCGTACGCCCTTTGAACGGTGCTTCCGCCATAAACGCTGCAATGGCAGCGCCTTTATTAATGCCTGCCGGTTTAATCTCAACCACACATTTACCCGGCTGTAAGGCCAGCTCCGGATGGGCTTCCGCCACGCTTCTTGCCAGCGCAAAGATCGCCGACTCATGGTGGGGTGCCTGACGGTAGTGCAGCGCAAAGGCCATGCCTTTGGCTTCCAGTTCCGTACCAGGAAGCAGTTCCAGTGCCGAAGAGAGTTGCGCATGCAGCGCCTGAATCAGCGTATCGGGGAGTGAAACTATGTGCAGTTGATCATGGATGTCGCGGCGCTCCGCTCCGTGTACACCGGCCAGCGGAAAGTGATAAGGACTGGCGAGCACGTCCAGCTCGGCCATTGAGCGCCCTGAAATCAATGCCAGTGCCCCCTCGTTCTGTCGTGAGAGCTGCTGCAAATTCTCTAACACCGTATCCGGTACAACGACGTCATCAGGATGCGGTTCAATCCCGGCGAGCGTCCCGTCGAGGTCAAAAAAGAAAGCAAATTTTCCGGGCAGTACAGGCGGTGCGGTTAACAAGTCAGCCACCCTAATCCTCCTTACGGTTAGCAAAACAGCCATGTAAGTATAGACAGTGTGACGCTGCTCGCCATTTAGCAACCGGCCCGTCAGCAAAACTGGCGGGCCGGTCAGGGGGTCAACTATGGTTAATAGTTGAGCATATTGGTGGCTAAAAATAAATCAGACGGTACGCTTCGCTTTTTGCTTGTAACGGTCGAATATCACCGCTGCCAGCAGGATCAGGCCGCGCACGACGTACTGAGAGAACGGAGAAATATTAAGCAGGTTCATGGCGTTCTCCACGGTCCCCAGAATCAGGATCCCCGCCACCACATATGAGATTTTTCCGATGCCGCCCTTGAGGGAAACGCCCCCCAAAACGCAGGCTGAAATGACAATCAGCTCATAGCCGATAGAGGTCATTGGCTGGCCGCTGGTCATGCGCGACGCCAGAATAATCCCCGCCGCCGCCGATACCAGCCCGGAAAGCACGAAGATAATGATCTTGGTACGCACAACCGGCACCCCCGCCAGGCGCGCCGCTTCCTCATTACCGCCAATTGCCAGGGTATTACGGCCAAAGGTCGTACGGTTAAGCAGGAAACCGAACAGGATCAGACAGGCGACCGTCAGCCAGATAGGCGCGGGCAGGCCCAGCCAGTTGGCATAGCCCAGCGTGAAGAAGCGCTCGTCTTCAATCCCTACCGCCTTACCGTCAGAGATGATATAGGCCAGACCGCGCACGATTTGCATGGTCGCCAGCGTCGTGATCAGGGCGTTAATCTTCAGGCGCGCAATCACGAAGCCGTTCACCAGGCCGCTCAGCACGCCGAGCATCAGCCCGGCAAATACGCCGATCCACAGGCTTTCGGTCATGTTGATGACCACGGCGGTGGTGACGCCGGCACAGGCAATCACCGAGGCGACCGACAGGTCAAAATCGCCGGAGGCCAGACAGAACAGCATTCCGCAGGCCACCATGCCGGACATGGAGATCGCCAGCCCCAGCCCCTTCATGTTGATGAAGGTCGCGAAGTTTGGCACAAAAATCGCGCACGCAACGAACAGGGCGGCAAAAACCACCAGCATGCCGTACTGGTCCCAGATGCGGCCAACGCTGAAGGCCGACTTCGGCGCTCCGGATGTAGTAACAGAGGACATCATTGACTCCTTACTCAGGCGACAGCCTGGCTAACTTTAGGCATGGCGAGACTCAACGCCTGTTGTTCATTCGCCTGTTCATGCAACAATTCACCGGCAATTTCGCCTTCGCGCATCACAACGATACGGTCGGCAACGCCGAGCACTTCGGGCAGATCGCTGGAGGCGAACAGCACCGCCACGCCGCGTTTTGCCAGCTCATAGATGACGTTATAAATTTCGTGTTTCGCCCCGACGTCGATGCCGCGCGTCGGCTCGTCGAGCAAAATGACCTTCATGTCTTCCGACAGCCAGCGGCCCAGAATCGCTTTCTGCTGATTGCCGCCGGACAGGTTCATGATCAGCTGTTCAGCACCGGGGGTTTTGATGTTCAGCGAACGGATATGGTGATCCGCGTTGCTCGCCTCCCAGCCATCGTTAATCAGGCACCCCGCACGGATGAACTTGCGCCGGGCAGAGATGTTGATGTTGTCGCGCACCGAATGTACCGGAATGATGCCTTCGGCCTTTCGATCCTCCGGGCAGAGCATGATGCCCGCATTAATCGCCTGGGCAGGCTTCTGAATATCCACCTTTTTCCCGTCGACGAAGACCTGGCCCTGAGTGATGCGCGTACCGCCAAACAGCCCTTTCATCAGCTCGCTGCGCCCTGCCCCCACCAGGCCAAACAGCCCGACGATTTCACCGCTGCGCACCGAGAGTGAGATGGGCGTGCGAACGCCGGGGGCTTTAACGTTATCCAGACGCAGACGCTCCGGGCCGTATTCGCGCGGTTTCCAGTGGTAGATATCACCCAGATCGCGTCCGACCATCGCCTGCACCAGCTGGTCATGATTGACCTGCTCCATATCGGTAAAGGTGCGCACGTAGCGGCCATCCTTAAACACCGTGATGGCATCGCTTAAGGCAAAAATCTCTTCCATACGGTGAGAAACGTACAGAATAATGCGGCCCTCTTTGCGCAGTTCGCGGATCACGCGAAAGAGATTTTCTATTTCGCGCGCAGAGAGCGAGCTGGTTGGCTCATCGAAAGCGATGATTTTGGCGTTACGCGCCAGCGCTTTGGCAATTTCCACCATCTGCCACTGGCCGATGGAGAGATACTTAAGGGGTGTTTGCGGATCGACATCCAGCCCAAGGTGCTTAAGCTGTAAGCCCGCTTCATAGTTGAGCAGCGAGCGGTTGACCACGCCGCTTTTATGCGGAAGCTGGCCCAGATAGATGTTCTCCGCCACGGTCATCTCAGGAATAAGATGCAGCTCCTGATAGATGATGGCGACACCCGCGTTTAGCGCGGCCGTGGTGTCGGCAAAGGCCACCTCTTCGCCGCGAATGGCCAGCGTACCGGTAGTGGGCGTGTAGTTGCCGCTGAGGATTTTTAGCAGCGTAGATTTTCCCGCACCGTTCTCCCCCATCAGGGCGTGAACCTGGCCGGCATAGCAGTCGAAGCTGATATCGGTCAGCGCGTTTACGCCGGGGAACGTTTTCCCGATGCCGCGGAAAGAGAGATACGGATCAGACTGTTGCATAACGACTCCGTGATTCCTGTAGTGTGTACGTCTGGCCCCTCACGGCGAGTGAGGGGCGCAATCACAGCGTATTACTTACCGCCCAGTCCTTTTTTCGCCAGCTCCTCTTTGAAGTTATCGCGGGTGATCAGCACCACGTCGGTTACTTCGGTGAATTTCGGCGGCTCAACCCTTTTGGTCACCCAGTTGTAGAGCATTTCACTGGATTTATAGCCGTGGACATCCGGGCTTGGCAGCAGGGAGCCGTAGAAGCCGGTTGCCTGCGCTTTAGACAGTTCGCTCACGGCGTCAACGCCGTTAATGCCGATCCCAATCACGTCCGGTGCCTTAAAGCCCTGACCTTCCGTTGCACGCACGCCGCCCAGCACGGTGTTGTCGTTCATGCCCACCACCAGCCAGTGTTTCACCTCCGGATGCTGGACGAGCATGGAGTTCGCCGCATCAAAGGCGCCCGGGATATCATTGGATTTGGTCGGCACTTTGTAGATCTGTTTTTCCGGGAAGCCGGCCGCCTTCAGCGCGTCCATGGAGCCCGTGGTACGACGACGGGCGGTATCCAGCTCGTCAGCGGTAATGGCCATTACGGCGGTCTCTTTCACATCCCAGCCGCGTTTTTGCATCTCTTTATAGAGCTCCTGACCCTGACGCTCACCGATTTTGGTGGCCGCCATCATCACCAGCGGAACGGTATCCATCGGTTTGCCTTTGGCATTCACGAACTGGTCGTCCACGGCAATGACTTTCATATCGTAACCGCGCGCTTTCGCGGCAATAGCCGAACCCAGTTTTGGGTCCGGGGTACAGATAACGAACCCTTTCGCGCCGCTGGCCGCCAGGCTATCGATGGCGTTCAGCGTTTTCTCGCCGTCAGGCACGGCGATTTTAATCACCTCAAATCCCAAATCTTTCCCGGCTTTATCAGCAAATTTCCATTCGGTCTGGAACCACGGTTCTTCAGGCTGTTTGACCAGAAAACCGAGCTTTAAATTTTCAGCGATAGCGGATTGTGACATAACGGCAGCCAGGCCGATGGCCGCCAGGGCTTTAGTAAATTTGTGCATGGTAAACTCCAGCTTAAGTATTCTTATCTGTAGGGAATAATGGCGAACAGCTTATTTAATCGGACTTAAAACAAGGCATTAGCGCTTACCTCGTCATAAGCGTTATTGCTGGAGATAGTTTTAGCGGGAAATTAATCATCCATAAGAGAGCGCCATCACACCGCAGAATTACAGTAATTGCGTACATAAATTCAGCGAAAAATGACATAAAAAAGGCCGTAATTATCCTACAAATGGGAAGGCATTAAGCAGAATTATCCATAAGGTCAGCTAAGACGTCCCTGTCATCCGGACGCCTGAGCGCCCGGCAGAGAAATTACCAGGGATAATAGATGTGTTCCGCATGATCGCGAACGGGGGCATCGTCGCCCAACAGACGAGCAGAGAGCGTCAGCGCAAAGTCAAAAGCGTGTCCCAGGCCCTTACCGCTGATAAGGTTGTTATCTTCTACGACCGGCGCATCCACATAAACCCCGTCATTAACGGTTTCCCAAAGATCGCCGGAACAGACGTAGCGGCGCCCCTTGAGCAACCCGTTGCCGCCCAGAATCCGCGCTGCCGCAGAGCAGATGGGGCAGATAAGCTTGCCGCGCTCGTCGTGCGCGGAAATAAAGCGTATCACCTCGCGGTTAGCCGCGAGGCTGGCGCTTCCCTGCGGCCCGCCGGGTAACACCACCGCGTCATAAAGCGTCTCACTGCGCTCCGTTAGCGTACTGTCGGCCACCATGGGAATGTTGTGGTAACTCACTACCGCACGGGACTCCGTGCAGGCCAGCGTTTCCACCTCAATCTGCAAGCGGCGCAGAATATCAATAGTGATAATCGCTTCTGCTTCTTCAAAACCTGGTGCCAACAGCACCGCAACTTTAGTCATCATAAACCTCAACGGATGAAACGATATAAAACATTGTTTCATTTTTACACCATGTCAGATGACAATCTTGCGACGCGATCACAGAACCGTATATTGCGGTAAAATTGATTTAGCTCAAATTTCCTACAGCAGGATATATTTGCAGATATTATTTCTCATTTAACACTTTCGCAGAATTTCCCGCCAAAGAAGGTTTCCTGAAACGATAAAAATGAGCTTTATTCTTTTTTAAATCAATAAAATCATATAATTATAAAACAATCCGACTTATCGCCTGTTTTCTATTCTGCGCTATATTTAAATTTGTAATGTATGGTAAACACAGCCCAATTAAGAGTTTTCTTAATTCAAAGAGAAGCGTATGCTTATTTAAATCGAACACAGGAAGTGAATTTTCGAGTTTCTTTACCTTGCAGAAATCTTTTTCTGCCATTCAATCGTCAATACCTGCCGGGTCAGGTTAAGTAGCGGACATCAAGTCCCACAGTCAATAAGGATATGAGTATGACTACCCAAACGATGATGCAAAAACTGAATGCCCAGATGAACCTGGAGTTTTACGCTTCAAATCTGCATCTGCATTTGAGCGCGTGGTGTTCCAGAAAAAGCCTCAACGGCACTGCCACCTTCTTTCGTACTCAGGCGCAAAGTAACGTCACGCACATGATGCGTGTCTTTAACTTTTTAAAAGCCGTCGGGGCAAACCCCACCGTAAAAGAGCTTGAAACGATTGAAGATAATTACTCTTCTCTGGAAGAACTGTTCCAGAAAACGCTCGAAGAGTATGAGCAGCGCTGTGCGACACTGAGCAAGCTGGCTGATGAAGCCAAAGCACAACAGGACATCACGACCTTCAGGTTTTTACGTGATATGGACAGAGAGCAGCAGCAGGATGGCATGCTGCTGAAAACGCTCGCAGATGAAATCCGCAACGCGAAGCGCGCGGGTATTTGTCTGGAGCAGACGGACCGCCATCTTCTCGACATTGCCACCGTTCAGCACCACTAATCCCTTTCACCCGCTCCCGTCAGGGAGCGGGTACCAACTCCCTGCTTTTACTGACATTTAACAAATCAGATCTCGCTCCCAATGAATAACCACACATCGTGTAATGATTTGTTTAATTACATTCATTGACGAGGGAGCATCATGATCACCATTGAGTTTATTGTCATTATCCTCTGCCTGCTGATAGGCACACGCTTCGGCGGTATGGGCCTGGGGCTGATAAGCGGCATCGGCCTGTTTATTTTGAGTTTTGTCTTTGGTCTGCAACCCGGTAAACCCCCGGTTGACGTGATGCTCACGATCCTTGCGGTCATCGGCTGCGCGGCCACGCTACAGACTGCGGGTGGCCTGAACGTGATGATGCAGTTCGCGGAGCGTCTGCTGCGTAAACATCCCCAGCACATCACCCTTCTCGCGCCATTTACCACCTGGACGTTGACCTTTCTCTGCGGGACCGGCCACGTCGTTTACACCATGTTTCCCATTATCGCGGATATTGCCCTGAAAAAAGGCATACGTCCGGAACGACCAATGGCAGTGGCCTCGGTAGCATCTCAGATGGCGATCACCGCCTCCCCCGTTTCCGTGGCCGTCGTGTCGCTGGTGTCCATTCTGGGTGCGCAACACGGCATCGGCCACGCGTGGGGGATCCTCGAAATCCTGGCCGTCTCCGTACCGGCCTCGCTGTGTGGCGTTGCCATCGCCGCGCTGTGGAGTTTACGCCGCGGGAAGAACCTGGCAGACGATCCTGAGTTTCAGGAAAAGCTGAGAGATCCGAAACAGCGGGAGTTTATCTACGGGGGAACGGAGACGCTGATGGATCAGCGTTTCCCGAAACAGGCCTACTGGTCAACGTGGATTTTCTTCGCCGGTATTGCCGTTGTGGTGCTGCTGGGGGCAGTGCCAGCGCTACGCCCGGCCTTTGAGATAAAAGGTAAAATGACGGCTCTGTCGATGAATCTTGTCATTCAAATGATGATGTTGATCGCCGGGGCCGTCATGCTGATGACCTGCAAGGTCAATGCATCGGCAATTTCAAACGGGGCGGTGTTTAAGGCGGGGATGGTCGCCATCTTCTCGGTGTTTGGCGTGGCGTGGATGAGCGATACCTTTTTTCAGGCGCATCTCGACGAGCTGAAAATGGCGCTGGAGGGTGTCGTGAAGAGCCATCCCTGGACGTATGCCATCGTGCTGTTTCTGGTCTCAAAACTGGTCAACAGCCAGGCCGCAGCCTTGACCGCCGTCGCCCCGATGGGGTTGATGCTGGGCATCGATCCGAAAATGCTGGTTGCTTTCTTCCCGGCGTCATACGGCTACTTTGTGCTGCCCACTTATCCGAGCGATCTGGCCTGTATCGGATTCGATCGCTCCGGCACCACCCGCATCGGCAAATTCATCATTAACCACAGCTTTATTCTGCCGGGGCTGATTGGCGTCAGCTGCGCCTGCGTGGTGAGCTATCTGCTGGTGCAGACGTTCTTCTGACCCTTCTGAGGGCGACAGGCTCTGTCGCCCTTCAACGCAAAATCAGAAAACAGTTTCTAATTTTAAAACATCGGTTTATTTTAGTGTGACTCACCCTGCGGCGTGAAGCGGAGTTCAATCAGCGCGATCGCTTTCTGGATCGCGCGGAGCGTAACCGGATCCGCCGCGGCAGGATGGTTGGTGAAATCGATGTTTTTCAGTTGGGTCGACATCTTTTCGCGCACTTCTACCGGCGCGATAACGTCAATCACATCAAGGATTTGTTTGATAACCAGCTGGCAGGCGACGACGTCAGATACCAGTTCCTGATCGGCGCTCAGGTTTTGTGACATGGGTTTCTCCTTATTGAAAGGCCGCCATAGTAGCAAAACAGACGCCCTTCTATCTTCCTCTCGTCGTTCGCAGACATAAAAAAACCTGCCGAAGCAGGTTTTTTTATCAGAACATCGCACCCGGTGGGACGTCTTTGAACGTCGTGCAGTAGTTCGCCCACATGCTTTTCAGGATTTTGCGCAGTTTCATTATGTTGCTCCAGTAACGTGTTATGCAGGTGTTATTGTCAATACGCTTATAATATGACCATCATCACAAAAATCAACCGTTTTGTGACCTACATCACGGTTACTAACCCCACAGTGCTGCTGGTTTGTTAAAAAAAGCCATGATAAATCCGCATCTTACAGACTTATAAATTCCAGTAAATTTTTATAAAATTTTTTGAACGGGCAGGAAGAGAATGAGTGAAAACCTAACCGGCAAAGAGGGCCGTGGACTCTCGCCTGCGGCGCTGCTGGTGGCCGGTGCTTTCTTTATGGAGTTTCTGGACGGGACGGTGATTGCCACCGCGCTGCCGGATATGGCAAAGAGCTTTGGCGTACAGGCCGTGGATCTGAATATTGGTATCAGCGCCTATCTGATTACCCTGGCCGTGCTGATCCCCGCCAGCGGCTGGATTGCCGGCCGCTTCGGCGCACGCAAAGTGTTCGCCCTCGCGCTGGCAATCTTCACGCTGGCCTCGGTATTTTGCGGCCTGTCCACCACGCTTGAGCAGTTCGTGGCGATGCGCGTGCTCCAGGGCATAGGCGGCGCGCTGATGGTGCCCGTTGGCCGCCTGGCCGTGTTACGCACAACGCCAAAACACCAGCTCATCACGGCAATTGCCACCCTGACCTGGCCTGCGCTGGTTGCGCCAATCATCGGCCCGCCGCTGGGCGGGTTCATCACAAGCTATGCCGACTGGCGCTGGATCTTCTTTATTAACGTGCCGCTGGGGTTCATCGCCATTTTGCTGGCGCTGCGCATCATTCCTGACCTGCATGAAGATACGCGACGGCCGTTTGATTTGCCGGGTTTTGTTGTCACCACCCTTGCCATGGTAAGCCTGGTGTACGCGATGGAGTTGATGGGAAGACAGCCTCTTCGGGCAGGATTAACGGCCACGCTATTCATCGTCGGTTTCGTCGCGTTGGGCCTGGCGCTGCGTCATTTTAAACGGGCAGCCTGGCCGATGATCGGTCTCGATGCGATGCAGGTGCCAACGTTTCGCGTCACCCTGTACGGCGGATCGCTGTTTCGCGCCTCCATCAGCGCGGTCCCGTTCCTGCTACCGCTGATGTTTCAGGTCGGCTTTGGCATGGATGCGTTCCATTCGGGCCTGCTGGTGCTGGCCGTTTTCGTTGGCAATCTCACCATTAAACCCGCGACGACGCCCCTGATCCGCGGCCTGGGGTTTAAGCGGCTTTTGCTGATTAACGGTGCGCTGAATGTGATGGCATTGCTGGCCTGCGCGTTTCTCACTCCGCAGACCCCGGTGTGGCTCGTGATGCTGATCCTCTATCTGGGCGGCGTTTTCCGCTCAATTCAGTTTACGGCGGTCAGTACGCTGGCCTTTGCGGATGTGCCCCCGGCGCAGATGAGCTACGCCAATACGTTATTTTCAACCGCAACGCAGCTTGCCGTGGGGCTTGGGATCTCACTCGGGGCAATTGGTATTCGTATCGGGGAAACAGTCAGCGAGGCGATGGGGCTTACCGCCATGCCGGGAATGAGCTTCCGGCTGGCATTTGTGGCGATCGCGCTAATCTGCCTGGTGGGAATGTTTGACACGCTGCGCCTGACCAAAGATGCAGGCAGCGCGGTCTCATCGAAAAAGTAAGGCTTCTTGCCGGGCAGGCAATGCGCCGCCCGGCACAACGGAATTAGCCAACAATACCGCGCACAAAGGCTTCGATCTCTTTGTCCTGGCAGTTTTCGAAGAAGCACTGCTGGAAGCGCTGGCCCGAGACGGCGGTTTTAACCAGCTCAGGATCGATTGCACGCAGGGTATCCAGATAGTTTTCTTTCACCACGGCGGCTTTCACCTGATTGAGGATCCCCGCGTTCCGCACCTGCGGATCTTTACGCTCTGGCGGGTAGCCTTCGCCATTGCGTCCGGTAAAGGCTTTTTCAAAGATAAAGCGGACGTTCAGTTCTGCCCCCCAGCCAAAGCCCTTCGCAAATGGCAGAGAAAGCGCGTTACCGTTGTTGATTTGTGCAAACAGGAAAGCATCCGCAGGATCGATGCAGTAGCCGCAAATGACGCCCGGGTGAATGTTCAGGGACATCAATGCGCCCTGCCCGGTACCGCAGCCGGTAACAACAAAATCGACGGCTTTCGCGTTCAGCAGAATGCTCGCCATGATGCCCAGGTGAATATAGGTGAGATGATGATCGTTCTCATCACTCATACCGACGTTATAGACCGGGAAACCTTTTTCATCAGCAACGGCTTTCAGCTCATTAAGGATGATGGGATTTTTAGCGGCCTGGCTGTTTTCCATCATCAGTGCAATTTTCATCTCGTCTCTCCTGAATGCATGGCGGGCGATCCCGCTGTGGATACCTTTTCCACTTAACCTTACTATCAAACAAACGCACTTTCAAATTAAGTGAAAACTTGTTTTAAAAAACAAAGATGCGCTCACAATTTCGCAGGCGGGGCCGGCTCGTTGCACGGTGAAGGGTCAGATCCTCCGGCTATTCCAGCCATTGCGCCCCATCGCATTGGTTACAATGGCATATTTCCCGTCACGCAGAGTGAACCATGAAAAGTGTAATCATCGCCGGAACGATCCTGCTGCTCGCCGGGTGCAGCATCAACCGTGAGGCAGAAGTAAGCAGCACCGATGCCCCTAACGGGATTGTGCGCCTCGACTATGGCCAGGCCATGCTGCAAAACGCCTGGTCTGACGACTATGTCAATAACGGTACGGCAACAAAAGCCTGTCAAAACATGGGCTATGCCACCGCGTCAGCCTACGGACAGCCCATTAAAACCTGTACGCTCATCAGCGGCTCGCTTTGTCTGAATGAAAGCGTGACCATTCAGTATAAATGTCAGGGTTATGCCGTAACCGCCGGCAGCCAGAATCCGTGGTATTAACCGGTACTGCCAGTCACGCTGGCAGTTTATTTAATAAGAACAAAAACAATTCGCATTAATAAAAATAAATAGCGGCAATGCGTTTTATTCCCATTCGTATTTTTAATAAAGAGATATTTATTTTACTTTTTGCAAATAATTAAATAACAAATTATAGTGTCGCTCATCGTGAACCAGAAATAATAAACCGGAGCTGCACCATGCTAAAAACTGAAATGATCGACAAGCTCAATGCGCAAATGAATCTTGAGCTTTTTTCTTCCCTGCTTTATCAGCAGATGAGCGCCTGGTGCAGCTATCACAGCTTTGAAGGGGCCGCCGCCTTCCTGCGTCGTCATGCTCAGGAAGAGATGACGCACATGCAGCGTCTGTTTGATTATCTGACGGATACCGGCAGCCTGCCGCGCATCGATAACGTGGCGTCGCCTTTCGCCGAGTACGGCTCTCTGGATGAATTGTTCCGCGCCACGTACGAGCATGAACAACTGATCACCCAGAAAATAAATGAACTGGCTCATGCCGCTATGACCAGCCAGGATTATCCAACCTTTAATTTCCTTCAGTGGTATGTGGCTGAACAGCACGAAGAAGAGAAGCTGTTTAAATCCGTGCTGGATAAATTATCGCTGGCGGGGAAATCCGGGGAAGGCCTGTACTTCATCGATAAAGAGCTGTCGACTCTCGATACTCAGAATTAATATTAAAACGGTGCTGACTTTTCAGCACCGTTTTATTTTAATGACGGCAAATTTTACTTTCGTGCGTAAAAAAGCCGTCTTCTGCCGGAATGAATTTTCCGCGCGCCGCCAGAAACGCCACCAGCTCTGCGGCGGACATCTCCGAAGCCGAACAGGTATGGAATCGCGCCGCTTCGCCAAAGCGGGCATGAATTGCCTCAACCAGACTCTGCTCAGTATAGCGCTCACCTGACTCAATCATCATATTAAGCACGTCGTGACCGTGAATTGACAAGGTTACCTCTCGCAAATAAAAAGCAGACTAACCGCTCCCTCCACGACACGCTTTGCGCTGGCGCAGGTTCCCCTTTTCTTTTTGTAAATTAATCATTACACCCTATGTAACGGTGATTTGACGAGATGGGGCTTTTCCCTTACTCTGCGCCGCAGAATGAGTCGCGGTATCGAAGGGTTGTAGAGGAAAGCGTGAAGAACAGAACTCTGGGAAGTATTTTTATCGTCGCCGGAACGACAATTGGCGCAGGAATGTTGGCTATGCCGCTGGCGGCTGCCGGCGTCGGATTTGGCGTGACGGTACTGTTACTGGGCGGGTTGTGGGCCCTGATGTGTTACACCGCGCTCCTGTTGCTGGAGGTTTATCAGCACGTCCCTGCCGATACCGGCTTAGGCTCCCTGGCGGCACGCTATCTTGGACGCTACGGGCAGTGGATCACCGGTTTTAGCATGATGTTCCTGATGTACGCGCTGACTGCCGCTTACATCAGCGGCGCCGGGGAACTGATAGCGTCAAGTATCAATGACGGCTTCGGGGCGTCGGTTTCACCGGAAACAGGCGCCATTGTCTTTGCGCTAATCGGTGGCGGCGTGGTTTGTGCGGGCACGTCGCTGGTCGATCTGTTTAACCGCTTTTTATTCAGCGCCAAAATTCTCTTCCTTGTTGTGATGCTGGTGCTGCTGGCCCCGCACGTTCATAAGATCAACCTGCTGACGATGCCGATGGAAAAAGGCCTGGCGCTTTCGGCCATCCCGGTGATTTTTACCTCGTTCGGTTTTCACGGCAGCGTGCCGAGCATCGTGAGCTATATGAACGGCGACACACGCAAGCTGCGCCGCGTCTTTGTCATCGGCAGCGCCATTCCGCTGATTGCCTATCTGTTCTGGCAGCTGGTGACGCTGGGCAGCATCGATTCCACCACTTTTATTGGCCTGATGGCCGAGCATTCTGGTCTGAATGGTTTCCTGGTTGCCCTGCGTAACGTGGTGGCCTCTTCACACGTAGAGCTGGCGGTACATCTGTTTGCAGACCTGGCGCTGGCAACCTCGTTCCTCGGCGTGGCGCTTGGCCTGTTTGACTATATGGCGGATCTGCTCCAGCGTCGCAATACCGTTGCCGGACGCTTACAGACGGGGGCGATGACCTTCCTGCCGCCGCTGGCCTTCGCGCTCTTTTACCCGCGCGGGTTTGTAATGGCGCTGGGGTATGCCGGCGTGGCGTTATCGGTTCTGGCCCTGCTGTTGCCTTCCCTGCTGGCGTGGAAAAGCCGCCAGCAGCATCCGCAGCAGGGGTATCGAGTGGCGGGCGGTACGCCAATGCTGTGCGCGGTGTTTGGTTGTGGGGTGGTGATTATTCTGGTGCAGGTGCTGATTGCAGCGGGAATGCTGCCGGAAGTGGGGTAAAAAAAGGGGCTATGAATAGCCCCTTTTTTCAGTGCAGGCAGCAGCTTTTAAACTTCTTCCCGCTGCCGCACGGGCACGGGTCGTTACGCCCCACTTTCGCCCCGTTGATTATTGGCTTTTTCGCTTCCGGCTGCTGCGGGTTAGCGACCCAGTAGTTATACAAACGCAGCGCCGCAGGCTGAATGCTCTCGATGCTGGCCATATACTCCTCTTCGGTCAGTGCATCCAGCTTCTCGCTGTTCTCTTCTGTGCCGTGCAGGGCAATCACCGCCAGATCCGCTTCCAGCGCTTCCGGCAGGGATGACCAGTCCGTCAGCGCCACGCCGCGCATGTAGCCATAGCACCACTCTTCCACCACGGTGTAGCTCTGACCGTCAACATCGTTATAGCCAAACAGCGGTTCAAACTGATCCGGGTATTCGCTCAGACGCTCGGCAATATCGTTCATGTGCTTAAAGCAAAGATCGATAAACCGGTTCATCTCACGATCGTTTTTCCAGCGCGGAATATACTTCTCACCACCCCAGACCGCCACCAGCCAGGTGTCGGGCTCCACCACAACGGGACCGGAAAGTACTGCGGTAAGCATGCCGTCCAGTTCGGACACGTCAATCACGGATGCATCGTCGTGACCGTAAGACATTAACGTCTCTTCCAGCCACGCCATCTCGCTTTCATTTAATGGGCCTTCAGCCATTGCGGATACTCCTGATAAAAAAAACGATCCTGACATATATCGCCGCCCGTGCCTATCTGAAGTTGAGGTCTTTGTTGCTGCAAAAACGTGCAAATCGTGACCGTTGCACAACTTATGGGCTTTGATGTTAAGGAGATGTGATCTCCGCTGAAAATTCATCTTATCCCGCAAAGGGGCGTAAAACGGCACTCTATACTCATCATGTTGTGCCCCGGTCAAGGGATTAACCATTCTGGCAACCTTTTTGCTTAATGTTCTGCGCGCTTCACGGTGCGTGGGATCCTCGCCGTATTAAGCAGAAGATTGCTTCTAATGTGCATTTTGTTCTCGCTCTTGTTTTTGGATTAACAATGCCATCAGGCGTTCGGGTTTATACCTGGTGCAAAAACCTCTTTGCTAAGGAACATAATAATGTCGCTGAAATTTACCAAAACTCCCCTCTCCCTGGTGCTGGCCGGCTGTCTGGTAACGGCCTTTTCCGCGCAGGCCGATATCGTCATCGGCGTGGCCGGGCCGTTCACCGGCCCGAACGCAACCTACGGCGATCAGTACTGGCATGGCGCTACGCAGGCGGCGGAAGACATTAACGCCGCAGGCGGGATCAACGGTGAGAAAATCAAACTGGTTCAGGGCGATGACGCCTGCGAACCCAAACAGGCCGTTGCCGTCGCCAACCGCTTAGTCGATCAGGATAAGGTGAAAGCGGTCGTCGGCCACTTCTGCTCCTCGTCGACCATGCCCGCCTCCGAGGTGTATAGCGATGCCGGGATCCTCTCCATCACTCCCGGCTCAACGAACCCGCTGATTACCGAGCGCGGCATGAGCGATGTGTTCCGCATGTGCGGTCGTGACGACCAGCAGGGCCAGGTCGCCAGCGATTTTATTCTTGATAAGCTGAAGGCCAAACGGGTGGTCATTATCCACGATAAGGACACTTACGGTCAGGGGCTGGCGGACGCCACTAAGGCGGCACTGGCGAAACGCGGCGTTAAGGATGTGATGTACGAAGGATTATCGCGCGGGGAAAAAGACTTTAACGCCCTGGTGACCAAAATTGGCGCACAAAAACCGGACGTGGTGTTCTTCGGAGGCTGCCATCCGGAAGCGGGCCCGCTGGTTCGCCAGATGCGTGAGCAGGGCGTGCAGGCGAAGTTCTTCTCGGGAGACTGTATCGTCAATGAAGAGATGGTCACCGCTGCCGGCGGAGCGCAATACACCAACGGTATTTACATGACGTTCGGTAAAGATCCGCGCATGATCCCCGACGGAAAAGCCGTGATTGATAAATTCCGCGCCGGTAAATTTGAACCAGAAGGCTATACCCTCTACGCCTACGCTTCCGTGCAGGCTATCGCGGCGGCTTTCAAGGCCACAAAAGGCACGGATTCAGCGAAAGCCAGCGAGTGGCTGAAGGCCAACCCTGTCGACACGGTCATGGGTCAAAAAGCCTGGGACAGCAAAGGTGACCTTAAGGTGTCTGACTACGTGGTCTACCAGTGGGACGACAAAGGCAAATATAAAGAAGTGCCATAACGGGACGGAATCTGCTCTGCGCCGGCAGGTCTGCCTGTCGGCGTAACCCTTTATTCAGGTGCGCGACAATGAGTACATTCTTCCTACAGCAGTTAATCAATGGCTTAACGCTGGGTTCGGTCTACGGCCTTATCGCCATCGGCTATACCATGGTGTACGGCATCATCGGTATGATTAACTTCGCCCACGGCGAAGTGTATATGATTTCCGCCTATCTCTCGGCCATTGGCCTGGCCCTGCTGGCGTTTTTTGGACTTCAGTCCTTTCCGCTGCTGATCCTGGGGACGCTGGTTTTCACCATCGTGGTCACCGGGGTTTACGGCTGGACGATCGAGCGCATCGCCTATAAGCCGCTACGCAATTCGACGCGTCTGGCGCCGCTCATTTCGGCTATCGGGATGTCGCTGATACTGCAAAACTACGCCCAGCTCAGTCAGGGTCCGCGTCAGCAGGGCGTGCCCACCCTGCTGGATGGCGTGCTGCGTTTCCACCTGGGCGAAGGGTTTGTCCAGATAACCTATACCAAAGTCTTTATTCTCATCGCCTCGTTCGCGGGCATGCTGGTGCTGACCTGGATCATCAACCGTACCCGCCTGGGGCGGATGTGTCGTGCGGTGCAGCAGGATCGCAAAATGGCCTCTATTCTGGGCATCAATACCGACAGAATTATTTCGCTGGTGTTTGTTATCGGCGCAGCCATGGCCGGGCTAGCGGGCGTGCTGATCACCATGAATTACGGCACCTTTGATTTCTACGTCGGGTTCGTTATCGGCATTAAGGCCTTTACGGCGGCGGTGCTGGGCGGCATCGGCTCTCTGCCCGGGGCGATGCTCGGCGGGCTGATTCTGGGCGTCGCAGAAGCGCAATTTTCCGGGATGGTGAACTCAGATTATAAAGACGTGTTCTCGTTTGGTTTGCTGGTCTTAATTCTGATCTTCCGTCCTCAGGGGCTGTTAGGCCGCCCTGTCGTGGCTAAAGTGTAAGGAACAACGCGATGACCTCTGACGGCTTTTCCCTGAAGCGCTGCATTCTGGACGCAATTTTTTCCGGAATGATCGCCCTGATTATTTTCGGCCCGATTGCGGGCGTCATACTGGATGGTTACAGCTTTAACTTTGACGGCCAGCGTCTGGCGTGGATTGTTGGCACCGTGATGCTGGGACGCTTTTTGCTGAGCGCCTTCACGGGCACGTCGGCCGGAAAGCGTTTACAGGCGCGGTTTGAATCCGACAATGCGGGGGTGTATGTCCGGCCACCGGAATATAAAAGCCGCCTGCGCTGGATCCTTCCGCTGATTATCGCGCTGGCGATCTGCTTCCCGTTTGTTGCCACCAAATACGTGCTGACGGTCGCTATTCTCGGGCTGATCTACGTTCTGCTCGGCCTTGGGCTGAACATCGTCGTCGGGCTCGCGGGTCTGCTGGATCTGGGTTACGTCGCCTTTTACGCCATTGGCGCCTATGGCCTGGCGCTCGGGTATCAGTATCTGGGCCTCGGGTTCTGGAGCATGCTGCCGCTGGCGGCGCTGATGGCCGCTGGCGCGGGTGCCCTGCTCGGCTTTCCGGTGCTGCGCATGCACGGGGATTATCTCGCCATCGTCACGCTCGGGTTCGGCGAGATCATCCGCCTGGTGCTGAACAACTGGCTCACCTTCACCGGCGGGCCAAACGGCGTTTCGGCCCCTGCTCCGACCTTTTTTGGCCTGGAGTTTGGCCGACGCGCCAAAGAAGGCGGCGTACCCTTCCACGAGTTTTTCGGCCTGACCTATAACCCCAACATGAAGTTTATCTTCATCTATGCCGTGCTTTTTCTGGTGGTCATGCTGGTCCTGTACATTAAACACCGGCTGACCCGAATGCCCATTGGCCGGGCGTGGGAAGCGCTCCGTGAGGATGAGATTGCCTGCCGTTCCATGGGGCTTAACCACGTTCTGGTCAAACTTTCTGCCTTCACCCTGGGCGCATCAACGGCAGGTATTGCCGGGGTGTTTTTTGCCACCTATCAGGGATTTGTTAACCCCACCTCTTTCACCTTTTTTGAATCGGCCCTGATCCTCGCGATCGTGGTTCTGGGCGGGATGGGTTCTACCGTGGGCGTTGTGCTGGCCGCCTTTGTGCTGACCGTCACGCCTGAACTGCTGCGCAGCTTTGCGGAATACCGCGTGTTGCTCTTTGGCATGCTGATGGTGGTGATGATGATCTGGCGTCCTCGCGGTCTGATCCGCATCAACCGCAGCGGATTTGCCGTACGGAAAGGAGTGGCGCCATGAACGCAACGATTTTGCGCGTAGAACATCTGATGATGCATTTCGGCGGGATCAAGGCCCTGAATGACGTCAATCTTGAGGTGCAGCGCGGGTCAATTACCGCCCTGATAGGCCCTAACGGCGCGGGGAAAACGACCGTCTTTAACTGCCTGACCGGCTTCTACCGGGCCTCCGGCGGCAACATCCTGTTCAATGCGCGGCATAAAACCACCAACGTCATTCAGGTGCTCGGGCAGAAATTCCAGCCCGGCGACTGGCTCAACCCGGCGCAGCTTGGTCAACGCCTGTTCTATAAGATGTTTGGCGGCACGCATCTGGTGAACCGCGCGGGTCTTGCGCGCACGTTTCAGAACATCCGCCTGTTCCGCGAGATGTCGGTGGTGGAAAACCTGCTGGTGGCACAGCATATGCGCGTCAACCGTAACCTGCTGGCGGGGGTACTCAACACCCCTGCGTATCGTCGGGCAGAGAACGATGCGCTGGACCGGGCGTTTTACTGGCTGGAGGTGGTGGATCTGGTGGATTGCGCGAACCGTCTGGCCGGTGAAATGTCCTATGGCCAGCAGCGACGCCTCGAAATCGCCCGCGCCATGTGTACCGGCCCGGAGATGATTTGTCTTGATGAACCCGCTGCCGGCCTGAACCCGGTAGAGACGCACAAGCTGAGCGATATCATTCGGTTCCTGCGCGACCACCACGACATCACGGTATTGCTGATTGAGCATGATATGGGGATGGTGATGGACATTTCGGACGACATTATTGTGCTCGATCACGGCGACGTTATTGCCAGAGGTAAACCCGCCGAGATCCAGCACAACGAAAAGGTGATTGCCGCGTACCTGGGCACCGACGAAAGCGAGGTAAATCTGTGAGCGAACCGATGCTTCAGTTTCATGATGTGGACGTGTTCTACGGGGCGATCCAGGCGTTGAAGCAGGTTTCGCTGGAGGTGAATAAAGGGGAAACCGTGGCCCTGATTGGCGCTAACGGCGCGGGGAAATCCACATTATTGATGTCTGTTTTTGGCCAGCCCCGGATCCGCAATGGGCAGATCCTCTTCTGCGGGGAGGATATCAGCCAAAAATCCACCCACTACGTGGCCACCGGCGGCATCGCGCAGGCACCGGAGGGGCGGCGCATTTTCCCGGATATGTCTGTAGAGGAGAACCTGCTGATGGGGACAATCCCCATCGGCAATCACCATGCGGCGGCAGATCTGCAAAGCATGTTTGACCTGTTTCCCCGCCTCAGGGAGCGACGCAACCAGCGGGCGATGACGCTCTCCGGCGGCGAACAGCAGATGCTGGCTATCGCCCGGGCGTTGATGAGCCGCCCCAAACTTCTGCTGCTGGATGAACCCAGTCTCGGCCTTGCGCCCATCGTGGTTAAACAGATCTTCCAGACGCTGCGCGAGCTTGCCCGTAACGGAATGACGATTTTTCTGGTAGAGCAGAACGCGCACCATGCCCTGAAGTTGTCCGATCGCGGCTATGTGATGGTTAACGGGCAGATTCGGTTGAGCGGCAGCGGCGAGGCGCTGCTGAGGGATCCGGAGGTGAGAAAGGCGTATCTGGGTGGCGTATGAAGCCTGGAGGCTATAGTGAGAAAAACTCACAGTGATTTCCATTATTAATCGTTTTTCTGATGCGACCGTATTCAAATATCATCCTCACGACCCGCCTTTGCGTGGGCCGATAAACGTTCAGCGGCAAACTGAATAATAATGATAAGAGGATCCGGGGCAAACATGACACTTGATGCGTTATATCAGTTAATGAAAACTGTATTACCACCTGACACCGATTCAGCCAATGATTTACAGGATTTTATGGCCATGCTTATGGCGACGAAACATCACTCAGAGGCTCTGTCACCGTTTTCGCAGCGCGTGTACATGCTGTCCGTTGCCCATCGCGACCCTAAGCAAGCGGCTGCGCTGATTTCAGCCTGTCATCCTGAAGCAGGAAAGCCCCTTCCTCTGCTCGACTTCTCCGGCTGGCCGCACGTGCGTTACGCCACGTCGGGTGAATTTCAGACGCCCGAATCCGAGGCATATTTTCACAAGATTTCGTCTGCGGCCACGATATTACGCGACGCAATCATCGAGGCCGAGCAGCAAAAAAATACCCCTGCTTTTTATATTCTGGATAAGGTGCTCAGCCTGAACAGCGCTTTGCCAGAACGCTATAAAAAGATGGCAAACATCTCTTACTCATAACGGTATTAATAAACCCGGCTTTCATCGTATTCCAGATAAAGAATATCCAGAGCCGGAACGACCGGGGTATGGCTTTGCAGCCAGGCCAGAAGGTGCTGGATGCTCTCTCTTTTGAGCGAATTTTTTGGCCAGACGAGGTAGTAGCCATCTCCCGTCGCGATAGCTTCCCTGAACGGCAGGCCCAGCAGGCCGCTTTTCAGGGCATCAAGCGTGAGATGCAGGTCGGCGATGGCGATGCCGTGCCCGTTCATCGCGGCGATACTTCCCTGTTCAAGGGTGTCAAACACCATGCCGCTGCTCATATCGAGCCCCGGGAACAAGCCCGTCCTTCGCAGCCAGCGCCTCCAGTCCCGTCTGTCCGGTGAAGGATGGATCAGATCGCATTGCGAAAGCTGCTGCCGGGCCGGTTCGATAAGCGATGGTGTGCAAACCGGAATAAGCCATTCATGAAAAAGCAGCTGGCTTTCCGTTGTCTCACCAAAACGGCCATTACCGAGAAGGATGGCGCAGTCGTATGGCTCAAGATTGAAATCAACGGTGTCAATGTCCATCCAGACGCTGGCAATCTCCACCTGTGGTTTTGCATGGGTGTTGCGAAAAGATCGCAGCACGTCGAGAAGCCATCTCATGGTCAGGGTGCTGGGTGCTTTTAACCGCAGCAGATGGTTTTCACTGCGAAATGCCCGGCAGGCCCATTCAATGCTCGTGAAGCTTTCGTTCAGCTGTCCGGCAAGCACCCGCCCGGCTTCAGTGACCTCCACGCGAGGACCTTGCCTTTTGAAAAGCTCGCAGTCGAACCATTGTTCAAGGGTACGGACATGTCTACTGACCGCGCCCGGCGTAATATTCAGCGTTTCAGCGGCTTTACTAAAGGAGTTCAGCCGCGCAGCAACCTCAAACGCACGCAGTGCATACAATGGCGGTAAAGACATAGCGTCCCTTA
Organism: Enterobacter cloacae complex sp. I2; assembly: GCF_014896205.1. Lineage (NCBI taxonomy): Bacteria > Pseudomonadati > Pseudomonadota > Gammaproteobacteria > Enterobacterales > Enterobacteriaceae > Enterobacter > Enterobacter cloacae complex sp. I2. The sequence goes on from NZ_JADBRA010000025.1 coordinate 48,033, forward strand.
CATAACGTGATGAGATGAGGAATCGGGGTCGCAAACGTGCACGTGTTCAAACCGCATATCGCGCCCGCTACACGATAGCATAATGCGTATCTGTTTAATTCCGTTACGAAAGGAACGCTGTGTATTAAGTGAAGATCAGGGATGAAAGAGAATGATTAACGGAAGACCAGGCACAAAAAAACCACCTTTCGGTGGTTTCACGACACTGCTTATTGCTTTGATTATTCTTTGTTTCCCATGGTAGCCGGAGTGGGACTTGAACCCACACAGCGCGAACGCCGAGGGATTTTAAATCCCTTGTGTCTACCGATTCCACCATCCGGCCAGGGAAGAAAGTGGAGGCGCGTTCCGGAGTCGAACCGGACTAGACGGATTTGCAATCCGCTACATAACCGCTTTGCTAACGCGCCTTAAATCTTTTGTCTTTCGACACGCACCCGCAAACTGCCGATGCTTTAATTTGGAGCGGGAAACGAGACTCGAACTCGCGACCCCGACCTTGGCAAGGTCGTGCTCTACCAACTGAGCTATTCCCGCATGTTATCAAGTTAACATGCTAACCACTTGATTTCATTATCGTCCGGCTAACTGTGCCGCCGTTCGATGCGTTGCATTCTACTGATATGACGTTTTGAGTCAACGTTATTTTTTGCATCTCAGGATCGTTTGCTGAAAATTAAGCCGAAACGATCACTGTTCAAGCAAATCACCGCGCGCAGCGTTCAAATATTGCAGCATTGACCACAGCGTCAGCACTGCCGCAACCCACAGCAGGCCAATGCCGGCCCATTCAACCCAGGCATTCGGACGCCACAGCATCCACACCAGCGCCGCCATTTGTGCGGTGGTTTTAACTTTACCGATCCAGGATACCGCCACGCTGCTGCGTTTCCCCAGCTCCGCCATCCACTCGCGCAGGGCAGAGATAATAATTTCACGGCCAATCATGGTCGCGGCGGGCAGCGTGACCCACCAGGTATGATAATGCTCCGCCACCAGCACCATCGCGATCGCCACCATCACCTTATCCGCGACCGGATCGAGGAACGCGCCAAAGCGGGTGCTCTGATTCCAGCGGCGTGCCAGATACCCGTCAAACCAGTCCGTCACGGCGGCAATCAGGAAAATCAGCGCACAGGCAAAAGGCGCCCAGACGACCGGCAGGTAAAATGCCAGTACAAAGAACGGAATGAGCACAACGCGAAAAAGGGTGAGCAACGTAGGGATATTAAATCGCATGATGACGGTAACTGTCTGTTGTCAGTAAAATTTAGCTCTATGTTGCTACAGAGCCCTCAATGTTTCAACGAGTAGTAGATCTTTTCTGCCAGCCCTTGCGAAATACCCGGCACTTTTGCAATTTCCTCCATGCTGGCATTGAGTAATCCTTGCAATCCGCCCATATACTTCAACAGCATCTGGCGACGTTTTGGCCCAACGCCTTCGATAGTCTCGAGGGTACTGGTATTTTTCACCTTCGCCCGTTTTTTGCGATGCCCGCTGATGGCGTGATCGTGCGACTCATCGCGGATGTGCTGGATCACGTGCAGCGCCGGGGAATCTGGCGGCAGGCTAAAGCCCTCGCCCTCCGGCTCGAAGAACAGCGTTTCCAGGCCCGCTTTACGATCCGCCCCTTTCGCCACCCCTAACAGCAGCGGATGGTTTTTGTCCCACTCCACGTCGAGCGATTCAAACACCGCCTTCGCCTGGCCCAGCTGCCCTTTCCCGCCGTCGATAAGGATAACGTCAGGAATTTTGCTCTCTTCTATCGCCTTACCATAGCGACGACGCAGCACCTGGTTCATGGCGGCGTAATCATCACCGGGCGTAATGCCGGTGATGTTATAGCGTCGATACTCTGCCCGCAGCGGACCGTTGGCATCAAAGACCACGCACGACGCCACGGTCTGCTCACCCATCGTATGGCTGATGTCGAAACATTCCATGCGTTTCACTTCCGGCAGCTTGAGCAGCGTCGCAAGCGCGGTTAAACGCTGGCTGACGGTCGACTGTTGGGAAAGTTTGGTGGTCAGCGCCGTGGCGGCATTGGTTCGCGCCAGCTTCAGATAGCGCGCGCGATCGCCGCGCGGTTTCGTCTGGACATTCACCCGGCGGCCTGCCAGCTCTGAAAGCGAATCCGCCAGCAGTGTTTTATCGTCAAGCGTAAAGTCGAGCAGGATCTCCGAAGGCAGCGTACGCATCTGGCTGCCCTGCAAATAAAACTGGCCGACGAAAGTCTCCACCACTTCACCCAGCTCGGTGCCGCCCGGCACCTTCGGGAAGTAGCTGCGGCTGCCGAGCACTTTACCCTGACGAATAAACAGCACGTGAACGCAGGCGAGACCGGCGTCAAAAGCGACGCCAATTACATCGAGGTCGTCACCGGTATTGGAAACAAACTGCTTCTCGGTCACCCTGCGCACCGCCTGGATCTGATCGCGGATGCGGGCGGCTTCCTCAAACTCCAGCCCCGCGCTGGCTTTTTCCATGCGGGCAATCAGCTGCGTGAGCACCTGATCGTCTTTCCCGGCTAAAAACAGGCGTACATACTCCACCTGCTGCGCGTACTCTTCTTCGCTCACCAGCCCTTCAACGCACGGCCCCAGACAGCGGCCAATCTGATATTGCAGGCACGGTCGGGATCGGTTGCGGTAGACGCTATTTTCGCACTGGCGAACGGGGAAGATTTTTTGCAATAGCGCCAGCGTTTCCCGTACGGCATAACCGTTCGGGAAGGGGCCGAAATATTCCCCTTTCGCATGCTTAGCGCCACGATGCATCGCCAGCCGCGGGTGCGTATCACCGCTCAGGAAGATAAACGGGTAGGACTTATCATCGCGCAGCAGAACGTTGTAGCGCGGCTGATACAACTTTATGTAGTTGTGCTCAAGGAGCAGCGCTTCCGTTTCCGTGTGCGTCACGGTGACATCAATGTTATGTATGAGGGCGACCAGCGCTTCGGTTTTACGGGAAGCAAGGTTGCTGCGGAAATAGCTGGAAAGGCGTTTTTTGAGATCTTTCGCCTTACCGACATAGATAACCGTACCGCCAGCGTCGTACATACGGTAGACGCCCGGCTGGCTGGTGACGGTTTTCAGAAATGCTTTTGAATCGAACGCTTCACTCACTGACTTAATAACGACTCCGCATTGCACAAACCATGGCGAATGGCCAGGTGAGTCAGTTCGACATCACCGTGAATGTTCAGTTTACTGAACATCCGATAGCGATAGCTGTTGACCGTTTTCGGGCTGAGATTCAGCTGCTCTGAAATCTCATTCACCTTCTGACCTTTAGTAATCATCAGCATAATCTGCAATTCGCGCTCAGACAAACTGGCAAACGGCGATTCCGTTTTTTCCGGTTCAATCTGACTCAACGCCATCTGTTGAGCAATATCAGAAGCAATGTAGCGCTGCCCTGCGTGTACGGAACGGATCGCATTGACGACTTCCTGCGGTGCGGCGCCTTTACTCAGGTATCCTGCGGCACCTGCCTGCATAACTCTGGCGGGCAGCGGATTTTCAGTGTGTACGGTCAGCATGATGACTTTGGTATCAACAAACATGCGGGCGATTTTACGCGTGGCTTCAAGCCCGCCGATGCCGGGCATGTTCATATCCATCAGCACCACGTCTGCTGAGTGAGTACGACACCATTTGACGGCATCTTCACCACAGCACGCCTCGCCGGCAACTTTAATACCCTTTATATCTTCAAGAATGCGTCGTATCCCTGCGCGCACCAGTTCGTGGTCATCAACAAGAAGGACGTTGATCAAAGGAAATGTCTCCAGAATAGGGATAACGCTACTGACTGCTAATTGTGTTTATATTAACGGTTTTCCATGCAAGATTAAAACGCTAAAAAATCGGCTATACGATTCGGGTCTCGTTTTTGGAAATTAGGCTGTACAGTAAGTGGAAAGAAAACCCATGTACGCTGGGCTTTACCGCTATTTTTTGGCACCAGCATTCAAAAAGCTACCAAAACATTTGTTAACGTAAACTAAAAAATGCTCTCATTTTTTTGTAACAACAATTAACGGATGACGTACCGGCGATAAACATTTAATTGTCGCTAACATATTGGACAGATTACCTTCATAATCCGCATCAGCCAATAATCAATCCGCGGAAAAGTATAAAAAACAACCACTGCATTTTTTGCCGCAGCTTGTGGTATACTCCGCCGCCTTAACTTTCATCGTCGCGCTCATGCGCTGTTTTATAATGAGGAAAATAAATGAGCACACCTGAATTTGCCACTGCCGAGAATAACCAGGAACTGGCACAGGAAGTTAACTGCCTGAAGTCGCTGCTGACGCTTATGCTACAAGCGATGGGCCAGGCTGATGCTGGACGTGTGATCATTAAAATGGAAAAACAGATCGCGCAGATGGAAGACCAGGCGGAATCCGCTGTTTTTGCCAATACGGTTAAGCAAATTAAACAAGCCTACCGCCAGTAACAAAAAAGGCTGGATGCAGTGCATTCAGCCTTTTCCTCGTCTGACACGCAGAACGTGAGAGCAGTCAGATAAGTCCCGTCGCGGCGGCATAACACGCTATCTGGATCTTATTCGGCGCGTTGAATTTCTTCTGCATATTCTTCTGATGGAAGTTCACGGTATTTTCCGAGATGGAGAGAATGATGGCAATTTCTGCCGACGTCTTCCCTTCTGCGGTCCACTTCAGTATTTCCCGTTCACGCTTGCTGAATTTCATTTCCGGCGGCATCACCGTCTCATGTTCAAAACGCAACAGCGTTGTGAGCGCCATCTGGACCAGCATTTGCAAACGCAGCTCAACTTCTTCATTGGTGATAGTGTTTGCTTCTACGCTGGTCCGTGACACGGAGAGGAAGCCGAGCGCATGATTTGGCAGCATCAGACACTGCGTTATTCCCTTGCGCAAACCGTGGTCGCGGGCGCCGTCCCATAATTGCTGGGCATCCGCGAATAATTCATCCGTCCAGGGCAAATGTCCCTGTATGAAATTCTCCGGCTTCAGTACCGGATCGATGGTGAAATAATTCTCGGACTGATATTGTGCCATCCATTGTTGCGGATAACTGGAATGGACGGAGGTTCGCGGGCGGGTAAATGGCACAGGGTGTCGAACACAAAGCGCATAATAATCGAATTCAAGCGCCTGCGTTTGTCGCTGAAGCTCCTGATATACCTCGGCAGCACAGGTCATTTCCTGGAACCGAAGGAAGCATTCCCGTCGCCAGGTGAAAAAGTCTATATCCCTCATACGTAGTGAATGAAGCCTCTGAAATAGATAATCATTATTATGGTGAATATAACCTAACACATAAAGCATGATTATTTATATAAAATATCGGCCACGGGCAGATTATCTTTAATTTGAGGAAGGCTTAACCACATTAGCCGGAATAAAAAAGCAACAGAACCGAATTTAAGGGAGGATAATTTGCCCCAGAAGCGGCATCCGGAGCAAATTGAGTGCGAAAATGCTACTGCATTAAGAATTTTTCAAGGAACTGACGGGTGCGGGGCTGCTGCGGATTGGCAAACAGCGCTTTAGCCGGCCCCTGCTCTACTATTCGCCCCTGATCCATGAAAATGGCCCGATCGGCCACATCGCGGGCGAAGCTCATTTCATGCGTCACGATCACCATCGTGCGTTTTTCCTGCGCCAGCTGGCGGATGGTGTTCAGGACTTCCCCGACCAGCTCCGGATCGAGCGCGGAGGTGGGTTCGTCGAACAGGATCACGTCCGGGCGCATCGCCAGCGCGCGCGCAATGGCGACACGCTGCTGCTGCCCGCCCGATAAGCGACGCGGATAGCTTGTCTCCTTCCCTGCCAGGCCAACCTTCGCCAGCAGCTCGCGGGCGCGGGCCGTCGCGTCTTCCTTTGGTTCACCCTTGACGATGACCGGGCCTTCAATAATGTTTTCCAGCACCGTACGGTGTGGAAAGAGGTTAAAGCTCTGGAATACGAAGCCGACATGCTGGCGCAGGCGGCGAATCAACCCTTTTTGCTGGCTGATGGATTTCCCGGTATCAATGGTGATATCGCCCACGCGGATCGTCCCGCCTTCGGGCTGCTCCAGCAAATTGATGCTGCGCAACAGCGTGGTTTTCCCTGACCCACTCGGGCCGATAATGGCCACCACTTCGCCCTGCTCAACCTCAAGGTCGATGCCGTGCAGCACCGTTTGCCCGTGGAATTTTTTCACCAGGTTTTTGACGTCAATTGCACTCATTTTGGATCTCGCTCCTGGCGGTTAAGCTGGTTTTCAAAATAGTTTTGCAGGGCCGACAGCACCGTCGCCATCACCCAGTAAATCAGCGAGGCCGCCAGATACATGGTAAACACTTCCAGCGTGCGCGAAGTGATCAGCTGCGCCTGACGGAACAGCTCCGGCACCTGAATGGTTGCCGCAAGCGAGGTGTCTTTCACGAGGCTGATAAAGCTGTTGCTCAGCGGAGGCAGCGCCACGCGCGCCGCCTGCGGCAGGATCGCCCGACGCAGCGTCTGCCACGGGGTCATCCCGATACTGGCCGCCGCTTCCCACTGCCCTTTATCGATGGACGAGATCGCCGCACGCAGCGTTTCCGAGGTGTACGCCGCCGTATTCAGCGACAGACCAATCATCGCCGCCGGGATCGGATCCAGCTCGATACCGAACTGGGGCAGCCCGTAGTAGATCATGAACAGCTGGGCGATAAGCGGCGTTCCGCGGAACACGGAGATATAAAACCGCGCCAGCCACCGCACCGGCCAGATGTTTGACATGCGCATCAGTGCCAGCACAAACCCGAGCACCAGCCCGAAGAACATCCCGCCGATACTGAGCTGTAACGTAAACACCGCGCCCTTAAGTAAGAACGGCAGCGAATCAATAACCAGTTGAATACTTTCTTGCATTATTATTTTTCGACCTGATTTTTAGACATGAGGATGATAGGCAAACAGCGCAGGCGCCCCGCCAGTATGAACAAACAAAATGGGTCCTTCATCCTTAAAGCGCTTCCGGGCAATGCCGTCGATAAGGCCCGCCATTGCTTTGCCGGTATAGACCGGGTCAAGCAGAATGCCTTCGAGACGCGCCAGCAGCTTAACGGCCTCCATCCCTTCATCATTGGGGGTGCCATAGCCGGGTGCAAAGTAGTCATCCCACAGCATAATTTCCGCCTTCGCCTTAAGCTCAAGCTGTTCAGCCACCGCCTGTTGCAGCGTGACGACTTTCGGCTTTTGGTCCGCAACGCTTCTGGAAACCGTTACGCCAATCAGCTCAACGTCCGGCATCAGTTGCTCAAGCCCGACCGCTAAACCGGCATGGGTACCCGCGCTGCCGGACGCCACCACCACCGAAGACAAACTTACCGCGCCTTCGCACTGCTGCGCGATTTCCAGCGCGCTCTCAACATAGCCGAGGGTACCCAGCGCATTCGAGCCGCCAACCGGAATGACGTACGGACGAAAGCCCTGTGCTTCCAGGCGCGTCGCCAGCTCATCAAGCTGGGCAGCCGGGTCGGTCAACGCGTCAACCATTTCAATCTGCACGTTGAACAGATCCAGCAGCAGGCGGTTACCGTTAGTCAGGTAATTCTCAGCCTGCGTGCCAATGGGGTTTTCCAGCAGGGCTACGCAATGAAGGCCCAGCTTTGCCGCCACGGCCGCCGTCTGGCGAACGTGGTTAGACTGAATGGCCCCGGCGGTGACCAGCGTATCCGCGCCCTCGCGCAGGGCATCGGCGGCGAGAAATTCCAGCTTGCGCAGCTTATTTCCGCCCATCGCCATGGGCGTCACATCGTCACGCTTAATGAATATATCGCGCCCCAGATAGTCAGAAAATCGCGGCAGATACTCCAGCGGCGTGGGTGCGCCGATAAACTCCAGACGGGGAAAGCGCGTTAAATTCTGTAGTGACATGGTTCCTCCGGTCACGCAAACAATTGTTATTTCATTATGCACGCAGACGCGCGAGAAATAAAAAAGGCGCTTTTAAAAGCGCCTTTTTTTGTCGGTCAGAGACTTATTTCGTCACGTCTGCGCCGAACCACTTCTCAGAAAGCGCCTTCAGGCTGCCGTCTTTCTGCATTTCGGCAATGGCGCCGTCAATGGCTTTCAGCAGATCTTCGTTACCTTTACGCACCGCCACGCCGGATTCCTGACGGGAGAACGCATCGCCCGCGACAGCCAGGGTATTGTTGGTTTTCTTCACCAGATCCAGCGCTGCCAGGCGGTCAACCAGAATGGCGTCGATACGGCCCACGCGCAGATCCTGGTATTTCGTCGGATCATCATCATAGGTGCGGATGTCCACGCCCTGCACGTTCTGGCGCAGCCACTCTTCGTAGTTGGTGCCCAGACCGACGCCGACTTTCTTACCTTTCAGATCCGCGGCGGATTTGATGCTGCCTTCGTTACCTTTCTTCACCAGCGCCTGGATACCGGACACGGTGTACGGCGTGGAGAAGTCATACTTCTTCTTACGCTCGTCAGAAATGGTCACCTGGTTAATCACCACGTCAATACGTTTGGAGTCCAGTGACGCCAGCATACCGTCCCATTTGGTCGGTTTCAGAGAGGCTTTTACGCCGAGGTGTTTTGCCAGCTCTTGCGCAAACTCCACTTCAAAACCGGTCAGCTTACCGTCGTCGCCCTGGAAGCTGAACGGAGGATAGGTACCTTCCAGCCCAACCAGCAGCGTGCCGCGCTCTTTGACTTTATTGAGCAGATTATCTGCCGCGAACGTTTTTACGCTCATCCCCGCGACCAGCGCAACGGCCATCATCCCCATCAGCGCCTGACGACCCAGAAGTGCTAATTTCATAAGTACTCCGATACAGTGGAATTTTTGAGTAGTGTAGAGAAATCGCCTGCAACGTCAAAGGCGGCTGCGCTACATCTTATTCTTTTTTAATATATATCAGAAGTTGTTCCGGCGTGGACTTTCTGCTTTATGGCGCCCGGCATCTGGACTTTGTATTGCGCGTACTTACGCAGCGCGATGCGGTAATTGTTGGTACTGGTGGCGGGCAGCCAGGGTTCAAGATTTTCATCCAGATAGCCGGTCGTCAGCAGATCGCGGGAGATATTTTGCACGGTCAGATGCTGACCCAGGCGGCGCAGGCGAACCACGTATTCACGCACGGTGCCGTGGCTCATCTCAGTTTGTTCAAACAGGAACTGCTTGAAGCCGATAATATCGAAGAAGTCGCTTTGCTCTTTGCAGTGGAGATCGCCACAGAAACGGCAAAGCGCTACCCACTCTTTTTGCTCTTCAAGCCAGGCGGCTTCATCCATCAGCGTGTCGAGGCGGGAAATCGCAATCTTATTCACGATTTCACCGCGACGAACCAGCGTGATTCGGTCGAGTAATTTTTTACAGTGGGCGCAATGCGTCTGACTGTGTTTAAAGTCTTTCAGGTAGCGGCTTAAAGGCCGTCTTTTAGATTGCTGCACCGTCATGATAACTCCTGGTTGTCAATACGTTGTGCGGCATTACCAAGGCGAATCACTCACCTATAACTTACCCAGTTTGGTGCGCAGGCGTTTAATGGCCTGGCTGTGCAGCTGGCTTACCCGTGACTCCCCCACCTCCAGTACGGCGCCAATCTCTTTGAGATTGAGCTCTTCCTGGTAGTAGAGGGTTAACACCAGCTGCTCACGTTCCGGTAAAGCTTCAATGGCTTCCATCACGCGCTGGCGTAAATTCCCTTCCAGTAAGTGGTGTAACGGGTTTTCTTGCTGATGTTCATCCGTCACCAGCTCGATGCTATCGCCATGCTCTTCGCGCCACTCATCATATGAGAAGAGTTGGCTGTTATTGGTATCGAGCAACATCTGACGATACTCTTCAACAGGAATACCCAGACGTTCCGCCACTTCGGTTTCCGTCGCGTTGCGCCCCAGTTCCTGTTCCAGCTGCCCCATCGCATGCGCCACTTCGCGCGCGTTGCGGCGAACGCTGCGCGGCACCCAGTCTCGGCTGCGCAGCTCGTCCAGCATCGCACCACGAATACGCTGCACTGCGTAAGTCGTAAATGCCGTTCCTTGCAGAGCGTCGTACCGGTCAACTGCATTCAATAACCCGATACCGCCCGCCTGTAGCAGATCGTCCAGTTCCACGCTCGCCGGCAAACGCACCTGGAGGCGCAATGCTTCGTGACGCACCAGCGGAACATAACGCTGCCACAGCGAGTGTTTATCCATTACACCTTCAGCGGTATAGAGTGAATTCACGATAAACAGCCCTGCGTTAGTTGAGTTATCGGCATGATTATCCGATTCTGGAGGGGTTTTAATCGGGTGAATAGTGGGTGAAATGAGGGGTTATTTGGGGGGTTACGCGTGTACGTAGATAGAAAAAACCCCGCCGAAGCGGGGTTTGAGCGTAATCAGGCGATTAGCCTTGCAGCAGAGACAGAACCTGCTGAGGAACCTGGTTAGCTTTGGACAGCACGGAGTTACCGGCCTGCTGAACGATCTGCGCTTTAGACATGTTGGACACTTCGGTCGCATAGTCGGCGTCCTGAATACGGGACTGCGCTTCAGACAGGTTGGTGGTGGTGTTGTTCAGGTTGGTCACCGCAGAGCTCAGACGGTTCTGAACCGCACCCAGTGAAGAACGGAACTGGTCAACCTGAGCAATAGCATCATCAAGAGCTTTCAATGGATTTGCAGTTAAGTTTGTAGGGGCAGTAGTAGCCGCACCAACAGTAACAACGCCAGTATCAGCAATAGTAGCGGTGTTATAGCTTAAAGCATTTGTCGTAGCATCTTTGGTCTGTACCAGATAAGCAGCATCACCGTTAGCATCTTTATACTGAATAAGTGATTGATTAGCGGCAAGTGCTGCCGTATTTAGAGTGACATCTTTACCTACCGTTGTAACGGGGGTAGCAGCGGCAGTGACTGTATCACCAGAAACTGCTGTAGAATCAAACGTAATAGTACCAGTTTTAGAATTGATGGACGCATCATAGTAATTAGTACCATCTTTTACATAGTTCTTACCATTTTCGCTAACCAGTGCCAGACCTGTCGCTCCACCACCGTTAGTGTCGGTGAAGTTTGCATCAGAGATGGTAACTTGCTTGTTAACAGTGCTACCATTTTCGACGCTCGCGCCCAAGTTTGTAACATCGAAAGAAGAAAGTTTTAAAGTTGAAGAGTCAATTTTTTTCAGATCAATGGTGATGGTTTGACCATCGTTTGCGCCAACCTGAATGTTCATTTTGCCGTCTTTTGCCAGCACGTTCACGCCGTTGAACTGAGTCTGACCAGATACGCGGTCGATTTCAGACAGACGGGATTTGATTTCGTCCTGGATTGAAGACAGGTCGGATTCAGAGTTAGTTCCAGTCGAAGCCTGAACGGTCAGTTCACGAACACGCTGAAGGTTGTTGTTGATTTCAGACAGTGCGCCTTCAGTGGTCTGCGCCAGAGAGATACCGTCGTTAGCGTTACGTGCAGCCTGAGTCAGACCTTTGATGTTAGAGGTGAAGCGGTTAGCGATAGCCTGGCCCGCAGCGTCATCTTTCGCGCTGTTGATACGCAGACCAGAAGACAGACGCTCGATAGAAGAAGACAGAGCGGACTGGTTCTTGTTGATGTTGTTCTGAGTGATCAGCGAGAGGCTGTTGGTATTAATGACTTGTGCCATGATTTCGATTCCTGTTGTTCATCAAATCTGTTTGGTTAGATTTGGGTTTCCACCCTTCGGCTTCATCGCCGTCAAAGGTGTTATCGTCTGGTCCAAACCAACCTTTAGATATTTTTTCAGGATCGCGTTAATTTTTTTAGCCACGGAAAAGCTCTTCTCTATTACCGTTATTCCCGCCATTAAAAAAAAGAAATTAACCGTAAACTTTCCCCCATTAAGGCCGATAACCCCACTATTCGTTCTACGTGTCGATAGATTAAGGAATAAATATGGCAAGTATTTCATCATTGGGGATTGGATCGGGTCTTAAGTTAGCAGACATTCTGGATAGTCTGACCAAGGCCGAAAAAGAGCAGCTGACGCCGATTTCCAAACAACAGTCATCTTATACCGCCAAGCTGAGCGCTTACGGCACGTTGAAGAGTTCACTGGAAGCGTTTCAGACCGCCAACACCGCGCTGAATAAAGCCGACCTGTTTACGGCGACCAGCACAGCGAGCAGCACCACGGCATTCAGCGCCACCACTACCGGCAGCGCAATTGCCGGAAAATACACCATCAGCGTGTCGCAGCTGGCGCAGGCGCAAACCCTGACGACCAAAAATACGCAGGCAGATGCAAAAACGGCCATTGCCACGGCTGACAGCAAGATCACGTTTACCGCCGGTAACGGTAAAGATCCGGTGACCGTCGATATCAGCGCGGCAAACTCTTCGCTGAACGGCATTCGCGATGCAATTAACAAAGCAGACGCCGGCGTGACCGCCAGTATTATTAACGTCGGTAACGGTCAGTATCGTCTGTCCATCACCTCCACCGAAACCGGGGCAGACAACGCGGTCAGCATCAGCGTGAGCGGCGACAGCGCCCTGCAATCCTTTATGGGTTACAACGGCACCAGCACCGACGCCAGCAACGGCATGACGGAAAGCGTCACCGCGCAGAACGCGAAGCTGAAGGTGAATAACGTCGATATCGAAAACAGCAGTAACACCATCAGCGATGCGCTGGAAGATATCACCCTGAACCTGAACGACGTCACTACCGGTAACCAGACGCTGACGATAACGAAAGATACGTCAAAAGCGGAAACGGCGATGAAAGCCTGGGTGGATGCCTACAACACCCTTCAGGATAGCTTTGCATCGTTAACCAAATATACGGCGGTTGATGCGGGCACAGATGCGCAGGATTCCAGCAACGGCGCCCTGCTTGGGGACAGCACGCTGCGTACTATCCAGACGCAGCTGAAAACCATGCTGAGCAACACCGTCGGCGGAACCGCCTATAAAACGCTGTCACAGGTGGGCATTACCTCCGATCCAAGCACGGGCAAGCTGGAGCTGGACAGCGACAAGCTGAAAAAAACGCTGACGGAGAACCCGTCTGCGGTGAAAGATTTGGTTGTAGGTGACGGTAAAACCACCGGGATCACCACCACCATGGCCACCCATCTGACTGACTGGCTTTCCAGTAAAGGCATTATCCAGGCGGCCAAAGATGGCGTCAGCAAAACGCTGAACAAGTTAACGGATCAATACAACGCCGTGAGCGAACGTATCGACGCGAGAGTGGCGCAGTACAAAGCCCAGTTTACCCAGCTGGACGTACTGATGACCTCGCTGAACAATACCAGTAGCTACCTGACTCAGCAGTTCGAGAACACGTCCAGCAACAAGTAGTAAACGCTAATCAGACCCGAGGGGGATAACATGTACGGCGCAAAAGGCACGCAAGCCTACGCAAAGATAGAAGTTGAAAGCGCGGTGATGAGCGCCAGCCAGCAGCAGCTGGTTATCATGCTATTTGATGGAGCCCTCAGCGCGCTGGTACGCGCGCGTCTGTTCCTGGCAGACGGTAATATCCCGGCAAAAGGGCTGGCGCTCTCCAAAGCCATCAACATTATCGAAAACGGGCTGAAGGTTGGCCTGGTAGAAGATAACGGTGATGAGCTTACGCAAAACCTGATTGCCCTTTATGCCTATATGGTACGTCGCCTCCTGCACGCCAACGTGAATAACGACGCCAGCGCCATCGAAGAGGTGGAAAACCTGCTGCGCAATATCGCTGACGGGTGGAAGGAGGTTGCCGGTACGCCACAACTGATGCAGGACGCCGTCTAATTAGTAACGCACCGCAACTTTATGCCCTTTATCAGCAACTCCTTGAGCAGAGCCAGTTGATGTTGCGACTGGCCCGGCAGGGACTATGGGATGATCTGATCATCTGTGAAACCGACTATGTTAATGCGGTGCACTCACTGGCTCGTCTCACTCAGGAAAGTGAACCTTCGATGCAGATTCAGGAACAGCTTCGCCCGACGCTGCGGGTGATCCTGGACAACGAAGGCCAGGTAAAAACATTGCTGCAAGCCAGAATGGATGAGCTGGCGAAACTGGTTGGGCAATCCTCTATCCAGAAAACCGTGCTCTCCACCTACGGTAATCAGGGCGGTCATGTCCTGGTTCCGCAAAGTAATAGCGATATTAATTAGCCATTTAACTGGCGGGCAAGCGTTAACCGTTTCGTTCGCCAGGCATTTCTGCCAAACCTGCTCCATACTTGAGTTTCGCGACCTCATGGAGATGGTGCATGCGCAACCCAACACTTTTACAATGTTTTCACTGGTACTACCCCACCGGCGGTGAATTGTGGCAAGAAGTCACGGCATTAGCCCCCAACCTGAACGAAATCGGCATCAATATGGTCTGGTTACCGCCGGCGTACAAAGGCGCGTCCGGAGGCTATTCCGTCGGGTATGACTCCTACGATCTTTTCGACCTCGGTGAGTTTGACCAGAAAGGCAGCGTTGCCACCAAATACGGCGATAAAGCCCAGCTGCTGGAGGCCATCAACGCTTTAAAAAGCAACCAGATTGCGGTGCTTCTGGACGTGGTGGTCAACCACAAAATGGGTGCCGATGAAAAGGAACCCGTCCGCGTACAGCGCGTGGATGCGCAGGATCGCACCCAAATCAGCGATGAGATCATCGAATGTGAAGCCTGGACGCGCTACACCTTCCCCGTTCGTGCCGGTCAGTATTCACAGTTTGTCTGGGATTACAAATGCTTCAGTGGTATCGACCACATTGAAAACCCCAATGAGGACGGTATCTTCAAAATCGTGAACGACTACACCGGCGAAGGCTGGAACGATCAGGTCGACGACGAGATGGGCAATTTCGATTACCTGATGGGCGAAAATATTGATTTTCGCAACCATGCGGTGACGGAAGAGATTAAATACTGGGCGCGCTGGGTGATGGAGCAAACCCACTGCGACGGCTTCCGCCTGGACGCGGTAAAGCACATCCCGGCCTGGTTCTATAAAGAGTGGATTGAGCACGTCCAGGAGGTGGCCCCGCAGCCGCTGTTTATCGTGGCGGAATACTGGTCTCACGAAGTGGACAAATTGCAGCACTACATCGATCAGGTAGACGGCAAGACCATGCTGTTTGATGCGCCGCTGCAAATGAAATTTCACGAGGCGTCACGCCAGGGCCGCGACTACGACATGAGCCAGATTTTCACCGGTACGCTGGTGGAAGCCGATCCGTTCCATGCCGTGACGCTGGTGGCCAACCATGACACCCAACCCTTGCAGGCGCTGGAAGCCCCGGTTGAAGCCTGGTTTAAACCGCTGGCCTACGCGCTCATCCTGCTGCGTGAAAACGGCGTGCCGAGCGTGTTCTACCCGGATCTTTTTGGCGCCAGCTATGACGACACCGGGGGTGACGGCGAGACGTATCACATTGATATGCCGGTGATTGAACAGCTCCACGAGCTGATACTCGCCCGTCAGCGTTTTGCCCACGGCGTGCAGACGCTCTTTTTCGATCATCCAAACTGCATTGCGTTTAGCCGCAGCGGGACTGAGGATCACCCGGGCTGCGTGGTGGTGCTGTCGAATGGTGATGACGGCGAGAAGACAATCTGCCTCGGCGAGAATTACGGCAATAAGACCTGGCGTGATTTTTTAGGCAATCGCGAGGAAACCGTAACCACGGCGGCGGACGGCGAAGGGACGTTCTTCTGTAACGGGGGAAGCGTCAGCGTCTGGGTGATTGAGGACGCGCTCTAGTACGGGAAAGGGAGCAAATCCTAAAAACGGCAATACGATTGCCGTTTTGCTTTTACCGTTAGTTTTTGTAGGCCGGGTAAGGCGAAGCCGCCACCCGGCTAAACATGGTTACGGAAGCTTACTCTCCAGCGGATTCTTGCTCAGATAATCTGCGCACTCCATCGTTGGACGGTCAACCTTTTGCAGCTCCATGCCGTCATACTCAAGCGTGGTTCCATCGCGATCCAGCGGATAGACGTCCCGTTTTTCGGTCACGTTATAATAATCATCTGAACGCAGCATGATCTTACCCGGCACCGCGATAACGCGCTGCCACTGACGACAGTCCAGGGTATCACCCTCTTGCGTCACCACCAGCGTGGCAATCGCCTCTGGGCTCACCATCGCGCTCTGCGGCCCTTTCGACTGCCAGTAACCTGCCAGATGCGAAGGTGCCGGATGCTTAACCACTTCCTGATAGTTTTCGACCTGAACGCATCCCGCTAACGTCAGCATTGCAGCCACAATTGCTACTTTTTTCATCATCTTTCCTGCATGCGAAGAAAAAAATATTGTGGCATTAAAGCCATCTGGCTGCCAGCGTAAGATAGGTAATGTTTAAACCTGCATCCCCATCACTTCCTGATACGCCGACACCAGCTTGTTCCGCACCTGCAACCCCATCTGCAACGATACAGACGCTTTTTGCAGATCGGCCATCACATCGTTGAGCGCCACGCCGGGTTCACCGAGGGTAAATTTCTCAGCCTGGGTACGGGCCGCGTTTTGCTTGTCGCTGATCCGGTCCAGCGCCGCATGCAGCTGACCGGCGAAGCTAATGCCCGGCGGCTGGTCAGCCACGCTCTGGCTGCGGGCCGTCATCGCCGTTGCCTGTAACTGACTGAGTACCCCTTCAATGCCCTGTATAGCCATGACTCTCCCCTGGATGGTTTTTTACGGGGTCAAGACTAACAGCTTGTCAATAAGATAAAGGCGGTAAATAGCGTTAAAAAACCAGGTTATTTGACGCATAGAAAATCCCGAATCATCAAATAATGGCTGGGCCATCAGTATGGAACTTTTGTCGTGTTTGCCGACCCGGGAGTCAGTTTTGTTTCTCTACACGAATAACGTAAACCACCAGGATTTAAGAGGTGCGCAATGAGTGCGACAGCAGCATCGACAGCGCCGCAGAATAAATCACTTGAGTGGATGAACCGCCTTCGCGCTAACCCTAAGATCCCGTTGATTGTGGCAGGCGCTGCCGCCATTGCGATTATTGTCGCGATGATCTTATGGGCAAAAAGCCCGGATTACCGCACGCTCTACAGCAACCTTTCCGACCAGGATGGCGGTGCCATCGTCACCCAGCTGACCCAGATGAACATCCCGTATCGCTTTGCCGATAACGGCGGTGCGCTTGAAGTACCGGCAGATAAAGTGCACGAGCTTCGCCTGCGTCTCGCCCAGCAGGGGCTGCCGAAAGGCGGCGCGGTTGGGTTTGAGCTGCTGGATCAGGAAAAATTCGGCATCAGCCAGTTCAGCGAGCAGGTTAACTACCAGCGCGCGCTGGAAGGCGAGCTGGCCCGTACGATTGAAACCTTAGGCCCGGTGAAAAGTGCCCGCGTGCACCTGGCGATGCCTAAGCCGTCCCTGTTTGTCCGCGAACAAAAGTCCCCTTCCGCCTCTGTGACCGTTAACCTCGAACCTGGCCGCGCGCTGGATGAGGGGCAGATCAGCGCCGTGACGCACCTGGTCTCCAGTGCGGTAGCCGGTCTGCCGCCGGGTAACGTCACGCTGGTGGATCAGAGCGGTCATTTGCTGACGCAGTCCAACACCGCCGGGCGCGATCTTAACGACGCCCAGCTGAAATATGCCGCCGATGTGGAAGGCCGTCTCCAGCGTCGCATCGAAGCGATTCTGGGCCCGGTGGTTGGCAACAGCAACGTGCACGCGCAGGTCACCGCGCAGATTGATTTCTCGAATAAAGAACAGACCGAAGAGCAGTACGCTCCGAACGGGGATGCCTCCCGCGCCGTGTTACGCTCGCGTCAGATCAATGAGACGGAACAGGTCGGCGGCCAGTATCCTGGCGGGGTGCCGGGTGCGCTCTCTAACCAGCCTGCGCCTGCCAACGCCGCGCCAATCTCCACGCCGCCGGCAAACCAGCAGAACGGTCAGCAAACGAATCAGCAGACGACCTCGACGGCGAACAGTGCCGGCCCGCGCAACAGCAGCCGTAACGAAACGACCAACTACGAAGTCGACCGGACCATCCGCCATACCAAACTGAACACGGGCGATATCGAGCGCCTTTCTGTAGCCGTTGTAGTGAACTACAAAACGCTGCCGGACGGTAAACCGCTGCCGCTCACGGCGGAGCAGATGAAGCAGATCGAAAACCTGACCCGCGAAGCGATGGGCTTCTCTGAAAAACGTGGCGATACCCTCAACGTCGTGAACTCACCGTTCAACCCGGTGGATGAAACCGGTGGTGAACTGCCGTTCTGGCAACAGCAGGCGTTCTTCGATCAGCTGATGTCCGCTGGCCGCTGGCTGCTGGTGCTGATTGTCGCGTGGCTGCTGTGGCGTAAAGGCGTCCGTCCTCAGCTTCAGCGTCGTGCTGAAGCCGAGAAAGCCGCGCTGGAACAGAAGAGCACGCGTCAGGACGAGGAAGAAGCGGTCGAGGTTCGTCTCAGTAAAGATGAACAGATGCAGCAGCGCCGTGCTAACCAGCGCATGGGCGCAGAGGTGATGAGCCAGCGCATTCGCGAAATGTCAGATAACGATCCGCGCGTCGTCGCGCTGGTCATCCGCGGTTGGATGGGTAACGAACATGAGTAATACGCTTACAGGCACCGATAAGAGCGTCATCCTGCTGATGACCATTGGCGAAGACCGCGCGGCGGAGGTGTTTAAACACCTCTCCCAGAGAGAAGTGCAGATCCTCAGTGCGGCGATGGCCAACGTGCGCCAGATCTCCAACAAGCAGCTGACCGAAGTGCTGGCGGAGTTTGAACAGGAAGCAGAACAGTTTGCTGCGCTCAACGTCAACGCCAACGAATACCTGCGTTCCGTGCTGGTTAAGGCGCTGGGCGAAGAGCGCGCCGCCAGCCTGCTGGAAGACATTCTCGAAACGCGCGATACCGCCAGCGGGATCGAAACGCTCAACTTTATGGAGCCGCAAAGCGCCGCCGATCTTATTCGCGACGAGCACCCGCAGATTATCGCCACCATTCTGGTCCACCTCAAACGGGGCCAGGCGGCCGATATTCTGGCGCTGTTCGACGAGCGTCTGCGCCACGACGTGATGCTGCGTATTGCTACCTTCGGCGGCGTCCAGCCTGCCGCGCTGGCGGAGCTGACCGAAGTGCTGAACAACCTGCTCGACG
Source organism: Enterobacter cloacae complex sp. I2 (assembly GCF_014896205.1). NCBI lineage: Bacteria > Pseudomonadati > Pseudomonadota > Gammaproteobacteria > Enterobacterales > Enterobacteriaceae > Enterobacter > Enterobacter cloacae complex sp. I2. Next base: position 67,129 of record NZ_JADBRA010000025.1, read on the forward strand.
GCCAGAACCTCAAGCGCAGCAAAATGGGCGGCGTGAGAACGGCAGCGGAAATCATCAACCTGATGAAAACCCAGCAGGAAGAGGCGGTTATTACGGCGGTACGCGAGTTCGACGGCGAACTGGCGCAGAAAATTATCGACGAGATGTTCCTGTTCGAAAACCTGGTCGAAGTGGACGATCGCAGCATTCAGCGCCTGCTCCAGGAAGTGGATTCGGAATCTCTGCTTATCGCCCTCAAAGGCGCCGAGCAGCCGCTGCGCGAGAAATTCCTGCGCAATATGTCCCAGCGTGCGGCAGATATCCTGCGCGACGACCTTGCCAACCGCGGCCCGGTGCGTTTGTCTCAGGTGGAGAACGAACAGAAAGCCATCCTGCTTATCGTTCGTCGTCTGGCGGAAACCGGCGAGATGGTGATTGGCAGCGGAGACGACACCTATGTCTGATGAACTGTCGTGGAAGCGCTGGACGCCTGACGACCTCTCCCCTCCTGCCGCAGAGTTCACCCCTGCCACGCTGTCGTCCGACGAGGGCGATACCGATGCGGGCGTGCCGGAACTGAGTGAAGAGGAACAGCGCGCCCAGCTGCTGGCCCAGATGCAAATGCAGGCGCACGAGCAGGGCTTCAACGCCGGGATGAACGAAGGCCGTCAGACCGGGCACGCGCAGGGCTATCAGGAAGGGCTGGCGAAAGGTTTAGAGCAGGGCATCGAGCAGGCGCGCCAGCAGCAGGCGCCGCTACATGCCCGCATGCAGCAGTTGGTGAGCGAATTTCAGCACACCCTGGATGCACTGGACAGCGTGATTGCCTCACGCCTGATGCAGATGGCGCTGGAGGCGGCCCGTCAGGTGATCGGCCAGACGCCGGTGGTGGATAACGCCGCGCTGATTAAGCAGATCCAGGCCCTGCTCCAGCAGGAGCCGCTGTTCAGCGGCAAACCGCAGCTGCGCGTTCATCCTGATGACTTGCAGCGCGTGGAGGAGAGCCTCGGCGCGACGCTGAGCCTGCACGGGTGGCGGCTGCGCGGCGATCCGTCACTTCATCATGGGGGCTGTAAGGTCTCGGCGGATGAGGGCGATCTGGATGCCAGCGTCGCGACCCGCTGGCAGGAACTGTGCCGTCTGGCGGCACCGGGAGTCGTCTGATGACCGCTCGCCTGACGCGCTGGCTTACTACGCTCGACAATTTTGAAACGAAGATGGCGCAGCTGCCGTCCGTTCGTCGTTATGGACGCCTGACGCGCGCCACCGGACTGGTGCTGGAAGCCACGGGGCTGCAACTTCCGCTCGGCGCCACCTGCGTGATTGAGCGTCAGGACGGGGGCGACACGCGCGAAGTGGAAAGCGAAGTGGTCGGGTTTAACGGTCATCGCCTGTTCCTGATGCCCCTTGAAGAGGTGGAAGGGATTTTGCCCGGCGCCCGTGTCTACGCGAAAAACATCAGCGGCGACGGCCTGCAAAGCGGCAAACAGCTGCCGCTCGGTCCGGCGCTGCTGGGCCGCGTGCTGGACGGAAGCGGCAAACCGCTCGATGGCCTGCCCTCCCCCGATACCACCGAAACCGGCGCGCTCATCACTCAGCCCTTCAACCCGCTGCAACGTACCCCAATAGAGCACGTGCTGGATACCGGCGTGCGGCCAATTAACGCCCTGCTCACCGTGGGACGCGGCCAGCGTATGGGGCTGTTTGCCGGCTCCGGCGTGGGTAAATCCGTCCTGCTCGGCATGATGGCGCGTTATACCCAGGCGGACGTGATCGTTGTCGGCCTGATCGGTGAGCGTGGACGCGAAGTTAAAGATTTTATCGAAAACATTCTGGGTGCGGAGGGACGCGCCCGCTCGGTGGTGATCGCCGCGCCTGCCGACGTGTCGCCGCTGCTGCGTATGCAGGGTGCCGCCTACGCCACGCGGATCGCGGAAGATTTCCGCGACCGGGGCCAGCACGTGCTGCTGATCATGGACTCCCTGACCCGTTACGCGATGGCGCAGCGTGAAATTGCGCTCGCCATCGGCGAACCGCCGGCCACCAAAGGTTACCCGCCGTCAGTATTTGCAAAACTGCCCGCGCTGGTGGAACGCGCGGGGAACGGCATCAGCGGCGGGGGCTCCATCACCGCGTTCTATACGGTACTGACCGAAGGCGATGACCAGCAGGATCCGATTGCCGACTCCGCGCGAGCGATCCTCGACGGCCATATCGTGCTGTCGCGCCGTCTGGCCGAAGCCGGGCACTACCCGGCCATTGATATTGAAGCCTCGATCAGCCGTGCAATGACGGCGCTGATTACCGAGAAGCACTACGCCCGCGTGCGTAACTTCAAACAACTGCTCTCCAGCTTCCAGCGCAACCGCGATCTGGTGAGCGTCGGGGCGTACGCCAAAGGCAGCGATCCGATGCTCGATAAAGCGATCGCCCTGTGGCCGCAGCTGGAGGCGTTTCTGCAACAAGGTATTTTTGAACGCGCCGACTGGGAAGATTCCCTCCAGGCACTGGAGCTGATTTTCCCGCAGGTGTAACACAGGTGGAGGGCGAAGGTCATGGCGCAAAACAGCGCGTTATCAACGCTAAAAGATCTGGCTGAAAAAGAAGTTGATGATGCCGCATTGCAGCTTGGCGCAATGCGGCGCGGGTGCCAGCAGGCTGAAGAACAGTTGAAGATGTTAATCGACTATCAGCATGAATACCGCACCAACCTTAACACCGACATGACGCAGGGCATTGGTAGCCAGCGCTGGATCAACTATCAGCAGTTTATCCAGACGCTGGAAAAGGCGATTGAGCAGCATCGCCAGCAGCTTAACCAGTGGACGCAAAAAGTCGATACCGCGCTGAACTTCTGGCGCGAAAAAAAACAGCGGTTGCAGGCCTGGCAAACCTTACAGGACCGGCAAATTGCAGCCTCGACCCTGGCGGAAAACCGTCTGGATCAGAAAAAAATGGATGAGTTTGCCCAGCGCGCATCAATGAGGAAACCAGAATGATCACACTGCAACAACTGCTGATGACCGACAGCGACCCGTCCGGCGGCACGCTGGCCGGAAAAGGCGCTGAGGGCGCGCAGGATTTTCTCTCTCTGCTGGCTGGCGCGCTGACGGAGGCCACCGGCAAAGGTAAAGATGCCCCGCTGACGCTGGCCGATCTGAAAGCAGCGGGCAGCAAGCTGTCGACAGCGGCACGGGAAAAAAGCGGTGATACCACGCTCCAGGCCAAAATCGCCGAGCTGCTCTCCCGCCAGGAGACACTGACCGGAGAGGATACCGCCCTCTCCCTGCAAACCCTTGTCTCCGGCCTGAAACCCACAGCGAATACGGACGCGCTGAAGGTGCTGACCCAGACGGACGCGAAGGCAAGCAGCGACACCGCAACCGAAGAGGAAGAGCTGGCCGGGTTAAGCGCGCTGATGGCAATGTTACCGCACCAGCAGATCGCCACCCCGGTGGTGACGACGCCTGCAAGTACGACGGGGATCGCGCCCCGCGCCGCCCTCGCCTCTGCGCTAGCCCAGACGGATAACGGCCAGCAACAGCCGCTTAGCCACGCGTTACCGGGCCAGGATAAAACGCCGGTTCAGAATAGCGATACGTCGCTGCCCGCCACGGCATCCGTTACGCCAGCTGTCGCCGCCGTCGCGGAAAAGCAGGACGTTGCGAGCACGGCGTCGCCAGCCTCCAGCCCAACCGCGACGCTGGCCCCGGTCGTCAGTCATCTGCCTGCCCCCCAGCCTGCCGCTACCGTTGCGACAGCACCGGTGTTAAGCCAGCCGCTGGGCACGCACGAATGGCAGCAGAATCTGAGCCAGCACATCACCCTGTTCACAAAGCAGGGACAGCAGACCGCGGAGCTGCGTCTGCACCCGGAGGATCTGGGTCAGGTGCAAATTTCGCTTAAGCTGGATGACAATCAGGCGCAGTTGCAGATGGTTTCGCCTCACAGCCACGTTCGCGCGGCGCTGGAAGCGGCCCTGCCGATCCTGCGCACGCAGCTTGCGGAAAACGGTATTCAGCTTGCACAAGGCAGCGTCAGCAGCGAGGGCTTTGCCGGGCAGCAGCAGTCTTCATCCGGGCAGCAACAGCACGCTTCGCGCTCCGGTCAGCCTGGCGGGTTTAACGATGAGAGCGAAGAGTTATTGCCAACCCCAGCCGCCCTGCAATCCGCCGCGCGCGGCAACCGTGCCGTAGACATCTTTGCCTAAACGCCAGAGGTAACGTGATTATCTCCGTCTTTTCCACGCTTTGACCTAAGCCGGACACGGGATAATCACCGTATTAAGCTGTACCGAAACAGGAAGCTCGTATCAGATGACAGACTCCGCTATCACCAAAAAAAGCAAGCGTTCCATCTGGATCCCGCTGCTGGTGTTGATTACCCTCGCGGCCTGCGCCACCGCAGGCTACAGTTACTGGCGTATGCAGCAGGAGCCCTCCGGCGCGGCCGCCAAAGCTGACGTGCCGCCTCCGCCGGCGCCGGTCTTCTTTCCGCTGGATACGTTCACCGTTAACCTGGGCGATGCGGATCGCGTGCTGTACGTGGGCATTACGCTGCGCCTGAAAGATGAAGCGACCCGTGCACGTCTGAACGACTACCTGCCAGAAGTGCGTAGCCGTCTGCTGCTGCTGTTTTCTCGTCAGGACGCCTCCGCGCTCGCCACCGATGTAGGCAAGCAAAAGCTGGTCGATGCCATCAAACAGACGCTGGCGACCCCGCTGGTCAACGGCCAACCTAAGCAGGAAGTCACTGACGTTCTGTATACAGCCTTCATTCTGCGGTAACGACATGGGCGACAGTATTCTTTCTCAGGCAGAAATCGATGCGCTGCTCAACGGCGACAGCGATAAGAGTGACGATCCGAAGCCGAGTTTAACCGGCGATGATAATGTTCGTCCCTACGATCCTAATACCCAGCGTCGCGTGGTGCGCGAGCGATTACAGGCGCTGGAGATCATCAACGAACGTTTTGCACGTCAGTTCCGTATGGGGCTGTTTAATCTGCTGCGTCGTAGCCCGGATATAACCGTCGGGGCGATCCGCATTCAGCCGTACCATGAGTTTGCCCGCAACCTGCCGGTGCCAACCAACCTTAACCTGATCCATCTCAAACCGCTGCGCGGTACCGGCCTCGTCGTGTTCTCGCCAAGCCTGGTGTTCATCGCGGTGGATAACCTGTTCGGTGGCGACGGTCGTTTCCCGACCAAAGTAGAAGGCCGCGAGTTCACCCATACCGAACAGCGGGTGATTAACCGCATGCTGAAGCTGGCGCTGGAATCCTACAGCGACGCGTGGAAAGCGATTAACCCGCTGGAAGTGGAGTACGTGCGTTCCGAGATGCAGGTGAAGTTTACCAACATCACCACCTCCCCGAACGACATCGTCGTGAACACCCCGTTCCACGTGGAGATCGGCAACCTGACGGGCGAGTTCAACATCTGCCTGCCGTTCAGCATGATTGAACCGCTGCGCGAACTGCTGGTGAACCCGCCGCTGGAGAACTCACGCCATGAAGATCAGAACTGGCGTGAGAACCTGGTGCGTCAGGTACAGCATTCGCAGCTGGAGCTGGTGGCCAACTTTGCCGACATCTCTATGCGGTTATCGCAGATCCTGAAATTACAACCCGGCGACGTTTTGCCGATAGATAAACCCGACCGCATTATTGCCCATGTGGATGGCGTACCCGTGCTGACAAGCCAGTACGGCACGATTAACGGCCAGTATGCGTTACGCGTTGAGCACTTGATCAACCCGATTTTGAATTCGCTGAATGAGGAACAGCCCAAATGAGTGACATGAACAATCCGTCCGATGAAAACAGCGGAGCACTGGACGATCTGTGGGCTGACGCGTTAAACGAGCAAAAAACGACGCCGACGAAAAGCGCGGCAGACGCGGTATTCCAGCAGTTAGGCGGCGGTGACGTCAGCGGCACGTTGCAGGACATCGACCTGATTATGGACATTCCGGTCAAGCTGACCGTTGAGCTGGGCCGCACCCGCATGACCATTAAAGAGCTGCTGCGCCTGACGCAGGGGTCCGTGGTGGCGCTGGACGGTTTAGCCGGTGAGCCGCTGGATATTCTGATCAACGGCTACCTGATTGCCCAGGGCGAAGTGGTGGTGGTGGCCGATAAATACGGCGTACGTATCACCGATATCATTACTCCTTCCGAACGTATGCGTCGTCTGAGCCGTTAAGCATGAAAACCCAGGCAACACTGTCCGCGCCCTCCGCCGTACCCGGCTCACCGCTGCTTCAGGTGAGCGGCGCGCTGTTCGGTATTATTGCCTTTATCCTTCTCGCCGCCTGGCTGGCGAAGCGTTTCGGTCTGGCGGGGAAAACGGCCGGCACGCGCGGGCTGAAGGTCAGCGCCAGCACCACGCTCGGTCCACGCGAACGCGTGGTTATTGTGGAAGTGGAAGATGCGCGACTGGTGCTGGGCGTGACCGCCTCCAGCATCAACGTCCTGCACACGCTGCCCCCTGCGCCTGCCGCGGTAGAGGCAAACGCCCCGGCCCCTGCGGATTTCCAGTCCGTTATGAAGAGTTTGCTCAAGCGTTCCGGGAGATCCTGATGCGTCGTCTGTTATTCCTTACGCTGGCAGGCCTGGGCCTGTTCGCGCCCTCCGTGTATGCGCAGCTGCCGGGACTGGTTTCCACACCGCTGGCGAACGGGGGTCAAAGCTGGTCCCTGTCCGTGCAGACGCTGGTGTTCATCACCTCGCTGACCTTTATCCCGGCGATCCTGCTGATGATGACCAGCTTTACCCGCATCATCATCGTGTTTGGCCTGCTGCGCAACGCGCTCGGCACGCCGTCCGCGCCGCCCAATCAGGTGCTGCTGGGCTTAGCCCTGTTCCTGACCTTTTTCATTATGTCGCCGGTGATCGACAAGATTTACACCGAGGCGTATCAGCCGTTCAGCGAAGATAAAATTTCCATGCAGGTCGCCCTGGAAAAGGGGGCTCAGCCATTACGTGAATTTATGCTTCGCCAGACGCGCGAAGCGGATTTAGCCCTGTTTGCCCGTCTCGCGAACACGGGGGAGCTACAGGGGCCGGAAGCGGTGCCGATGCGCATCCTGCTGCCGGCGTATATCACGAGCGAGCTGAAAACGGCGTTCCAGATTGGCTTCACCATTTTCATTCCGTTCCTGATCATCGACCTGGTGATCGCCAGCGTCCTGATGGCGCTCGGGATGATGATGGTTCCGCCCGCGACCATTGCCCTGCCCTTTAAAATCATGCTGTTTGTGCTGGTCGACGGCTGGCAGCTGCTGGTCAGCTCGCTGGCGCAGAGTTTCTACAGTTGAGGAGCGCGCAATGACGCCTGAATCGGTCATGATGATGGGCACGGAGGCGATGAAAGTCGCGATTGCCGTGGCCGCGCCCCTGCTGCTGGTGGCGCTGGTAACCGGTCTGATTATCAGTATTCTCCAGGCCGCCACGCAGATTAACGAAATGACCCTGTCGTTCATCCCTAAGATCATTGCCGTCTTCGTGGCGATTATCGTCGCCGGGCCATGGATGCTGAATTTGCTGCTGGACTATATGCGCAACCTGTTCACCAACCTGCCTTACATCATCGGCTGACGGACGATGCTGCATTTCACCAGCGATCAGTTTGTTCAGTGGCTCGGGATCTATTTCTGGCCGATGCTGCGCATTATGGCGCTGATCTCCACCGCCCCCATTCTCAGTGAAAAGTCGGTGCCTAAACGCGTCAAAATTGGGCTGGGCATCGTTATCACCGTTATCGTTGCCCCATCCCTGCCGGCGGTGGATATTCCCATTTTTTCCCCGAATGCGATCTGGATTGCCCTGCAACAGGTGATGATTGGCGTGGCGGTCGGGTTTACGATGCAGCTCGCCTTTGCCGCGGTACGAACGGCGGGGGAACTGATCGGCTTGCAAATGGGCCTCTCCTTCGCAACGTTCGTTGATCCCGGCAGCCATCTGAATATGCCCGTGCTGGCGCGCATTATCGACCTGCTGGCAATGCTGTTGTTTCTCTCGTTCAACGGCCACCTGTGGCTGATCTCCATGCTGGTGGATACCTTCCATACGCTGCCGATTGGCGACAACCCGATAAACAGCAACGCCTTTCTGGCGCTGGTGCGGGCTGCCGGACTGATTTTCCTCAACGGGCTGATGCTGGCGCTGCCGATCATTACCCTGCTGCTCACGGTTAACCTCGCACTGGGTTTACTCAACCGAATGGCCCCGCAGCTGTCGGTTTTCGTCATCGGTTTTCCAGTGACATTGACGGTTGGCCTTTTATTAATGTCATTATTGATGCCCCTTATCGCCCCCTTCTGCGAACATTTATTCAGCGAGATATTCAATCTGTTAGCGGATATTGTCAGCGAACTACCACGCAAATAATAACCCGTAGCGTTTGCAATGTCTTTCTGAGGATATTCCTAAAAATAATCTCGAAAAACATCTACCAGGATATATCTGACGCGGTTTAAATGTTTCTAACCACCTCACAATACTTAATATTTACTTTACTTTAAGATGATTCCTGGCAAATTATACGTAACTTTACGGGATAGTGAGTTCGCCTGAAAGTCTTTGTCATGCTCACAGGTTTTATTAGCTTTTTTCCATCCCGTATGGCTGTTTATGAGCTCTCAGGCAGATGGTGAATTATCGTTACGCATTGAGTGAGGGTATGCCATGTCAACGATCATTATGGATTTATGCAGCTACACCCGGCTAGGGTTAACCGGGTACTTAGCAAGCAGAGGGGTAAGAAAGAGAGACATCAACGATGCGCACACCGTTGAAGAACTCGCAGCCGCTTGTGACGTCCACAAGCCCGGCGTGGTGTTTATTAATGAGGACTGTTTCATTCACGACCCCGCTAACAGTCAGCACATTAAGCAGATCATTAATCAGCATCCTAAGACCTTGTTTATTGTTTTTATGGCAATCGCCAATATTCATTTCGATGAGTATTTGCTGGTGCGTAAAAACTTATTAATCAGTTCGAAATCGATTAAACCAGAGTCGCTTGACGACATTCTGGGCGATTATTTGAATAAAGAAGTAAAGAATGTAGGTGCGATTAACTTACCCACCCTATCATTAAGCAGAACTGAATCAAGTATGTTAAGAATGTGGATGGCAGGACAAGGGACAATTCAGATCTCAGACCAGATGAATATCAAGGCAAAAACAGTATCGTCACACAAAGGAAATATTAAAAGGAAAATTAAAACGCATAATAAGCAAGTGATTTACCATGTCGTACGCCTGACAGATAATGTGACGAATGGGATTTTCGTTAATATGCGCTAAGTTGCACGGCCATGTTGTACCCTACCTTGATCTCTGGCCTGGCCAGAGATTTTGCTTTTCAGCAGCCGGAGCCGGGGAGGCAACGCCCCCGACGCCGCCCTATTCCGCCGTTTCCACAAAGATCCCATCCGGGTGGCCCAGTTCGTTAAAGAACCAGATGCCGAGCGGGTAATCTTCCAGCGACACCAGATACATTGTGCCTTCATTAAACTCTTCTATCGCCAGCACCACACCCGGGCGGCGCGGCCCACCGTCCGTTTTGACGGTTACCCGATCGTTGACCTTCATACATTTCTCCTGTGGTTTTGAGCCAGTGTAGAACAAATTACCTTCCCTGGCATCGCCGCCCGGCGCGAATGGCGTTTTTGTGTGCGGTCTATACTTAGCTGTGGAGACGGTTAAATGAGGAGCCCGAAATGAAGACCGACAAAGAGTACAGCGACACCATTAAGCGTGAGGTTGAGGTGGACGTCGATGCCCTGCTTGCCGCCATTAATGAAATCAGTGAGTCCGAAGTTCATCGTGCGGAGGATAATTCAGACCGCGTCGTGGTCAACGGTCGGGATTACCATACCTACCGCGAGCTGGCCGAAGCGTTCGAGCTGGATATCCATGACTTTAGCGTCTCGGAGACGAACCGCTAAGGCGAAAAAAATCCCGGTCATGGGGATGACCGGGATCAAACTTGCTTATGCAAGAAGCACTTGTAAATTCGTTACACCAGGAAATCTGATGCAGGTAAGACATTATCCCCAACGGAATTTTCTTACAAGCATATATTCTCTGAGCGAATATAATATTTTATACATGTGATTTTTTGTTATGAGTATAAACCTGCGTCGGGTGTGGGTTTGTCGGGATCGTTACCGGTTCAACGTGGTGACAACGCCTCTCTTTTTTAAGAATTTTCTCATAAAACGCGCCATCTTCCAGGAGAGTTTATGCCTTCGCTTCAGGAGACGCTGCTGGTCTTTACTGACCTCGACGGCACGCTGTTGGATTTTCACACGTTTGACTGGCAGCCTGCCGCCCCCTGGCTGGAGAGACTACAGGATGAGCAGATACCGGTCATTCTGTGCAGCAGCAAAACCGCGTCTGAGATGCAGGACATCCAGCAGGAGCTTGGGCTTGTCGGGCTACCTTACATTGGGGAAAACGGCGCGGTGATCCAGCCTGACGTACGGTGGGAAAACGCCGCCCGGTTCATCTCAGAAAAAAAGCATGACGAAATCCGGCAGTTTATTGACCGGGTTCGTCAGGAACTGCACCTGAAATTTACCACCTTTGATGATGTGGATGAGCGCGTGGTCGCCGAATGGACCGGGCTGAGCCGCCCACGTTCGGCGCTGGCACGCAAACATGAGGCGTCCGTGACGCTTATCTGGCGTGACGGTGATGAACAAATGACGCGCTTCGCAACCGAACTGGCCCGGCAGGGGCTGAAGATCGTCCAGGGAGCACGCTTCTGGCACATTCTGGACAACGCCTGCGGCAAAGACGTGGCGGTTCACTGGCTTGTGGACCAGTATCGCCTGCACGAGGGAAAAGAGCCGACGACGCTGGGCCTGGGCGACGGCCCCAACGATGCGCCGCTGCTGGACAGCGTAGGCTTCGCCGTGGTGGTGAAAGGCTTCAACCGGGAGGGTGTCAGCCTTAAAAACAACGATCCCGCGCGGGTATACCATACGCAGCACACCGGACCGGCCGGCTGGCGTGAAGGGCTCGATCACTTTTTGTCGTGAGCCTGCCAGACAACCCGGTTACGCCCGCGCTGTTTCGCCTCATACAGCCGCGCATCGGCGGCGGATTGCAGATTTTCGAAGTGGTAGTCGCCCTTCTCCTGGGCGCAGGAAACGCCAAACGACGCGCTCACGCGCAGGGTCGTACTTTTCTTAATCAGGATCTCTTTGCTGTTGATACGCTCGCGGATCTGTTCTGCGACGTCTGCCGCCTCTTCAATCGTCAGGCCGGGCAGCACGACGCAGAACTCTTCGCCACCGACGCGTCCGGCAATATCATTCGCGCGCAGGGTACTGGCAATCAGCCCGGCGGCGTGGGTCAACACCTTATCACCCGCCTGATGCCCATACCGGTCATTGATGCTCTTGAAGCAGTCGAGATCGATCTGAATGACCGAGAACGGCAGCGACTGCTGTTCACACTGCTTCGCCAGCCTTTTCGCCTGCTCAAACAACGCCCCACGATTATTCAGCCGGGTCAGCGGATCGTGCCAGGCCTGCCATTGCAGCGAGTTCTGCATCGAATACATATTACTGACCATGCGCCGGATCACCAGCCATGAAATCAGCAGCATCGCGGTAAACAGCGCCCAAAGCAGGGCCAAAACAATGCTGATGCTGCCGAAATCTCCGCGCACGCCCTCATCCAGGGTATGGACCCGCAGGACGAGGCCGTCGAAATGATCGAGGCGCGCCCAGCTGATAAAACGGCTTCCCAGGCGAATACCGCCCTCGGTGTCCTGTTCTATGGTGTGCGCGATTTGCGCTAATTCCAGCTCATTGAAATGATTCACCTCGTCCGCTGGCCTCTCGGTGGTCGCCAGCATGTTGAGGCGGCTGTCATACAGCTGGTACTCCCCTTCCGTATGATCGTCCATTGCCTCCACCAGCAGCTGACGCATGGTCGCAAAGGTAAAATCCATCGCCACCACGCCATACCAGACATGATCGTAGTAAACCGGCACGCTGGCCGTAATGAGCGGCTTTTTTCCGGCAAAGGCCGAGGGAGGAGAGATAAACCACCGAACCGCCCGCGCCCGGTTTTCACGATCGGTCTGCTGCGTAAACCAGGGCTGCGTCACCAGATGGTAATAGCGCTGTGCAATATCGCTGTGATGGGGAGGCGTATCCGTTTCCAGAAAAAATCCCGCGCGAGAAACGTATAATATCCGCTCCTCGTGACGTGAGTTCGTGGATGCAAGGCGCAGCAAATAGCCCACTTCGAGGGCGGCGGAGATCTCCTTATCCAGGTAATCGTCATCGCGGTTGAGCAGCGTTGTTTGTTCAACAAACGCATCCGAAACGCCGTTAATCGGTAACGTGCGTTTTGGATCGACCGCGATTTGCCAGACGGGGGAGCGCCTCACGCGTTCAAAACGCTTTACCGCTTCTTGCAGAACCCCAAACGCCAGCGGCGTCTCCAGCGCATCAAGCATGCTGTGGCGAAAATAGAGCATTTTATTGACGCTAAACTGGAGCTGTCTGTCCAGCGCGCTGGCCACCGTTTCCAGATGGTTACGCTGGCTGGAGATGTAGGCCTCCTCCAGCACCACGACTTCGCGCCAGGTCAGGAGGGTGGAAAAGATCAGCACAACGATAAAACAGAGATTAACAATCAAACCGGGATTGCTACGCTTATGCAGCCACTGCAACAAAGATTGTTTTTCAACAAAGGTATCGTGTTGCACACCCACTCCCTGATTGTCGCCCGCCATCCGACAGGATACGTCTTCTGCCAGTAAAACGCCCGGCATGGCCGGGCGTTGTGTGATTAAGCCTTGTCGCGCTCTTGCCTGTTATTCGCAGGCTGAAGCTCGTCTTCTCGAAAAGCCTCACGCTTAATGCCGTATCCGTCATGCCACCGACACTCCACCATTCCGCTGGAATAACCGGTAACAATCATGCCTGGACCACCACTTTTAGGCTTAACTTCATCACTGACCAAAAAGACCATACCTGCCTCCTGTATCAGGGTGAAACGTTTTCAATTTAGACGAGGAATAGCCTTTTTGCACCCGCAGCGCATCAATAATTAATGCGCTGTGCCGCGTACTTTTCCAATCAGCTTAACCACTGCCACCACAATGACACCGACGATAAAGCCCAGCACGAGGTTAAGCAGCGTCGGCAGAATGGCGGCGATTGCCGAACCATAACCTGACGCCAGATGTTCAATGGCATGATGCAGCGGGGCCACGCCGTGCACGATAATACCGCCGCCGACCAGGAACATCGCCAGGGTTCCCACTATCGACAAACTTTTCATCAGCCACGGGGCCAGTACCAGCAGGCTTTTGCCGATACCGCGTGCAATGGCGCTGGATTTTTTTTCCAGCCAGAAGCCGATATCATCCAGCTTGACGATCAGCCCGACCAGGCCATACACCCCAACCGTGACAAGAATGGCAATCAACGAAAGCACCAGAACCTGATTCATCAGCGGTGCTTCGGAGACGATCCCAAGCGTAATCGCCACAATTTCGGCCGAGAGGATGAAATCGGTACGAACCGCGCCTTTGATTTTATCGCGCTCGAACGTTTTTGGATCCTGCGCGGCCAGCGCTTCCAGACGCTGCTGGCGCATCTCGGGGGTGTCTTTCTCTTTGCGCGCCGCAAGCATATGCAGCACCTTTTCGGCGCCCTCGAAGCACAGGAACGCCCCGCCAATCATCAGCAGAGGCGTAATGGCCCAGGGGATAAAGGCGCTGATGAGCAGCGCCAGCGGAACGAGGATCACCTTGTTAATAAAGGACCCTTTCGCTACGCCCCACACCACCGGCAGCTCACGGTTCGCCCGCACGCCGGTCACCTGTTGCGCGTTCAGGGACAGATCGTCTCCCAGTACCCCGGCGGTTTTTTTCGCCGCCAGTTTTCCCATCACCGAAATGTCATCCAGCAAGGTGGCGATATCGTCCAGTAATGTTAATAAGCTACTTCCTGCCAAAATCTCTATCCTTCTTTTTTTGCTAATTAAGTGAATAGTATGGAACAAAACTCACCGCCCGGAAACTGGCACCTCGCGTCAACAAAAATTTCACATAACCAGCCCAATTAAAGCGCTCGCCAGCGAGATAGTTTTGGCGTTAACTATGAGCGACCTTTTTATTCCGTCGTGAGGGACTATGCGTTTCCGGCATTTATTACCGCTCATTGGAGCGCTTTTCTCCCTGTATATCATCTGGGGATCCACCTATTTTGTCATTCGCATTGGCGTAGAGAGCTGGCCCCCGCTGATGATGGCAGGCGTTCGCTTCCTTGCAGCCGGCGTGCTGCTGCTGACGTTTCTGCTGCTGCGCGGCCATAAGCTTCCGCCGCTGCGCCCTCTGCTTAACGCCGCCCTGATCGGCCTGCTGCTGCTGGCGGTGGGCAACGGTGCGGTAACCGTTGCCGAACATCAGAACGTGCCGTCGGGGATCGCCGCGGTAGTTGTCGCGACCGTGCCGCTGTTTACGCTCTGCTTTAGTCGTCTGTTCGGGATCCGCACCCGCAAGCTCGAATGGCTGGGCATCGCGATTGGGCTTGCGGGCATCATCATGCTTAACAGCGGCGGTAACCTGAGCGGGAATCCGTGGGCTGCGGTGATGATCATGATCGGCTCCATGAGCTGGGCCTTCGGCTCGGTCTACGGCTCCCGCATTGAGCTGCCTTCCGGGATGATGGCGGGTGCCATTGAGATGCTCGCGGCAGGGATCGTGCTGCTGATTGCCTCCACCCTGGCGGGTGAAAAACTGACGGCGATGCCAGGCCTCTCTGGTTTCCTGGCCGTCGGGTATCTGGCGCTGTTTGGCTCGATTATCGCCATCAACGCCTATATGTACCTGATCCGCAACGTCTCCCCGGCGGTTGCCACCAGCTACGCCTACGTTAACCCGGTGGTTGCCGTGCTGCTGGGTACCGGTTTCGCTGGCGAAGTGCTGTCGCCAATTGAATGGCTGGCGCTGGGTGTGATTGTTTTTGCCGTGGTGCTGGTCACGCTGGGTAAATATCTGCTGCCCGCGAAGCCGGTTGTCACGCCGTGTGGGGTGGAGAAACCGTGATCGGGTGAATGCCCTGGGTGTCGATCTGCGCGGCCTGACCGCCGCCGCAGATCCACTCTTCCAGCCGTTCCGTCAGTTCCGCATCATTCAGCTTCATTTTTCCGCGCAGCGCGCACTCCCAGACAATCAGCACCCGCCAGCCCTGGGCGTAAAGCTGCGAAACGTCGCGTTTATCCCGCTCGACGTTCCTGCCAATCTTCTCCAGCCAGAACTCGGTGCGCGTCGCCGGGACTTTAAACAGATAGCAGTCGTGATGATGCCAGAAACAGCCGTGGGTAAAGATGATGCACTGGTACGCGTCGATCACGAAATCAGGACGCCCCGCAAGCGTGGCATCCTGAACCCTGAATTCAAACCCGACGGCGGTCAGGAGGCCAGCGATCCGTTTTTCAATCGCGGTATCACGCGTGCCGATGGCGCGCATGTTCTTGCTGCGCGTGGCCTTATTGTGAACGTCCGCCATTGACGGCCTCACTCTGACGAAGCTGAACGGCCTTGCTGATGCGAGAGGCCAGCAGTTTTGCGACAGCGGCAAAAGCCGGCACCACCACCGAGTTGCCAAACTGGCGGTAGGCCTGGGTGTCCGACACCGGGATGCGAAAACGGTAGCCCTGCGGCGTCTCAAACCCCATTAAGCGGGCGCACTCGCGCGGGGTTAAGCGTCTTGGCCGGTGTTGTTGGTTCTGCGGATCGTCGAAATCTTTTTCACCCAGCGCCTTATCCCAGCCGCGATCGATAAGAATTTCCGCGCCATCTTTGTAGTAGCGCGCCGACAGCGTGCGCGTCACGCTGTCGGGATTAAGCGGATTAACCATGCCAAACCCAAAGCCGTTGCCTTTTGCCTGATGCTTTTTGGCATAACGATAGAGGTATTTCCACAGCACCGGGGTCAGAATAAATTTTGCATCGACGGCGGGCTCCAGCAGCTCGGCCACCGTCGGACGACGCGCCGGATAGAGCGAGGGCAAATCACGCAGCGTAAAGTCGCCTTTCAGATTGAGATCGCGGCGGAAACCCACCAGCACGATGCGTTCGCGGTGCTGTGGCAGGAAGTGTTTGCCGTCGATAATTTTCGGATCGTCCGGCCCCATATCCTCTGCATCCGCCACGTCGTAGCCCAGTTCATCCAGGGTTTGCATAATAATGCGGAAGGTTTTGCCCCCGTCATGGCTCTTTAAATTCTTAACGTTCTCCAGCACAAAAATCGCCGGGCGACGGGCATCAATAATCCGGGCAACATCAAAGAACAGCGTGCCTTGCGTATCGCAGGCAAAGCCGTGCGCGCGCCCCAGCGCGTTCTTCTTCGATACGCCAGCCAGCGAGAACGGCTGGCACGGGAAACCGGCCAGCAGCACATCGTGCGCCGGAATGGTGTTACGGATGTGTTCGGCGGCCTCTTCGTCGCTGACGCCGGTTTTGTGGCTCAGGGTGACGTCACGAATATCCGCATTGAACTGGTGCGCGTCGGGGTCGCAGTACCAGTTCGCTTTATAGGTGCGCACGGCATGCTTGTTCCATTCGCTGGTGAACACGCACTGCCCGCCAATGGCTTCAAAGCCATGGCGAATGCCGCCGATGCCGGCAAAGAGATCGATAAAGCGAAAAGCATAATTCGGATGCGCGGCAGGAGGACGCGGCAGCAAATTTTGCAGGTAGCGGAACTCGCCGTCGCTGAGGCGGTGTCCTGCCCTGTCGCTTATCAGCAGCCGTTTGAGTATCGCCGGGCTCCAGTGGCTCTCGCCATGGGCCTCCAGCTGGTTTGCCAGCGTTTTAGCATCGTACATTTCCAGCAGCTGACGCAGGAGTGCCTGCACGGCTGCCGTTGATTTCTCAACCCGCTCGGGCGCGGGCACAGTCACTGATCGATTTTCCTGCATTCTCTTAACCGGGCAATAAAGACAGAAAACAGAGTACCACAGTTCAGGATCGCAGACTGCGACGGAAATGGTTCAGCACCTGGCTATCTGTTCCGAGGTAATCCCCCTGTAATTCGGCACTCAGCTTCGCCATAAACTGGATCAGGAAATCAGCATTGTGACGCGCAAGCTCCCGGCCTCGTGCGGTTTGCATGGTGTCCGGCAGGCGCAGGAGTTTGGTCTGAAAGTGGTCGAGCGCGAAGGTTTTATCATCCAGCGCTCGCGCCCCGGCAAACGGGTCGTCGGCGTCAAACAGCGCGACGCCCAGCGCCCCCGACACGGCAAACACGCGCGCCAGGCCAATGGCGCCCAGCGCCTCCAGCCGGTCAGCGTCCTGCACGACTTTCGCCTCTGTACTCTGCGGCGCAATGCCCGCACTGAAGCTGTGCGCCTCGATAGCGTGTTCAACTGCTGCATAGCGCTCTGCCGGAAAGTCCGGAAACGCGCCGCTCAGGATTTCGCGCGTTTTACGCGCCGCCAGCCGCGAGGACTGACTCCGCTCGGGATGGTTTTTCGGCAGGCTGACAATGTCGTGGAAGTAGCAGGCGGCCAGCACGACCAGCGGATCGGCGCGCTCCCCGGCCATGATGGTCTGCGCGGTCATCCAGACGCGGCGAAAATGCGCAATATCATGCGCCGCGTCCTCGGTAGAATGATTTTCATTGAGCCAGCGTTCAAAGCGGTGCTGCCACTGCGCAAGTTCCATTATGACGTCCTGTAGTTCGAAAGCGTGAAATTATAATATATCCAAATGAAAGACTTTAAAAAATAGAATTGCGAAATACTTAATAATAATTACCCGCTATATATTCAAAGCATTAATTCACGTGAAAAATAAAGAGATAAAAAGAAATATTTTGTAATATCTTTACTAT
>NZ_JADBRA010000026.1:0-62819 GCF_014896205.1 Enterobacter cloacae complex sp. I2
ATCTATAAATTATTGTTTAATAAATACGACTTCATTTATTGCCATTATGTATCTCATACAGCATTGCCAATTTTAATTGCTTCATCTTTCGGTAAAAAAATGAATATTGTAAGCCATGTACATGGCGGTGATATTAAACTCCTGAAAGGAAGAAGTAAATTATTCCATCGATTGAAAAATCAACTTACTACATCAATATTTAAAAAAAGCTCCACAATAATATGCCCTTCACCCAGTTATTCAGAATTCTTGCTCGCAAATTTTAAAGCAAACGATAAAAATATTGTCGTATATCCTTCTGGAGGCGTGGATAGGTGCTTTAATTATAAGGGAGCAGTTCTAAAATCCAAAGATGAAATAGTGATTGGATATGCTGGAAGGTTGGTTCAATCAAAAAATGTTGATCTGATAATCAAGGCAATCAAAGGAACTGAAAAATTAAAGTTATCAATTGTAGGAGACGGTGAGCAGAAAAATGAGTTGATGGCGATCAGCAAAGATGCAAATGTAGAATTCATCAAACCATTACCTCATACCGAACTTGCTTCTTGGTTTAAAAAAATCGACCTGCTAATTTATCCTTCTGAAAGTGAAAGCCTTGGATTAGTTCCTTTGGAGGCTATGGCTTGTGGAGTATATTGTGTTTTAACAAAAATACCTGCTTTTAATGAATTCAAAAGCCAGGGATTGAATTTCTTACAAATTGATAATTTTGAATCAGACGCGATTCGAGACGCTATTGTGAAATTTTCCCAGTTTGGGGACGATGAATTAAATAATATAAACAAATGCAATAGTGAAATCGTTATTCAAAAATATGGAGCGGATAATGTTAAAGAGGTGCTAAAAGGTGTTTTTCAATAAAAAAACTAAGCAAGTGTTGATGTTTGTGTATGGCGAAGGTGGGCATGAAGCTCAAATGAATAGATTTGCGCCGAACCTTTTAAATAAACTTGATAATTACTATGCTATATCATTATCTGATTCTAAGAAAAAGCCATTATGGGCAGATGAGCATTTTGTTACTCAAGAATTCAGAAATAAATATGCTTGGGTAAATGTCCTGAAAAATTTAGGGCCGTTGAACATTTTTTTAAAGACTTTCTTAATTATACGTCGGACTAACTGTCGTGCAATTGTTACTACAGGACCCGGCATTGCGATTTCTGCTGCAATTGCAGCGAAACTACTAAATGTTAAAATCATTCATATTGAAACATGGTCACGCTTTACAACACGCTCATTTTCAGGACGAATTATGTATCATTTGGCTTCAAAATTTTATGTTCAAAATGAGTCTTTATTGCAATTATATCCTAAAGCAATTTTTTCAGGAAGATTATGAAGGTTTTTGTCACAGTAGGTACAACTTCTTTTGATTCAATGATTAAAAGAATTGATGAGTACTTTTTTGGACGAAAAGACTATGAGGTAACGTTCCAGATGGCTGATGGAAAATATATGCCTCGTAGCGGTGAGTACTTTGGTTTTACTGATGATATCCAAAGTTACTATATCAATTCTGATTTAATAATTACCCACTCCGGAGCTGGTACTATTTATTCTTTGGTTGAACAACGAAAGAAAATTATAGCTGTTCCAAATTTAGAAAGGATAGACAAGCATCAGAGTGACTTAGCATGTTATATGGAGAAATTCGGTTATCTCTTAGTATGGTGGGATTATATCAACTTTGAAGATTTAATGAAAAGGATCGAAACTTTTGTACCTAACGAATATCAAAAGATCCCTTTCAATAAGTATGACGCAATAGCGGATTATATTAACTCGTTGCCTTAACTATATTGATTATCATAGTCTTTGTGGTACATCAAAATTTGTATATACTCATAATAAAACCTAAGTTAAGATATTTATACTTTCAAGCCGCGCACAGTCGCGGCGACCACACCTGACAGGAGTATGTAATGTCCAAGCAACAGATCGGCGTTGTCGGTATGGCAGTGATGGGGCGCAACCTGGCGCTCAACATCGAAAGCCGTGGTTATACCGTCTCCGTTTTCAACCGCTCCCGTGATAAGACCGAAGAAGTCATCGCTGAGAATCCAGGCAAGAAACTGGTTCCATTCTATTCGGTTAAAGAGTTCGTTGAGTCTCTGGAAACACCTCGTCGTATCCTGTTAATGGTGAAAGCGGGCGCAGGTACCGATGCAGCCATCGACTCCCTGAAACCGTATCTGGATAAAGGCGACATCATTATTGATGGCGGTAACACCTTCTTCCACGACACCATCCGTCGTAACCGTGAGCTGTCTGCTGAAGGCTTCAATTTCATTGGCACCGGTGTATCCGGCGGTGAAGAGGGCGCCCTGAAAGGTCCATCCATTATGCCTGGTGGACAGAAAGAAGCATATGAACTGGTCGCGCCAATCCTGACCAAAATCGCAGCCGTTGCTGAAGATGGCGAGCCGTGCGTGACCTATATCGGGCCTGACGGTGCTGGCCACTATGTGAAGATGGTTCACAACGGCATCGAATACGGCGATATGCAGCTGATTGCTGAGGCATACTCGCTGTTGAAAGGCGGCCTGAACCTCTCCAACGAGGAACTCGCAGAAACCTTCACCGAGTGGAACAAAGGCGAGCTGAACAGCTACCTGATCGACATCACCAAAGATATCTTCACTAAGAAAGATGAAGAGGGTAAATACCTGGTTGATGTAATTCTGGATGAAGCGGCGAACAAAGGCACCGGTAAATGGACTAGCCAGAGCTCTCTGGATCTCGGCGAGCCGCTGTCCCTGATCACTGAATCCGTTTTCGCGCGTTATATCTCTTCTCTGAAAGAGCAGCGCGTTGCGGCATCCAAAGTGCTGTCCGGCCCGCAGGCTAAACCAGCCGGCGACAAAGCTGAATTCGTTGAAAAAGTCCGTCGTGCACTGTACCTGGGTAAAATCGTCTCTTACGCGCAGGGCTTCTCTCAGCTGCGTGCGGCTTCAGACGAGAACAACTGGGATCTGAACTATGGCGAGATTGCGAAGATCTTCCGTGCCGGCTGCATCATTCGCGCTCAGTTCCTGCAAAAAATCACCGATGCCTATGCTGAAAATGCGGGTATCGCCAACCTTCTGCTGGCGCCTTACTTCAAGCAGATTGCAGACGACTATCAGCAGGCGCTGCGTGATGTCGTTGCGTACGCCGTGCAGAACGGTATCCCGGTTCCGACTTTCTCCGCTGCGGTGGCGTACTACGACAGCTATCGTGCTGCCGTACTGCCAGCAAACCTGATTCAGGCACAGCGTGACTACTTTGGTGCGCATACCTATAAGCGTACCGATAAAGAAGGTGTGTTCCACACCGAATGGCTGGATTAATATACGGTTAACCATGCCATCAAGCCCGGTAGCGATACCGGGCTTTTTTATCTTGCCCGTCCACCTACTGTTTAATGGAATAGATTGCGTGAAAATTCTCGTTACTGGCGGCGCCGGTTTTATCGGTTCCGCGGTTATCCGACATATTATTAGCAATACTCGGGATAGCGTTGTTAACGTTGATAAATTGACCTATGCCGGTAATCTGGAATCCTTGCGTGAAGTGAGTGATAGCGAGCGCTACGTTTTTGAGCATGCAGATATATGTGATAAAGAGGCAATGGCGCGTATTTTTGCTACCCATCAGCCTGATGCGGTAATGCACCTGGCTGCCGAGAGCCATGTCGATCGTTCTATTACCGGGCCCGCTGCGTTTATTGAAACCAATATCGTTGGCACGTATATCCTGTTAGAAACAAGCCGTGCTTACTGGTCTTCACTGGACGAGGCAGCAAAATCTACCTTCCGTTTCCATCACATTTCAACTGATGAAGTTTACGGCGATCTGCCTCATCCCGATGAATGTCATGATTCTTCCCCTTTACCGCTGTTTACCGAAAAAACTGCATACCAGCCAAGTAGCCCTTATTCAGCGTCAAAAGCGTCCAGCGATCATTTAGTTCGTGCCTGGATACGCACCTATGGTTTACCGGGGATTGTGACGAATTGTTCAAATAACTACGGGCCCTACCACTTTCCTGAAAAGCTGATTCCTCTCGTCATTTTGAATGCGCTGGATAATAAATCATTGCCGATTTACGGTAAGGGCGATCAAATCCGTGACTGGTTATACGTTGAGGATCATGCTCGTGCGTTGTATACGGTTCTCACCAAGGGTAAACCGGGAGAAACGTATAATATCGGCGGCCATAACGAGAAGAAAAATAGCGAGGTCGTCCAGACCATTTGCGATCTGTTAGACGAAATGGTACCAAAAGAAACATCTTACCGCGCGCAAATTACCTATGTGGCAGACCGTCCTGGACACGACAGGCGTTATGCAATTGATGCCCATAAAATTAGCGACGAGCTCGGATGGACTCCTGTGGAAACCTTTGACAGCGGCATTCGTAAAACGGTTGAGTGGTATTTGAATAACCAGGAGTGGGTTTCGAACGTGAAAAGCGGCGCCTATAAGAGCTGGATTGAGCAAAATTATGGGGAGCGGAACTGAATGACGAAACGTAAAGGTATTATATTAGCTGGCGGATCGGGTACACGTCTTTATCCCGTCACAATGGCCGTAAGTAAGCAATTGTTGCCAATTTACGATAAACCAATGATCTATTATCCACTCTCTACGCTCATGCTGGCAGGTATACGGGATATTCTGATTATCAGCACGCCTCAGGACACTCCCCGTTTTGAGCAACTGCTCGGAAACGGTAGCCAGTGGGGATTGCATATCCAGTACAAAGTGCAGCCGAGCCCGGATGGCCTTGCTCAGGCGTTTATTCTGGGTGAAGAGTTCATCGGTGAGGATAATTGTGCGTTGGTATTAGGCGATAACATTTTCTACGGACACGATCTTCCTCGCCTGCTTGAAGGCGCTGCAAGCCAGCAAGAGGGGGCGACCGTCTTCGCCTATCACGTCAGCGACCCGGAACGCTATGGCGTCGTTGAGTTTGATAAAGACGGCATTGCGATTGGGCTCGAGGAGAAACCTCAACAGCCCAAGAGTAATTACGCAATAACCGGTCTCTATTTTTACGACAACGATGTTATTGAGATGGCCAAAAGTTTAAGCCCGTCCGATCGTGGTGAACTGGAAATTACCGACATCAATCGCATCTATATGCAGCAGGGACGATTGTCCGTCGCGATGATGAGACGCGGTTACGCCTGGCTGGATACCGGAACGCATCAAAGTATGATCGAGGCGAGCAATTTTATTGCCACTATCGAAGAGCGACAGGGTCTTAAGGTTTCTTGCCCTGAAGAGATCGCATTTCGTCGAGACTTTATCGATGCTGAACAACTTCGTGTGCTTGCTGAGCCACTGAAGAAGACCGGATATGGCCAATATCTGTTGAATCTGACCAAGGGATTAGTCTGATTTGACGCAGTAAGCACTATTCATCTACGGACTGCCGAGTGCCCTTTAAGGTCTTATTGTCGCTGAAAAACAGGTGCTTTGCTTGGTGTAGTGATAAGCCGTATTGGTGAGCAAAAACATTTTTCAAAAATCCTGAAACCTTGACAGTGAATGAGTATTAGCGCTAAAAAACTCCTAGTTAATCATTGTGGTGGCCGTTATATGGCTATCAAAAACTCAAACGTGTAGAAGTCAAACAAATGAAAATAACTATCTCCGGAACAGGCTATGTTGGTCTCTCAAACGGTATCCTGATTGCACAAAACCATGAAGTGGTTGCGCTGGATATCGTGCAGGCAAAAGTGGACATGCTTAACCAGAAGAAGTCCCCAATCGTCGATAAAGAGATTGAAGAATACCTGGCGACCAAACCGCTGAACTTCCGCGCTACCACGGATAAAGAAGATGCATACCGCGATGCGGATTACGTCATCATCGCCACGCCAACCGACTACGACCCTAAAACCAACTACTTCAACACCTCTACCGTTGAAGCGGTGATTAAAGACGTTACGGCAATCAACCCTAACGCAGTGATGATCATCAAGTCGACGATTCCAGTGGGCTTCACCAAATCTATTAAAGAAGAGTTGGGTATTGATAATGTCTTCTTCTCGCCGGAGTTTCTCCGCGAGGGCAGGGCGTTATACGATAACCTGCACCCCTCCCGTATTGTGATTGGCGAGCGTTCCGAGCGTGCGGAGCGTTTTGCTGCATTGCTTCAGGAAGGCGCAATCAAAAAAGATATTCCGGTGCTGTTCACCGATTCCACCGAGGCTGAGGCGATTAAACTTTTCGCTAACACCTATCTGGCTATGCGCGTGGCCTACTTCAACGAGCTGGACAGCTATGCTGAGAGCTTAGGGCTGAACACCCGTCAGATCATCGAAGGCGTGTGTCTTGACCCGCGTATCGGTAACCATTACAACAACCCGTCATTTGGCTACGGCGGTTACTGCCTGCCAAAAGATACCAAGCAGCTGCTGGCAAACTATCAGGCGGTCCCGAACAACCTGATTTCTGCCATTGTGGACGCCAACCGCACGCGTAAAGATTTCATCTCGGATTCCATTCTCGCGCGTCAGCCGAAAGTGGTTGGCGTGTATCGCCTGATCATGAAGAGCGGTTCCGATAACTTCCGTGCCTCTTCCATTCAGGGCATCATGAAGCGTATTAAGGCGAAGGGCGTGCAGGTCATTATTTATGAACCGGCGATGCAGGAAGACGAGTTCTTCCACTCTCGCGTCATTCGCGATTTGGATGCGTTCAAGAAAGAAGCGGACGTCATTATCTCCAACCGCATGGCGGAAGAGCTCGCGGACGTGAAGGATAAAGTCTATACCCGCGATTTGTTCGGCAGTGACTGATTTAAACTGTGATATAAAAAAACCCGGCAATCAGCCGGGTTTTTTGTTTTAAACGTTATAGAAGTTGCGGTACCAGTCGACAAAGTTTTTCACGCCCTCTTTTACGGAGGTCTGTGGTTTAAACCCAATGACGTCGTAGAGCGCTTTGGTATCTGCACTGGTCTCCAGTACGTCACCCGGCTGGATCGGCATCATATTTTTCACGGCTTCTTTGCCCAGCGCCTCTTCGAGCGCGGTGATGTAATCCATCAGTTCGACAGGTGAACTGTTACCAATGTTATACACGCGATACGGGGCAGAGCTGGTTGCCGGCGAACCGGTTTCGACTGTCCAGTCGGCATCGGCCTGAGGAATGACGTCCTGCAAGCGAATAATTGCCTCTGCAATATCATCGATATAGGTGAAGTCACGTTTCATCTTACCGTAGTTGTATACGTCGATGCTGTTGCCTTCAATCATAGCTTTGGTGAATTTGAACAGCGCCATATCCGGGCGTCCCCACGGGCCATATACGGTAAAGAAGCGCAGGCCAGTGGTCGGCAGGTTGTACAGATGCGAATAGGTATGCGACATCAGCTCATTGGCTTTTTTGGTTGCCGCATACAGGGATACCGGGTGGTCCACGGAGTCGTCAGTAGAAAACGGCATCTTACGGTTGAGCCCGTATACAGAGCTGGATGAAGCATACAGAAGATGCTGAACCTTGTTGTGGCGACAGCCTTCCAGCACGTTCAGGTGACCGACCAGGTTCGCATCCGCGTAGGCATGCGGGTTTTCCAGCGAGTAACGCACACCCGCCTGTGCAGCAAGATGGATCACGCGGTCAAACTTCTCATCAGCGAAGAGGTTTGCCATGCCCTCGCGGTCCGCTAAGTCCAGCTTATGGAAGGTGAAATTCACGGATTTGAGCAGTTCGAGGCGAGCGAGCTTGAGGTTCGGATCATAGTAATCATTCAGGTTATCAATCCCAACAACCTTATGACCTGCATCAAGCAGGCGCTTGCTGACATGAGAACCGATAAAGCCCGCCGCGCCAGTTACCAGAAATTTCATAGCTTCCCTCATTCACAGTGTTCTTGTTGATGCTCCAGAGCATCAGAATGCGACTATGATAGCGCGTCGCCTTGAACTTACATAACCCATCTTTCCGATATAACTCATCGGATTCTTATAGAAAATTCCGCAGCAACGGATACACTAGGTAAACAAGATTATGTTTGCCCTTTTTCATCTGTTAGGGATTGTATGACGCAAAACAACAATAACCTGGTCGCACGTAACAATGACCCGGAGCAAATTGATTTACTTGATGTAATGTTACAGCTGTGGCGTGGTAAGTGGGTGATAGGGGCTTTTATTGCTGCTTTTATCGTTCTTGCTGGCGTTTACATCACTGTAGCCAAAGAGAAATGGACGTCATCTGCCATCATAGCCCAGCCTGATGCGGCTCAAATTGCCACCTATTCCAATGCATTGAATATCCTCTATGGCGGGGCAGCTCCTTCCATGTTGGACATTCAGAATCGTGCTATTGGACGTTTCAATTCCTCTTTCTCGGCATTAGCTCAGGCGCTGGAGAATCAGGAAGATCCGGAAAAACTGACTATTGAGCCTACCGTTAAGGGACAAAGTTTGCCTTTAACCGTAAGCTATCAGGGGGAATCCGCTGAAGCCGCTCAAAAGCAGTTGGCTCAGTACATACAGCAGGTTGACGAGCAGACGGCAAAAGAATTGACGCTTGACCTCAGAGATAACCTCAAGCAGCAGATTACCACCCTGAACGACTCCCTCCAGAACCAGGAGAAGGTCGCACAGGAGCAAAAAGACCTGCGTATCAAGCAGATTACCGAGGCGCTGAAGAATGCAGAAGCTGCGAAGATCAGCACTCCGCAGCTTCAGCAGACTCAGGATGTTACTCAGGAAACCATGTTCCTGTTGGGTACCGTAGCGCTGAAATCAATGGTTGATAACGAAGCGTCTCGCCCTCTGGTGTTCTCAGGCGCTTACTACCAAACGAAACAGAATTTGCTGGATATTCAGAACCTCAACGTTAACCCAGAGACTATTCACGTCTATCGTTACGTTATGAAGCCAAATCTGCCTATCCGACGCGACAGCCCGAAAATTGCTATTACCCTCATCCTTGCCGTTCTCCTCGGTGGGATTATCGGTTCTGGTGTCGTCCTCGGCCGTAACGCGCTGAGAAACTACAAGCCAAGATCCTGATTTACAGATAAAAAAAGACCGGGTTTCCCCGGTCTTTTTTATTTATGCCGTTTCCGCAAATTCTCAATCACCGTCGTTAAATCCAGCTCCTGGTCCTGAAGCAGCACCAGCAGGTGATACATCAGATCCGACGCTTCGTTCGTCAGCTCCTCCCGGTCATGTACGGTGGCCGCCAGCGCCGTTTCAACGCCTTCCTCACCCACTTTCTGCGCAATCCGTTTGGTGCCGCTGGCGTACAGCTTCGCCGTGTACGAGCTCTCAGGATCCGCTGATTTACGCTCTGCCAGCAATTGTTCCAGCTGATAGAGGAACAGCCACTGGTGGCTCGCCTCGCCGAAGCAGCTGCTGGTGCCTTTATGGCAGGTTGGCCCAATCGGGTTGACCAGCACCAGTAGGGTGTCGTTGTCGCAGTCTGGCGTAATGCTGACCACGTTCAGGAAGTGACCCGAGGTTTCCCCTTTCGTCCACAGGCGCTGTTTGGTGCGCGAGAAAAATGTCACCTTGCCGCTGTCGATGGTTTTCGCCAGCGCCTCCTGGTTCATGTATCCCAGCATCAGCACTTCGCCTGAAACGGCATGCTGTACAACCACCGGCAGTAATCCGTCAGTTTTTTCCCAGTCCAGTTGCGCCTGTTGTTGCTCTGTTAACATACCCTGATCTCCACGCCCTGGTCGGCCAGGTACGTTTTTAACTCACCAATATTGATAATCTGTTTGTGGAACACGGAGGCCGCCAGCGCGCCGTCGACGTTCGCATCGCGGAAGGCTTCCAGGAAGTGTTCCATGGTGCCTGCGCCGCCGGAGGCAATCAGCGGCACCTGGCACACCGTGCGCACTTTTTTCAGCTGTTCCAGGTCGTAACCGCTACGTACGCCGTCCTGGTTCATCATGTTCAGCACAATCTCACCCGCGCCGCGTTTTTGCACTTCCTGCACCCAGTCCAGCGTCTCCCACTGGGTTACGCGCGTGCGGCTTTCGTCGCCGGTGTACTGGTTGACGTGATATTTGCCCGTCGCGGCATCAAACCAGGTGTCGATCCCGACGACGATGCACTGCACGCCAAAGCGATCCGCCAGACGCGTAATCAGCTCCGGGTCGGCCAGGGCAGGGGAGTTAATGGAAATTTTGTCTGCACCGAAAGAGAGAATTTTCGCCGCATCGTCAGCAGATTTAATCCCGCCCGCCACGCAGAAGGGAATATCAATCACCTCAGCCACGCGCGCCACCCAGCTTTTGTCCACCACGCGGCCATCGCTGGAGGCGGTGATATCGTAAAATACCAGCTCGTCTGCGCCTTCATCGGCATAGCGTTTAGCCAGCGGAACAATGTCGCCAATGATCTCATGGTTGCGGAACTGCACGCCTTTCACAACCTGACCGTCGCGCACGTCCAGGCAGGGAATTATCCGTTTTGCCAGCATTGAATCGCCTCCTTCACCGTAAATTTGTCTTCCAGCAGCGCACGACCTACGATCACGCCGCGCACGCCTGTTCCGCGCAGAGCGGCGATATCCGCCAGGTCGCCGATACCGCCAGAGGACTGAAACGCCACCTGCGGATAACGCGCGCAAACCTCGTCATACAGCGAGACGTTAGAGCCTGCGAGCGTGCCATCGCGCGAAATATCCGTGCACAGCACGTGCTTCAGCCCCACGGGGAGATAAACCCCGACCAGCTCTTCCAGCGTGACGCCGGAGTTTTCCTGCCAGCCGCTGACCGCGACCTGCTTGTTACCCTGCTCGTCGATGCGCACATCCAGCGCCAGCACCAGCGCATCCGCGCCGAAGCGGCGGAACCAGCCCTTGACCATCTCAGGATCTTTTACGGCAGTCGAGCCGACCACCACGCGCGCCACGCCCGCGTCCAGTAAGGCTGCAACATCGGCTTCCGTACGTACGCCGCCGCCCACCTGCACCGGGACGTCCACGCCAGCCACCAGCTTTTTGAGCAGTGGGATCTGGCGCTTCGCCGGATCTTTCGCGCCGGTGAGATCGACCAGGTGCAGCACCTCAGCGCCCTCGGCGGCGTAAGCCTGTAAGCGCGGCAGCGGGTCGTTGCCGTAGTCGCGCTGCTGCCCGTAATCGCCCTGATGGAGACGAACAACCGTGCCGTCAATTAAATCTAAAGCGGGAATTATCATCACATCTCCAGGAAATTTTTCAGCAGCTGCGCGCCGGCAGCACCAGAGCGTTCCGGGTGAAACTGCACGCCGTAAAAGTTATCTTTTTGCACCGCGGCGGTGAACGCCTCGCCGTAGTTGCACTGGGCGATGGTGTAGGTATTCACGGGC
Organism: Enterobacter cloacae complex sp. I2; assembly: GCF_014896205.1. Classification (NCBI taxonomy): domain Bacteria; kingdom Pseudomonadati; phylum Pseudomonadota; class Gammaproteobacteria; order Enterobacterales; family Enterobacteriaceae; genus Enterobacter; species Enterobacter cloacae complex sp. I2. Next base: position 11,313 of record NZ_JADBRA010000026.1, read on the forward strand.
ATGGCGTAGCTGTGGACGAAGTAGAAGTACGCACCGTCTTCGATACCCTGGAACAGCCTGTTTCCGGCCTTCGGATAAACGCGGTTCCAGCCCATGTGCGGCAGCGGTAGGCCGTGGTCGCTCATTTTCGGCACGTCTTCTTCGATAATGCCCAGCAGATCGACGCCGTTGCTCTCTTCGCTGCGGCGGCCAAGCAGCTGCATGCCGAGGCAAATGCCCAGCACCGGTTGAGTACAGGCTTTGATGAGATCCACCAGCTCGCGCTCATGGATCTGATCCATTGCCGCCTGAGCGGTGCCCACGCCCGGCAGAAAAAGTTTATCTGCGCGCAGCACCACGTCCGGGTCGCGGCTCACTACCGGCTCGTAGCCGTGGCGCATAATCGCCGACCGTACGGAGTTCAGGTTGGCGCATCCGGTATCCAGAATCACCACGTTCATTACAGCACTCCTTTCGACGAGGGAAGGGCATCACCTTCAACGCGGATCGCCTGGCGCAGGGTACGGCCAAAGGCTTTGAACAGGCTCTCGACGCGGTGGTGATCGTTTTTGCCTTTGGTTTTCAGGTGTAGCGTCAGGCCCATGGTGTAAGAAAGCGAGCGGAAGAAGTGCTCCACCATTTCGGTGCTGAGATCGCCCACGCGCTGGTAGGTAAAGTCGGCTTTATATTCCAGGTGCGGACGCCCGGAGATATCCATCGCGCAGCGCGCCAGGCACTCGTCCATCGGCAGGACAAATCCAAAACGGTTGATGCCGCGCTTGTCGCCGAGCGCCAGCTTCAGAGCTTCGCCCAGCGCCAGGCCGGTATCTTCTACGGTGTGGTGATCGTCGATATACAGGTCGCCCTTAACGGTGATCTCCATGCGGAAACCGCCGTGGGTGGCGATTTGATCCAGCATGTGGTCGAAGAAACCGACGCCGGTGTGGATCTTGCTGCCGCCTTCGCGATCGAGCCAGACCTTCACGTCGATCTGCGTCTCTTTCGTGTTGCGTTCCACGTGCGAATAGCGGTCGCGTTTGGTCAGCTGCTCGCCAATCATCGCCCAGTTAAGCGCGTCCCGGCTGTAGCGGAGGCCCGCAATGCCCATGTTTTCCGCCAGCGTGATGTCCGTGACGCGATCGCCAATCACATAGCTGTTGGCTTTATCCAGCGCCTCTTCCGCCAGATAGCGTTCAACAAGCTTCACTTTTGGCTTGCGGCAGTCGCATTCGTCGGCGGGCATGTGCGGGCAGATCAGCACCTCGTCGAAGACGATGCCCTGAGAGGTCAGCACCTGCATCATCAGGTTGTGCGGGCCGTCAAAGTCTGCCTGCGGAAAGCTGTCGGTGCCCAGACCATCCTGGTTGGTGATCATCACCAGCTTATATCCCGCTTGCTGAAGCTTCAGCAGCACCGGGATCACGTCGGGTTCAAACGCCAGCTTGTCGAAACGATCGACCTGAAAATCGCTGGGTGGCTCCGATATGAGGGTGCCGTCACGATCGATAAAGAGATACTTCTGACTCATACTTTCTCCGCTTTCAGGGCGTCAATCACGCGCTGGCTCTCCGCGCGGGTGCCGACGGTAATGCGCAGGCAGCCGCTCAGGGTAGGTTGTTTATTCTGGTCTCGTAAGATAATGCCCTGATCCCACAACGATTTAAATATCGCGCTTGAGGCGGTGAAGCGCACCAGGATGTAGTTGGTTTCCGAATCGAACACCTGCTCCACGCACGGAATTGCTTTCAGGGCCTCGACAAGATACTGACGCTCTTCCAGGATTTGCGCCACGCGCTCGCGCATCGCGCTGATGCCCTGCGGAGCCAGCGCCTGTGCCGCAATATCGGCAACCGGCGTCGAGAGCGGATACGGGGCGATCACTTTCAGCAGCAGGTCGATAACCGCTTTATTTGCCAGCGTAAATCCGCAGCGAAGGCCGGCGAGGGCGAACGCTTTCGACAGGGTACGCAGCACGACGAGATGCGGATACTCTTCAAGCCAGCCAGCAAGCGTGGCCTGCGGACAAAACTCAATATAGGCTTCGTCGGCCACGACCAGCGCTTTGCCGCGCGTCATTTCCAGCAGGGCACGAATATCCTGCGGATTGATAATCTGCCCGGTCGGGTTGTTCGGGCTACAGACAAACACCACCTTCACCCCGTCGAGGTTATCGGCGATGCCCTGCAAATCCAGCTGCCAGTTGTCGAGCGCCTGCACGTTGCGGCAGGCCACGCCGAAGGTTTCGGCGCTGACGCTGTACATGCCGTAGGTCGGCTGGCAGTACATCACCGCATCTTTTCCCGGCTCGCAGAACGCGCGGATCAGCAGCTCGATCCCTTCATCCGCCCCGCGGCTGACCAGCACCTGCTCAGGCTTCACGCCCGCGTACTGTGCGTAGTTCTCGATCACCGCTTTCGGCTGACACTCCGGGTAGCGGTTCAGCGTCTGCTGCGACAGCTCAAAGGCCACTGCCGTGGGATATTCGTTAGCGTTCAGCCAGACGTCGCCGTTCCCGCCCAGACGACGCGCAGACTGATAAGGCGTCAGGCGGCGGACATTTTCGCGGGCTAATTCTTCGATGTTCATGCTTGCTCCTTCAGGGCGGCAACGCGCAGCGTCACGGCATTTTTATGGGCAGTCAGGCGCTCGGCGGCGGCCAGGGTTTCAATGGTCGACGCCAGCGAGGCAAACCCTTCGCGGGAGAGTTCCTGCACGGTCATGCGCTTCTGGAAATCCGCCAGCCCCAGGCTGGAGCAGGTTGAGGTATAGCCATACGTCGGCAGCACGTGGTTAGTGCCAGAGGCGTAATCCCCGGCGGATTCTGGCGACCAGTCGCCGAGGAACACCGAGCCTGCGCTGGTGATGCTGTCGACCAGATCGCGCGCGTTGCGGGTCTGAATGATCAGGTGCTCGGGGCCGTACAGGTTAGAGATGGCGATGCACTGGTCGAGATCGCGGGCCACGATCAGGCGGCTGGCAGACAGCGCCTGACGTGCTGTTTCCGCGCGCGGCAGATCGGCCAGCTGACGCTCAACGGCTTCGCCCACGCGTTTTGCCATGTCGGCATCCGGCGTCAGTAAAATCACCTGCGAGTCCGGCCCGTGCTCGGCCTGCGAGAGCAGGTCAGAGGCGACGAAATCCGGCGTTGCGCCGCTGTCTGCAATCACCAGCACCTCAGACGGACCGGCAGGCATATCAATGGCCGCGCCGTCCAGACGCTGGCTGACCTGGCGCTTCGCTTCGGTTACATACGCGTTGCCCGGACCAAAAATTTTGTCGACTTTGGGAATGGATTCGGTCCCGAACGCCAGGGCGGAAATCGCCTGCGCGCCGCCGACTTTATACACCGCCTGCACGCCGCAGAGTTTTGCCGCGTAGAGGATCTCATCGGCGATCGGTGGCGGAGAGCAGAGCACCACGTTCTGACAGCCGGCAATGCGCGCCGGGGTGGCCAGCATTAATACGGTCGAAAACAGCGGGGCGGAGCCGCCGGGAATATACAGGCCGACGGACGCCACCGGGCGCGTCACCTGCTGGCAGCGCACGCCGGGCAAGGTTTCCACATCCACCGTCTGCCATGTCTGCGCGGTGTGGAAGGTATCTATATTTTTCACCGCGACGGCCATCGCCTGCTTGATGTCATCACCCAGACGACTGCTGGCATCAATGATTTCCTGCTCGGTAACCTGTAAAGCGCCGACTTCCGTCTTGTCAAACTTCGCGCTGTACTCACGCAGCGCCTCGTCCCCGCGGGCCTTGACGTTATCGAGGATCTCCGCCACGGTGCGGGTGATGCTCTCCGAGGCGGAGATGGCCGGGCGCATCAGCAGTTCGCGCCGTTGCGCGTCGCTACAGGTATTCCAGTCGATGATTGTGTTAAAGCTCATGGTCGTTACTCCATCATCTTCTCAATTGGCAGCACCAGAATGGAGCTTGCGCCCAGCGCCTTCAGTTTTTCCATGGTTTCCCAGAACAGGGTTTCGCTGCTGACCATGTGCATCGCCACGCGCTGCTGGTCACCCGCCAGCGGCAGGATGGTGGGGCGCTCTGCGCCCGGCAGCAGGGCAATGACTTCCTCGAGACGCTCGGTTGGCGCATGCATCATGATGTATTTGGATTCACGCGCCTGAATCACGCCCTGAATGCGGGTCAGCAGTTTGTCGATGAGCTGCTGTTTGGCCTCGGCCATCTCACCGTCGCGCTGGATAAGGCACGCTTTGGAGCGGTAAATCACCTCCACTTCGCGCAGGCCGTTCGCTTCCAGCGTGGCGCCGGTAGAGACGAGGTCACAGATGGCATCGGCCAGGCCCGCGCGCGGCGCTACTTCAACGGAGCCGTTCAGCAGACAGGATTTAAACTGCACGCCTTTTTGATCGAGGTAACGCTTCAGCAGGTGGGGGTAAGAGGTGGCGATACGTTTGCCGTTCAGCGCGGCCGGGCCGTCCCAGGCTTCATCGACCGGCGTGGCCAGCGACAGGCGGCAGCCGCCGAAGTCCAGACGACGCAGGGTAAAGTAGCGGGGATCTTCGCCCTGCGCGCGGCGGGTTAATAGCTCTTCTTCCAGTACGTTTTCGCCGATGATGCCGAGGTCAACGACGCCATCCATCACCAGGCCCGGGATATCGTCATCGCGTACGCGCAGAATGTCGATCGGCATATTTTCAGCCAGGGCAATCAGGCGCTGGGTGTGCAGGTTGATTTTAATCCCGCAGCGGGCCAGCAGTTCGCGTGAATCGTCGCTTAAACGGCCTGATTTCTGAATAGCTATGCGTAAACGTGAGTTATCTAACATTCTGTGTTCCTCGTTAACCTGTTTTAACCTGTCTGAATGCGGTCCAAAAAAAAGCCCCCGGAAGATGATCTTCCGGGGGCTTTTTCATGCGTTCATGCACCACTGGAAGATCCAAACGTCTTCCAGCACACATCGCCTGAAAGACTAGTCAGGATGATGGTGATGATGGTGGTTTTTAAAAGGAACGCGTGTCATATAAATTCTCGTTGAATGCTTATGCATTTGATGTCTTTTAACCTAAACCAGTTATACGCCATAAAGCAAGGGCTTTTTTTGATCATTAATTCATTTCATATTGATGGTATGAATTGTGCGTTCCACCAGGCTGGCGTAGCCTTATAACAGGGGTAGTTAAGCGGAGAATGTACATGAAAAAGGTCGCGATTGTCGGGTTAGGGTGGTTAGGAATGCCGCTGGCGATGTCATTAGCCGCGAAAGGCTGGCAGGTGACAGGGAGTAAGACCACCCGAGATGGAGTTGAAGCGGCACGCATGTGCGGCATCGACGGTGTCGAGCTGCGCCTCGAACCCGAGCTTATCTGCGATACCGACGAGCTGGACGAACTGATGAATGTGGATGCGCTGGTCATAACCTTACCGGCGCGACGCAGCGGGCCGGGCGAGACGTTTTACTTGCAGGCGGTGCAGGAGATTGTCGACAGCGCCCTGGCGCATCATATTCCGCGTATCATTTTTACCAGCTCGACCTCCGTCTATGGCGATATCGACGGTACGGCGAAGGAGAACACCGAGCGCCGTCCGGTGACCGCCAGCGGCCGGGTACTGAAAGAGCTGGAAGACTGGCTGCACAATCTGCCCGGCACGCAGGTGGATATATTACGTCTGGCCGGGCTGGTGGGGCCGGGGCGCCATCCGGGGCGCTTCTTTGCCGGTAAATCCGCGCCGGATGGTCAGCACGGGGTTAACCTTGTGCATCTTGAAGATGTTGTCGGCGCAATAGAACTGCTTTTACAGGCTCCGAAAGGGGGGCACATCTATAATATATGTGCGCCTTCACACCCGGCGCGCAGCACCTTTTATCCGCTGATGGCCCGCCAGCTTGGCCTGGCGCCGCCGGTGTTCAGTGATGCGCAGGGGGAACGCAAAGGCAAAATTATTGATGGCAATCGTATTTGCCATGAACTGGGATTTGAGTATCAGTATCCCGATCCGCTGGTTATGCCCATGGAATAACTGCATCAGCGGAGACAATCGCACACCGCAAGGGGGCGAAGATGAAACCGCTGCTGGATGTTCTTGTTATTCTGGATGCGCTTGAAAAAGAGGGGAGCTTTGCCGCCGCCTCGGCGAAGCTCTATAAAACGCCTTCGGCTCTGAGCTATACCGTGCAAAAGCTTGAGAGCGATCTTAATATCCAAATCCTTGACCGTTCCGGGCATCGCGCGCGATTCACCCGTACAGGGCAGATGCTGCTGGAAAAAGGGCGTGACGTGCTGCATGCGGTGCGCGAGCTGGAAAAGCAGGCCGTTAAGCTTCACCAGGGCTGGGAAAACGAGCTGGTGATTGGGGTTGATGATACTTTCCCTTTTTCACTGCTTACCCCGCTTATCGAGGCTTTTTATCAGCGCCATAGCGTCACGCGTCTGGTTTTTATCAACGGCGTGCTGGGCGGTTCATGGGACGCCCTGACGCAGGGCAGAGCGGATATTATCGTTGGAGCCCTGCACGAGCCTCCTCAACTGAGTGAATTTGGTTTCGCCCGGCTGGGCGTGCTGGAGCAAATTTTTGCCGTTGCGCCTCATCATCCGCTGGCAAATGAACCGGAGCCAGTTTCAAGACGCGTCATCAAAAACCATCGCGCCATTGTGGTGGGAGACAGCTCGCGTCCCGAGTGCGGTATTTCATCGCAGCTTCTGGATGAGCAGGAGGCCATCACCGTTTTTGATTTTAAAACCAAGCTGGAGCTGCAAATAAGCGGCCTCGGGTGCGGTTACCTTCCCCGTTATTTAGCCCAGCGGTTTATAGAAAGCGGCGCGCTGGTGGAAAAACAGGTTTTAGCGCAGAGCAGTAACGAATCGGTATGGGTAGGCTGGAATGAACAAACCGCCGGGCTTGCCAGCGCCTGGTGGCGAGACGAAATTTTAGCAAATAGTGCTATCGCGACAGTTTACACTCAGGCAGATGATGGTAAATCAACCAGTTAGAAAAATTATTTTATGGGCACGTTTCTCAATGTATTGCCTTTTGTATCTTGAATAGGGCAAAATGCCGCCGCTGCAAACAAATAAATAATCGACGATATAAAAGGCGTCGGTTATTTTTTTTTGCATGTACGAAACGAAACTAAAAACCAAGAGGCCGGGCTTCGTACCGGATAGATACTTACTAAAATCCGACAGTTGTTGTCGCTGAGGAAGAAAGAAATGGGGCAATTTTTCGCTTACGTGGCGGTTATCACCGTAAAGGAGATTAACTATGTCGCATAACGCAACTCCAAACACCTCTCGCGTGGAATTACGTAAAACGCTTACGTTGATTCCGGTTGTCATGATGGGCCTTGCCTATATGCAACCGATGACGCTGTTCGATACATTCGGTATCGTATCAGGCCTCACGGACGGTCATGTGCCGACGGCTTACGGCTTTGCACTGATTGCGATCCTCTTTACCGCGCTCAGCTACGGTAAACTGGTGCGCCGCTATCCGTCTGCCGGTTCCGCCTACACCTATGCCCAGAAATCCATCAGCCCGACGGTCGGCTTTATGGTGGGCTGGTCTTCGCTGCTCGACTATCTGTTCGCGCCGATGATCAACATTCTGCTGGCAAAAATCTATTTTGAAGCGCTGGTGCCATCGATTCCATCCTGGATGTTCGTCGTGGCGCTGGTGGCCTTTATGACGGCCTTTAACCTGCGCAGCATCAAGTCCGTTGCCAACTTTAACTCCGTTATCGTTGTGCTTCAGGTTGTACTGATTGCCGTGATCCTCGGCATGGTGATTTACGGTGTGTTCCACGGCGAAGGCGCGGGCACTCTGGCGAGCAGCAAGCCGTTCTGGTCTGGTGATGCGCATGTGATCCCGATGATTACCGGGGCGACGATTCTGTGCTTCTCCTTTACCGGTTTTGACGGTATCAGCAACCTGTCTGAAGAAACGAAAGATGCAGAGCGCGTGATTCCGCGTGCAATCTTCCTGACGGCGCTGATTGGTGGCCTGATCTTTATTTTCTCGACCTATTTCCTCCAGCTGTACTTCCCGGATATCTCTCGCTTCAAAGATCCGGATGCTTCTCAGCCGGAAATTATGCTCTATGTGGCGGGTAAAGCGTTCCAGGTCGGCGCGCTGATCTTCTCCACCATCACCGTACTGGCGTCCGGTATGGCCGCGCATGCAGGCGTTGCGCGTCTGATGTACGTTATGGGCCGCGATGGCGTATTCCCGAAAAGCTTCTTCGGCTACGTGCATCCAACATGGCGTACCCCGGCGATGAACATCATTCTGGTCGGTGCGATCGCGCTGCTGGCGATTAACTTTGACCTGGTGATGGCAACGGCGCTGATTAACTTTGGTGCGCTGGTGGCGTTTACCTTTGTTAACCTGTCGGTGATCTCTCAGTTCTGGATCCGTGAAAAGCGTAACAAGACGCTGAAAGACCACTTCCAGTATCTGTTCCTGCCGATGTGTGGTGCTATGACCGTGGGCGCGCTGTGGGTTAACCTGGAAGAGAGCTCAATGGTGCTTGGCCTGATTTGGGCAGGTATCGGCCTGGTTTACCTGGCCTGCGTGACGAAGAGCTTCCGCAACCCGGTTCCTCAGTACGAAGACGTCGCGTAAGACTGTGTCGGGTGGCGGCTACGCCTTACCCGACCTGAATACCCCGTAGGCCCGCGTAAGCGAAGCGCCACCGGGCAAAAAAAACCGGAGACGATGGTCTCCGGTTTTTTTATCTCTGCATTTCAGATGAGCTCTTGCGCATACTGGTATAGCGCTTTCAGCAGCGCCTGTTTCTCGGCATTCCCTTCATACTGGCCGTAAAGCATCTCCAGCTCCTGAGCGTAGCTGTTGAGAAATTCCGGGGTAAAGACGTTGCGTCGATGCTGTAGCCAGCGCTCCTGCTCAGCCTCATCCAGCGTGCCGGGATAGTTGCGCGCCCGGTAGTTAAACAGCAGCTTCTCAATGCGCGTGTCCACAAAGGTGATATCCAGCGCGGGCAGATTCCGCGGGTCGGTTTGCAGCACGATATTCATCGCCGCGCGGTCGGCGTCGCTGAAGAAGCCGTTATAAAGCTGCGCATCCACGTTTTCAGACGGCACGAACGGCTCTGCTTCGGCAAAAATGGCGACAACTTTCTCGCGCACCTGCGGGTTGTCGCGCAGCACTTTCAGGTTATCGAGGCAGTGCTGACGGTTAATCCCCAGCCGGTCGGCGTCTTCCGGGCGCAGCGTATTGGCCTGGGCCAGCACCGGACATTTATTGATGTGCACCAGTTTAACCGGTACAGCGGGCAGGTCACCCAGCGCCTCTTTCGGCGTATACAGCCGTTCACGCAAGGTGTCGCTGTCAAGCTCAAGCAGCGGGGAGATATCCCCGGCAAGATCCACCATGATGACGGCGTTACGGTTATCCGGGTGCCAGGCGAGGGGCGCTACCCAGCTCGTGTTCCCGCGCCACGCCCCGAACATCCCTGAAATATGCACCAGCGGTTTCATCTGCGGCACATCAATCAGCGTCATCAGCTTCTGCTTGCTGCGGTGGCTCAGCAGATACTCAAACAGGCGCGGCTGTGCGGTTTTGACGAGTTTCGCCATAGCGATGGTCGCGTAAACGTCTGCCATCGCGTCGTGGGCATTGCTGTGCTCGATACCGTTGGCGCGCGTCAGGTGCTCGAGCCTGAAGCTCGGTAATCCGTCGTCGTTCTCCGGCCAGTGAATCCCTTCCGGGCGCAGCGCATAACAGGCGCGCATGATATCCAGCAAATCCCAGCGTGAATTGCGGTTCTGCCAGCTCCAGGCGTACGGATCGTAGAAGTTGCGGTAGAAGATATTACGCGTCACTTCATCGTCAAAGCGGATGTTGTTGTAACCCACCACGCAGGTATTGGGCACCGTGAACAAATCGTGGATGCGACGGGCAAATTCCGCTTCGCTAACGCCTTTATCCCGCGCTTCCTGAGGCGTGATGCCCGTCACCATCACCGCGCCCGGCTGCGGTAGATAGTCATCGGCGGGCTTGCAGTAAAACACCTCGGGTTCGCCGATGATGTTAAATTCCTCATCGGTACGGATAGCCGCAAACTGCGCCGGTCGGTCCAGCGCCGGATGGGTGCCAAAGGTTTCGTAATCGTGGAACAAAAAAGTCGGGCGCGCGGCAGAGTCAGACACCAGTAATCTCATCCTGTTAAAAATTGACGTCTCTATGGTAAACGATTGGGGTGAGCAGTCCGAATAAAAAGCACGGTCAGACAAGAAATTTGCGAGATCTGTTCCAGAAAAATTTGCGCATTGTCACATTTTTTTGCAATTAAGGCAGGTAACGACATCAGAACTGCCGTAAAAAGGTCATCGATTTTTACTGACCTGAGGATATACCGTTGAAACGCCGTCTGTTTATTGCTGTTTCTTTACTCGCTTCGAGTATTTCATCCGCGCTGGCCGCCGAGCCGCTGGATTTTTCACCTCAGCCGCCTGCCATTCAGGCAGGATCCTGGGTATTGATGGATTACACCACGGGTCAAATCTTAACGGCGGGCAACGAACATCAGCAGCGCAATCCGGCGAGCCTGACCAAACTGATGACGGGGTACGTTGTCGATCGCGCCATTGATAGCCACCGTATCAGCCCCGATGACATTGTGACGGTCGGACGTGACGCCTGGGCGAAAGGCAATCCGGTCTTTGACGGTTCATCGTTGATGTTTCTGAAGGAGGGCGACCGGGTTTCCGTGCGCGATCTCAGCCGCGGCCTGATTGTTGATTCCGGCAATGACGCCTGCGTAGCGCTGGCGGATCACGTGGCGGGCGGTCAGCCGCAGTTCGTCAGAATGATGAATGACTACGTCGAAAAGCTGAACCTGCGCGATACCCACTTCGAAACCGTACACGGGCTGGATGCACCGGGTCAGCACAGCTCCGCCTACGATCTCGCCGTGCTTTCCCGTGCCATCATTCACGGCGAACCTGAGTTCTACCACATGTACAGCGAGAAAAGCCTGACCTGGAACGGCATTACCCAGCAGAACCGTAACGGGCTGCTGTGGGATAAGACCATGAACGTGGATGGCCTGAAAACGGGGCACACGTCGGGCGCGGGCTTCAACCTGATTGCCTCCGCGGTCGACGGTCAGCGTCGGCTGATTGCGGTGGTGATGGGCGCAGACAGCCCGAAGGGGCGTGAAGATCAGGCGCGCAAGCTGCTGCACTGGGGACAGCAAAATTTCGATACGGTGCAGATCCTGCATAACGGCAAAAAAGTGGGTACCGAACGTATCTGGTACGGCGATAAAGAGCAGATCGCGCTGGGCACGGATCAGGACTTCTGGCTGGCCTTGCCCAAAACGGAAGTGCCGAATATCAAGGCAAAATACGTGATGGATAAAAAAGAGCTGGAAGCGCCGATTGCCGCGCACCAGCGGGTAGGGGAGATCCAGCTGTACGATCGCGACAAGGTGGTTGCGCACTGGCCTCTGGTTACGCTGGAAAGCGTTGAAAAGGGCGGCCTTTTCTCCCGTCTCGGCGATTATCTGCATCATAAGCTCTAACCTTTCGGGCAGACTGGCAGTGTTGCGAGTCTGCTCGCATAATCAACATTCCCGGTTTGCCGATAATCGCGATTCTGCTTTATAGTGTATGTATATACAGTGATAAACGGAGGCAGCATGGACTACAGCGTCAGGCAGCAACAGAAACGTAAAATCGCAGGCTTTCATCTCGTGGGGCCGTGGGAAAAAACGGTCAAGCAGGGGTTCGAACAGCTCGTGATGTGGGTAGACGGGCGTCATATTCAGCCGCAGGAATGGGTAGCCGTTTATTACGACAACCCGGATGACGTGCCGGCGGAAAAGCTCCGCTGCGATACCGCCGTCACGGTCCCTGATGATTTCACTGTTCCTGAGAACAGCGAAGGGGTGATGATGACCGAAATCGCTGCCGGGGATTATGCTATCGCCGCTGCCCGTGTGGAAAATCATGATTTTGCCACCCCCTGGAACCAGTTCTTCAACTCCCTTCTCCAGGACAACACCTACCAGATTGCGCCAAAACCGTGCTTCGAACGTTATCTGAATGATGGCAATGCAGACGGCTACTGGGACATTGAGATGTTTGTACCGGTAGAACACAAGGTGGGATAAGCCTGCGAAAAGCAGGGTTTTTGAGGCGGATGCGATCCACCCGCCTCAAAACACAGTACAATTGTGGTTTGCCGTAAAGCTGGAGACGGGTGTGCGCCCCGACAAGTCATTAACCCCATTTGAAATTCGGTTATACAAACATTATCGCGTGGTGCACGGTTGCCGCATTGCGCTGGCGTTTGTGTTGACCTTCGTACTGGTTCGTTTGCTGGATATCCCGGAAGGAACGTGGCCGCTGATCACGCTGGTGGTGGTGATGGGGCCGATCTCATTCTGGGGGAACGTGGTTCCTCGTGCCCTCGAACGCATAGGCGGCACCGTTTTAGGCTCGGCGCTTGGGCTTATCGCCCTGAAGCTGGAGCTGATTTCATTCCCGATCATGTTGCTGTGGTGCGCGGGGGCAATGTTTCTTTGCGGGTGGCTGGCGCTGGGCAAGAGGCCGTATCAGGCGCTACTGATTGGCATAACGCTTGCGGTTGTGGTCGGCGCGCCGGCGGGCGATATGACTACGGCACTGTGGCGAAGCGGGGACGTGATCCTCGGCTCGTTGCTCGCCATGCTGTTTACCGGCATCTGGCCGCAGCGCGCCTTCCTGCACTGGCGTATTCAGATGGCAAACTACGTCACGGCATTTAACCGCGTCTACCAGGCCGGGTTTTCGCCGAATCTGATCGAACGCCCGCGGCTGGAAAAGCACCTGCAAAAAATCCTCAGTGACGTGGTCAAAATGCGCGGGTTGATTACCCCGGCAAGCAAAGAAACGCATATCCAGAAAGCCATTTTTGAAGCCATTCAGACGGTCAGCCGTAATCTGGTCTGTATGCTTGAACTGCAAATCAATGCCCACTGGGCTTCACGCCCCAGCCACTTTCTGATGCTCAACGCGCATACGCTGAAAGAGACGCAGCAGATGACGCAGCAAACCCTGTTGACCATCGCCCATGCGCTCTACGAAGGGAATCCACAGCCCATACGGGCAAACAGCGAGCGGCTGAACGAAATCGTCGCCGAGCTGAAACAGCTGATGAATGAGCGTCAGGCCGACAATGTGGCGGAAACGCCCATCCACGGCTATGTCTGGCTGAGTATGGAGCTGGCACGACAGCTGGAATTATTATCGCAGCTGATTTGCCGGGCACTGCGCAAATAAAAAGCGTACGTGATGCCTGCTGCTTCGATTCAGCAGCAATTAGGGTTATGATGGTTTTAAACGATATACTCATTGTCATTCGCAGCCGCTGTCTGTTAAAACGGTTGCCTTAACGAATCCGAATCTCACATTATCAGGGGTGTAAAAATGGAAACTATTAAGCCTTCGTTCCAGGATGTTCTGGAGTTCGTCCGCCTGTTCCGCCGTAAAAACAAGCTACAGCGTGAAATCCAGGACGTAGAGAAGAAGATCCGTGACAACCAGAAACGTGTCCTGCTGCTGGACAACCTGAGCGACTACATCAAGCCGGGGATGAGCGTTGAAGCTATTCAGGGCATCATCGCCAGCATGAAGAGCGATTACGAAGATCGCGTTGATGACTACATCATCAAAAATGCTGAGCTGTCCAAAGAGCGTCGCGATATCTCCAAAAAGCTGAAGGTGATGGGCGAAATCAAAAACGTCGACGCTAAAGGCGAGTAATCGCGCAATCTGTTGCCCGGTGGCGTTGCGCTTACCGGGTCTGCGATTCCGTAGGTCGGGTAAGGCGTAGCCGCCACCCGACAATTTTACCGAACGCAGAAAAGCAAAAAGCCTGCTTTGAAAGCAGGCTTTTTAAATGTGGCTCCTCTGACTGGACTCGAACCAGTGACATACGGATTAACAGTCCGCCGTTCTACCGACTGAACTACAGAGGAATCGTTGTGGAGGCTTATCTTAGCGGCGAAAAAACTTTTGTCAAACCTCATCTTAGGCAAAAGTGACTGATTGATGATTCTGTCGTCATTTTGTTGCCATTTCAGACATAATTTAATGGAAAATACTTTGCAGGATATGCATTTCTGCCCCATCATTTGAAATGGAGTTTCAACTTTCTCGCTAAGGTCCATTTTGAACGTCACCGCACCCATACGCCAGGCGATTATGCGCACGCCCTGGTATGCCAAACGTAAAAGTTATCGAGTTCTGTTCTGGCGTGAAATCACCCCCCTTGCCGTGCCTATTTTCCTGGAGATTACCTGCGTCCTGCTGATGGGCGTTCTCAGCACCTTCCTGGTGAGCTGGCTCGGCAAAGAAGCGATGGCCGGGGTAGGGCTGGCGGACAGTTTCAACATGGTGGTGATGTCCTTCTTTGCCGCCATCGATCTTGGGACGACGGTGGTGGTAGCGTTTAGCCTCGGCAAACTCGATCCGAAACGCGCCCGGGAAGCGGCCAGACAGTCGCTGATGATCATGACGATTTTCTCGATCGCTCTCGCGGCGGTCATTCATTACTACGGGAAAGAGATCATCGATATCGTCGCCGGCGAAGCGACCGGTGAGGTGAAGGCGCTGGCGCTCACCTACCTTGAAATGACGGTGCTGAGCTATCCGGCGGCAGCCATCGCGCTGATTGGCAGCGGCGCGCTTCGTGGCGCAGGCAATACCAAAATTCCGCTGCTGATAAACGGTGGGATGAACATCCTGAACATTATCATCAGCAGCGTTTTGATTTACGGCGTCTTCTCCTGGGATGGCCTGGGCTTTGTCGGTGCCGGTTTAGGGCTGACGATTTCCCGCTATATTGGTGCGGCGGCGATCATTGGCGTCCTCATGGCGGGCATCACGCCGTCGCTACGCCTGACGCTGAAAAGCTATTTCCGTCCGCTTAACTTCGCCATTATCTGGGAAGTGATGGGCATCGGGATCCCGGCCAGCATCGAATCCGTGCTGTTTAACGGCGGGAAACTGCTGACGCAGATGTTTGTTGCCGGGATGGGCACCGACGTCATCGCCGGCAACTTTATTGCCTTCTCCATCGCCTCGCTGATTAACCTGCCGGGTAACGCGCTGGGCTCGGCGTCGACCATTATTACCGGTAAACGCCTCGGCAAGGGGCAGATAGGGCAGGCGGAACGGCAGCTTCGCCACGTCTTCTGGCTTTCAACCATCGGGTTGACCGCGATTGCGTGGGGCACCGCGCCGTTTGCCGGACTGATGGCCTCGTTTTATACCCACGAAAACGACGTAAAAGAGGTTGTGAAGGTGCTGATTTGGCTCAACGCGGCGTTTATGCCGATCTGGGCCGCGTCCTGGGTACTTCCTGCCGGGCTGAAAGGGGCGCGCGACGCCCGCTTTGCCATGTGGGTCTCTATGCTCGGCATGTGGGGCTGCCGCGTCGTGGCGGGCTACACGCTGGGGGTGATGCTAGGCATGGGCGTGGTCGGCGTCTGGCTGGGGATGTTCCTTGACTGGGCCGTGCGCGGCGCGCTGTTCTACTGGCGCATGGTGAGCGGACGCTGGCTATGGAAATATCCGCGAAAAAAAGCGGAACAGGCGGTTTCGGAAACCGCAAACGCCTGACAATTGCGCGAAGTGGAGAATAAATCGGCAAACGATTGAAAATCTGCATTCACCCTTTGACATCCTCAGGGCGCATCGATAATATGCGCCCCGTTCACACGATTCCTCTGTAGTTCAGTCGGTAGAACGGCGGACTGTTAATCCGTATGTCACTGGTTCGAGTCCAGTCAGAGGAGCCAAATTTGAAAAGCCTGCTTTTATAGCAGGCTTTTTGCTTTTCTGCGTTCGGTAAACTTGTCGGGTGGCGCTCCGCTTACCCGACCTACGAATCCCAGGCCGGGTGAGTGGTGTGCGTGATGTGTCCTTGTTATCAGCGGAACGGTGGCTCATTAAAGGTGCGCAGCTTGCGGGAGTGCAGTTTATCGCCCTCGGCACGCAGTAAATCTATAGCGCGAATACCAATCTGAAGATGCTCTGAGATCGCCCCTTCGTAAAAACGGTTCGCCTGGCCCGGCAGCTTGATCTCGCCGTGCAGCGGTTTATCGGACACGCACAGCAGCGTGCCGTAAGGGACGCGGAAGCGGTAGCCCTGCGCCGCAATGGTGGCACTTTCCATATCGATCGCCACCGCGCGGCTGAGGTTAAAGCGCAGCGCGGAGGCGGAATAACGCAGTTCCCAGTTACGATCGTCGGTAGTGACCACCGTGCCGGTGCGCAGGCGCTGCTTCACCTCTTCACCCGGCATACCGCTCACCTCTTTAGTGGCGTCATACAGGGCGCGCTGGACTTCCGCGATGCTCGGGATAGGAATGTCTGGCGGCAGAACCGCGTCAAGGACGTGGTCGTCGCGCAGGTACGCGTGGGCGAGAACGTAATCCCCAATCAGCTGGCTTTCGCGCAGGCCGCCGCAGTGGCCAATCATCAGCCAGACGTCAGGGCGCAGAACCGCCAGGTGGTCGCAGATGGTTTTCGCGTTCGACGGCCCAACGCCAATATTAATCAGCGTAATGCCCTGGCCGTCGGCGGTGATCAGGTGCCAGGCCGGCATCTGGTGCTTTTTCCACGCCAGGTCGGAAATGGCCTGCTCCGGCGCTTCGGTTTCAGCGGTGATCCAGATCCCGCCCGCGCAGGACAGGGCGACGTAAGGGCTGTCCGGATCGAGGATCTGGCTACAGCCCCAGCGAACAAACTCATCCACGTAGCGGGTGTAGTTGGTAAACAGCACGAACGGCTGGAAATGCTCGGCTGGGGTGCCGGTGTAGTGGCGCAGGCGCGCCAGCGAAAAATCCACGCGACGGGCGTCAAAGTGCGAGAGCGGTGAAAATTCTGCCGGGTGATAAATTCCGTCCGCCGTCTCGTCGCCAATCTGCGAAAGCTCGGTGGTCGGGAAGTGGCGCGTCAGCCCCGCGCTCATGGAGCGGTCCAGCGTTAGCGCCGAGCCGTCAATCACGTACGGGTAAGGGATTTCGTGCAGCGACGGTTCCACGGATATATGCGCACCGTAATCCTGATACAGCAACGTGAGCTGTTCTTCCAGGTAGGGGCGGAACAGCGCAGGGCGGGTGATGGTCGTGCTGTAACAGCCGGAGTGGGTAAAACGTGCATAGGCGCGGGTTTTCGGATTGCTGCTGGCGCTGCCGTCCCAGGTGACAGAGAGCGATGGATAAACAAAAAGGCCCTGAGTTCTGGCCTTTTCATCGGGAAGTTTCCCTGTTTCGATATATTCACTGATGGCGCTGCGCAGTGCGTTGACGGATTGCTCATACAACGCGTCGAGTTTTTCCAGCGCCTGAGCCGGGGTCAGGCTGGAGCCCTTATTATTCATGTCTGTCTCCTTGTTCCACAGGTGTGCGGCAATACCCGATAGTATGTCACACGCCCGTGAAACTAAAGTGAGGAGATCGGCCTAGCGCGTTTCCTTCATGAACAGGGCGGTCGCGGCGGAGAGCAGGCAGCCTGCCAGCAGATAAATCGCCACGCTGTGCCAGTTCCCGCCGGAGAAGGTCACCAGCGCGGCGGCGATAAACGGCGTAAACCCGCCGCCGACCACGCTCGCCACCTGATATCCCACGCCCGCGCCGCTGTAGCGGTAGCTGGCGCCGAACAGCTCGGTAAACATCGGCTGCTGCACGCACACCACCATATCGTGGGCGATGTTGGCGAGCATGATGGCGAAGAAGACGATCCAGAACACCGACTGCGCCTCCAGCGCCATAAAGAACGGCCAGGCGCTGAGCGTGCCGATAAGCGCGCCCGTGATGTAAACCCGGCGGCGGCCAAACCGGTCTGCGAGCCAGGCGAAGCAGGGGATGGTCAGGCAGCTGATCCCGCCCACCACCAGGCCAATGTTCAGAAACAGCTCACGCGGCAGGCCGAGGTTCTGGGTGGAGTAGTTCAGGGCGAAGGCGGTGACGATATACATGGTCAGCAGTTCGCACAGGCGCAGGGCGATGATTTTCAGAAAAGCGCCAGGGTGCTGCACCAGCGCTTCCATCACCGGCAGCCTTTTTTTCGCGACCGGTTTTTCGCGCTGCTGCTGCTCAAACTCAGCCGACTCTTCCATGCCGTTTCGGATCCACAGGGCCGCGATGACCAGCACAATGCTGAAGATAAACGGAATGCGCCAGCCCCAGCTCAGGAACTGCTCGTCTGTCGTGAGCTGGCTAATGAGCGACACCAGCCCGGTGGAAAGCAGTAGCCCCACGCCATAACCCACCTGCACGCCGCTGCTGTAAAACGCCTTCCTGTGCTTCGGCGCGCTTTCCACGGACAGCAATGCCGCGCCGCCCCATTCACCGCCGACGGCAAAGCCCTGAATGGCGCGCAATGTCACCAGCAACACCGGGGCCCACCAGCCAATCGACGCAAAGGAAGGCAAAATACCGATAAGCGCGGTGGCAATGCCCATCATCCAGACGGTGAGCATCAGCATCCGTTTCCGGCCAAGGCGGTCACCGAAGTGGCCGAAAATAATTCCGCCCAGCGGACGAAACAGAAAACCGACGCCAAAGGTGGCAAACGCGGCGAGCGTGCCCATGGCGGGGCTAATCTGGGGGAAAAATTCGCGGTTAAATACCAGCGCAGCGGTAATACCGTAGAGCAGAAAGTCATACCAGTCGACGACGGCGCCTGCGAAGCTACCTAAAGCGGCGCGGCGGGCGCGGTTCAGCGAAGGCGTCTCCTCGCTGCGGCGAGCGGAGATGAGGGTGGAGTCCATAGTTGTCCTGTCTGTACTGATTTTTAATTATTGGTATAAGAAAAGGTCACTCACATTGCGGCCGTCATCGTGACGGAAGGTATGAGACTACCGCGACGGGCGGCCAGAGAAAACGTTTTTATCTTTCCTGAAAGCGCTGAATAAATAAATTTCATCTTACCCGGGCCCAATATAAATCAGCCTGTTTGGCTCCGGTTAGGGCTGAATGGTTTACAGTAATAGTGATCGCTGCGTGACGTAAGCTGAGGGAATAACGATGCAACGCCTCTTTCCTGCACTCTGGGTAGTCCTGTTTTTGGTGGTTTCGCCGCTGCATGCGGAGCCGAAAGTCTATGGCGAACAGCGCATTCACCGCTGGTGGGATGCGGTCACGGACGATATTTCCCAGACCTGGGAGCAGCCGGAGCGTTACGATCTCTACCTGCCGTTTCTGAGCTGGCACGCCCGCTTCATGTATGACAAAGAGAAAACAGACAACTACAACGAAATGCCGTGGGGCGGTGGGCTGGGTGTGTCTCGTTACAACGACGAGGGCAACTGGAGCGCGCTCTTCGCCATGATGTTTAAAGATTCCCACAACGAGTGGCAGCCCGCGATGGGCTACGGCTGGGAGAAGGGCTGGTATCTGGATAACGCGAAAGATTTCCGTCTGGGGCTGGGCGCCGCGGCGGGGATCACCGCGCGCGACGACTTTGCTAACTACGTACCGCTGCCGTTTATCTTTCCCCTGTTCTCAGCCGGATACAAGCGCGTTACCGTCCAGTTCACCTATATTCCCGGCACCTACAACAACGGCAACGTGCTGTTTGCCTGGCTGCGCCTGGGCTTTTAAAGGGTAATGACCTTTTTGGCCACCGCGTTGGAGAGGATGAGCAGCGAAAACAGGACCGACGTAATAAAGGTGAGCACAATCAGGGCCAGCTTGATGCTCAGAGAGGTCACCGGAATGAGCGCCGTCAGCAGGTGAAACACCGAGTAGTGCATAATATAGACCCCGGTCATCGTTTTGCTAATGGCGGCCAGCACGGACTCTTTAAACTCCGCATTGCGGCGAAAGCGTACGCCGTTGGCCGCGATCACCAGGGCGATAATCAGAATGTAGATTTGCGATCCGGTGAGGATAAAGGCGTTTCTGTCCGCTTTAAACAGGGCAAAAAAGAAGTGCCGCTCGTAAAACCACGTGAACAGATAGATAAACGGGATGGCAATCACCGCTGCCCTGACCACGTTTTTGCGGCCGATCCACGCCGCGATGTGCGGATCGCAAAAGAGTTGTCCCGTCAGATAAAACAGCAGCCACGTCCAAAGGCGATACTGCGGCGACAGCGAAAGGACATGTACGTCAGGATAGAGCGCTGACAGCAAATCGTACCCGTAGGAGAAAAGCAGCAGGGCAGCAATCACCCCAACGAAAAGCGTTCGCCGCTGGCTGAGCCACTCCACCACCGGATGAAATGTGTAAATCACGATAAACGCGAACACGAACCAGGGCTGGATCAGATACCCGCGCTGATAGGGCTCCCACAGGTAATAAATGGTCACCCAGAACAGAAAGACGATCACCAGGCTTTTAATCTTATCAAGCTGCCAGCGGGTGCCGTGGCGGGATTGCCCATCCAGATAGCCCGCCACCACAAAAAACAGCGGCGTGGCGATGGTCGAGATAAACGTTAAAAAGCCGAGGATCCAGTGATAGTCATAATCGTACCGATCCCAGGTATTGTAGATGGTGAAGAAAGTCACCGCCGTCATACAGCCCAGCGTCTTGATGATGTTCAGCCCTGTCGCATTCATTGTTGTTCAGCTTCGTCCTTACGATGGAAACACGCGTAAATTACCGGGAGTACCAGCAGCGTCAGGATTGTAGCAAACCCAAGTCCAAACATAATCACAACGGCCATGCTCTGGAAGAACACATCCAGCAGCAGAGGAGCGAGCCCGAGCACGGTGGTAAAGGCGGTGAGCAGGATGGGGCGCAGGCGCGAGGTGGCGGCGTAAACGATCGCGCTGTGCTGATCCTGCTGCGCTTTCTGCTGTTCAATCTCCTCTACCAGCACAATGCCGTTGCGGATCAGCATCCCGCTCAGGCTCAGCAGGCCAATCAGCGCCATAAAGCCAAAGGGGATCCCGGTCAGTAAAAACCCCGGCGTCACGCCGATCAGCGCCAGCGGCACGGTCAGCCATATAGCGACGGCGTTTTTCACCGAGCTGAACATCAGCACTGTGATCACAAACATCACCAGATAACCGAGCGGCAGCGTGGTGAACAGCCCCTGCTGCGCTTCGCTGGAGTTCTCCGCGTCCCCGCCCCACTCGATGCTGTAGCCGTGGGGCAGGGGGAGCGCATCAATTTGCGGCTTCACCCGGGCGAGAATATCGCCGGAGGTTTGCTGGCTTAGCGGGTCGGGATCGGTCTGCACGGTCAGCACGCGGGAGCGGTCGCGACGCAGGATCAGCGGATCTTCCCACTCCAGCGCGAAGCCGCTGACGACGTTGCTCAGCGGGATATACTGCTGCCGGGTCTGGCTCCAGACCAGGACGTTATTCAGGTGATTGGCGTCCAGCCGCTCGCTTTCCGGCGGGCGCACCACCACGGGCAGCAGATCGCTGCCTTCACGGTACAGCCCCGCCCGGCTGCCGGAGAAATTCATCTCCAGTGCGTTATCCACGTCCTGCTTATCCACGCCAAGCTCGCGGCCCAGCGCGGTAACGTACTGCGGGCGGATCACTTTGCTGCGGTTTTGCCAGTCGTTCCTGACGCTGTCCGTGGCCGGATCGCGCGTGAGGATGTTGTCTACCTGGCTGGCGATCAGGCGCAGCCTGTCCGGGTCAGGCCCTTTAATACGCACTTCAATAGCGCTGTCGCCGGAAGGACCAAACATCACCCGTTTCGTGCTGGCGTTAACCTGCGGATAGTTCCGGGCGATGTACTCATCAACGTGGCGGGTCAGGGCAGAGATGTTACGCTGGTCATCCATCCGCACCATGATTTGCGCATAGTTGCTGTACTGGCGCTGTCCGCTGTAGGTCAAAATAAAACGCATACTTCCCTGACCGATCGTCGAGACCGTGGTTTCCACGCCTGGCTGGCCGTTGATGGTTTTCTCGATATCGCCGGTCATCTTCTCGGTCCATTTAATGTCGGTACCGTAAGGGAGCCAGAGGTCGACAAAGAAAATCGGCGTGCTGGAGGAGGGGAAGAAGTTCTGCCGCACCGAGCCAAAGCCCCAGATGGCGGCAGCCAGCAGCGCGGCCATCACCACCAGCGTTGGTGCTTTACGCCGCAACAGCGACCTGAGCAAACCCTGGTAAATGCGATAGATGCGTTTGTCGTAGGGGTCCGTTTTGTCGGCCTCTGGCGGCGCAGCGTCGTGTTTAAACAGCCACCATTTGATCAGCACCGGCGTAATGGTGAGGGCAGAGAACCAGCTCAGCATGAGCGAAATCAACAGAACCTGAAACAGCGACTTACAGTATTCGCCGGTGGAGTCCTGCGACAGCCCGACGGGCGCGAAGGCCAGGATGGCGATGACCGTCGCGCCCAGCAGCGGCAGCGCAGAACGGCGAATAATGTGGTTAATGGCGCTCAGCAGGGGTGAGCCCTGCTGCCGGGCGATCAGTACCCCTTCGACAACCACGATGGCATTGTCGACCAGCATGCTGAGGGCGATGATCAGCGCCCCCAGCGAAATGCGCTGAAGTTCAATGCCCCAAAGATACATGATCAGCAGCGTGCCCAGCACGTTGAGCGCGAGGGAAAAGGCGATAATGATCCCGCTGCGTACGCCCATAAAGATCAGCAACACACCGACGACAATCGCCAGCGCCATCAGGAAATTAATGATGAATCCGTTAACGGAATCACCGACCTCCGCCGCCTGATCGTAAAACAGGTCAATATGGATGCCTGCCGGCTTTTCGGCTGACATCTGCTCAAGCTTCGCCTCCAGCGCATGTCCCACGTCGATCACGTTTACGCCGGGGATAAAGGAGACGCCCATGGTGACGGCTTTTCTGCCGTTAGCATGGTAGATGCTGGAGGGGGAGGCATCCAGCCCGCGCGACAGGGTGGCAATATCCCGCAAGCGGGTAGCCGCCCCAGCGCCGGGCGGGGTTACGATCAGATCGGCAAGCTCGTCAATATTCTCGAATTCCCCGGTAGGATGCAGGCGAATGGACTCGGTCCCGGCGGGAATGTCTCCGGCGCTGGAGACCACGTTCAGCCTGCTTAACAGGGCAGAAAGCTGGTTCAGCGTTATCCCGCGGGCGGCCATTTTGGTCAGAGAGATGTCCACGTTAATCTGCTGGGTGATGGCACCGCCAATGGCAACTTTGCCCACGCCCGGCACAAGGACCAGCTCCCGGCGCAGCTGCTCGGCATACCGCACCAGTTCCGGATTGCTGAATTCATCGCCGGAAATGGCAAAGAAAAAGCCGAACACGTCGCCAAAATCGTCATTCACAAACGGGGCGACTACGCCCGGCGGAAACTGTCGGGCGGCATCTCCCACCCGGCGACGCAGCTCATCCCAGATCTGCGGTAGCTCATCTGAGTGGTAGCGCGAGGCAATATTGACCGTGATCTGCGACAGGCCGTTGGAGGAGATGGAGCTGACGTTGTCGAGGTAAGGGAGCTGCTGAAGCGCGTTTTCCAGCGGCAGGGTGACCTCTTCCTCAACCTGCTGCGCCGACGCGCCCGGATATTGGGCGATCACCACCGCAGTTTTGATGGTAAACGCCGGATCTTCCAGCCTGCCGATGTTCAGCAGGGCAATAATGCCGCCCACGCCCAGCAGCAGAATAGTCAGCCAGACGCGAACCGGATTACTGATAAACTGACGAGAGATATCCATTACAGTCCCCGTTCACGCGTCCAGATGCGTACCGGCTGATTGGCGTGTAGCTCGCCCACGCCTGCGACCACCACGCGTTCACCGGCCTTAAGCCCGTCGACGACGACGATGCCCTCAGCGCTAACTTGTCCCACGCTGACCTTTCGATCTTCCAGGTGCAACGTTTCGCCTTCGCCCGTTACCACCCAGACGTGCGGCTCATTGCGCGGGCGGTTATCCGGGCTAAAGACCGCCTCAACCGGCACCACCAGCGCCTCGCTGCCCACGCCCGCCGGAAGGTCGGTTAAATTGACCGTGACCGTCCCGCTGACGCCGCCCACAACGGGAAAATCATTCGGGCGGGGCATGGTTAAAATCACCTGCCAGGTCAGCGTGTTGCTGTCGCTACTGCCCGAGTGTTCTTTGTACACTGCGGTGAACTCGCGCCCGGGCAGGGCATTGATCCTCACCACCGGTCTGTACTGCGCATTGCGGATATCGAAGGTTTTAAACAGATTTTCCGGAAGGCTGAACACCACGTCCAGCAGGTCTGTACGGGTCAATGTAACGACGGGCTGGCCGGCTGACACGACCTGATGATTTCGCACATGGACGCTGGCCGCTGTCCCGCTAAAGGGGGCGACGAGCGTCATCTGGCTCAATTCTTCTCGCGCAATCTGTAGCGCAGCGTTTGCAGAATCGCGGCTGGCGCGCTGGACATCCATCTCGGCCTTCGACACGGCCTGACGTCCCGCCAGCGTCTGGAAGCGGTCAAATTGCCTTTGCGCCAGGGTTGCCGCCGTTTGCCTGTCGTTCAGACGCTGCCGGGCTTCGCGATCGTTAAGACTGGCGAGCCGTTGCCCCTGTTTGACAACGGCACCCTGGCGAATGTCCAGGGTCTCAATCTGCCCTGCACGTTTGAACGCGAGATCCGTAGCGTCGCCGGATTCGATGCGGGCGGGAAAGACGCGCTGCTGCGCGTTGCCGGCCTTCACCACCTCTGCGACTTTTACCATTTTCGGCAGGGGCGCGGCGCGATCGGGTTTAGGATCGCACGCCGTCAGCAGTAATAACACAGCGGGCAGAAGAGAGACGTAGCGCTTCACAGTATTCCCCTGATAATAATTGTTTTATTTATTTCGTCATCAATGCTGGGGTGGCGCTATTCTGCCAGGGCCGAGACGACCACATAGGTAAATAAACCGATTGCTGTGCTGGCGATAATGGCAAGCGCGATAAACAAACCAAGGCGAATCAGGCTTAAACCGTACATGCATTCCTCCATGAGGTAGAAGGTGGCGCAGGGTAAATATGAATGAACGTATTGCATGCCTGACTATGAGCATAGTCGGTGAATAAATAAATGTTAAATAACCATTATTAGTGGCGTGGCAGGCTAAGGCGAAACACGTGTGACGATAGCGTATTCGCTTTGAATAACAACCTGATATTCCTGTGCTACGTTTAATAGCATTCATCCCTTTTTTCCGAAAAGGCCTTTGCGCATATACCCCCTGGTTTGATGCGATCTCTCCTGATTCACTCACAGCTGTGTTGGTTATAAAAAGGATGCTTGATATGTATAAAACGATTCTGGTGCCGGTGGATGTTTACGAAACAGCGCTGTCAGATAAAGCGCTACAGCATGCCCAGTTCCTCGCGCAAAGCGCATCGGGTGACGTTCATCTGCTGTACGTTATGCCAAAGTTCTCGGCTGAACTGACCCGCGGTTTTATTGCAGACGCGAGAAAGATGGATGAATATATGGTTAATAATGCTAAAGAAAAACTTGCCGCGCTGGTAAAAAAAATCAACCTGCCGGAAGAAAATGTTCATCTTCACGTTCGCAGCGGGAATATACGTGATGAGGCGATCAAACTGGCGGATGAACTTAACGCCGGCGCAATTATTGTGGGGTCGCGCAATCCAAATATTCAAACCCACTTATTAGGGTCAGAGGCGGCGAGTATCGTTCGTTATGCGCATGTTCCTGTTTTCGTTATTCGTTAATGGCATGAAAGCAAGGTGATTTCTGAAAAGAACCCGAGGAAGGAACGATGATAACAGAAAAGCCTCACCGTCCGTATTATCAACAGACCGTTGATGAAACCCTGATAAATATCCAATCCAGCCTGGACGGACTTAGCAGTGCGGAAGCCACCGTCAGGCTGGACAAATATGGTGAAAATGCCTTACCGCAAAAACCGGGTAAACCCGGCTGGCTGCGCTTTCTGGCCCATTTCAACGATGTTCTCATTTACGTTCTTCTGGTGGCGGCGCTGCTGAAGCTGATAATGGGACACTGGGTGGATATGTTTGTCATTCTCGGGGTGGCCGTCATTAACGCCCTGATTGGCCATATTCAGGAGAGCAATGCGGAGAAATCGCTGCAAAGTATTCGCAATATGCTCTCCAGCGAGGCGGTGGTCATCCGGCAGGGCAGCCATGAAACCATCCCCACCACGGCGCTGGTGCCGGGAGACATCGTGGTTATACGCGCCGGAGATCGCATTCCTGCCGATCTTCGCGTGATAGAGGCGCACAACCTGCGGGTGGAAGAGGCTATCCTCACCGGCGAATCCACCGTGGTGGAGAAAAGCAGCGATGCGCTCAGCGGTGAACTGCCGTTAGGCGACCGTTACAACCTGCTGTATTCCGGCACCACGGTCAGCTCCGGCGGGGGAAAAGGGCTGGTGGTGGCGACCGGCGGCGAGACCGAGCTCGGCCATATCAACCAGATGATGTCGGACATCGAAAAACACCGTACCCCGCTGATGGTGCAAATGGACAAGCTCGGCAAGACCATTTTCATCACCATTCTGGTCATGATGCTGGCGCTGTTTGTTTTCAGCCTCATCTTCCGCGATATGCCCGTTTCAGAGCTGGTGCTGTCGCTGATTAGCCTGGCGGTGGCGGCGGTGCCGGAAGGATTACCGGCCATTATCTCGATCATCCTCTCGCTGGGCGTGCAGGCGATGGCGCGGCGCAAGGCGATTATTCGCAAGCTGCCTACCGTGGAAACCCTGGGGGCGATGACGGTTATCTGCTCGGATAAAACCGGCACCCTGACCATGAATGAGATGACGGTAAAAGCGGTGATTACCGCGGACACCACCTACCGCGTGGAGGGCGACAGCTACGAGCCGGTGGGCACTATTCACCCTGTTGACGATCCGACGCCAGTCAGCGTGACCCAGGGATCTGTGCTGGAGCGCTATCTGCGCACCGTCGATCTCTGTAATGACAGCCAGCTGATCAAAGATGAGCAGGGGTTATGGAAAATCACCGGCGGCCCCACCGAAGGCGCGCTGAAGGTGTTGGCGGCCAAAATTCCGCTGCCAGCAGTTGATGCCGAGTTGCGCAGTAAAATCCCATTCGATTCGCAGTACAAATACATGTCCACCCTGTATCGTCTGGGCGACGAAGAGGTGATGTTAATTACCGGTGCGCCGGACGTCCTTTTCCGTCTTTGTCAGCACCAGCAGACCCATAGCGGGCTCGAGCCGTTCAACCTGCACTACTGGGAAGAGAAGATTGAAGAGTATGCGCGCGAAGGGTTGCGCATGGTGGCTGCGGCCTGGAAGCCGGCCGCCAGCGGCCAGCGGGAGCTGACCCATGCCGATCTGCAAGAGGGCGTTATTCTGCTCGGCATTGCGGGCATGATGGATCCCCCGCGCCCGGAAGCCATTACGGCCATCGCCGACTGCCTACAGGCGGGCATTCGCGTGAAAATGATCACCGGGGATCATCCGCAAACGGCGATGAGCATCGGGCAGATGCTGGGTATTGGCAATGCGGCGAGCGCCATCACCGGACGCGAGCTGGAGGCGATGGACGACCATCAGTTGAGCGAGGCGGCGCAAAAATACGATATCTTTGCCCGAACCAGCCCGGAAGATAAATTCCGCCTGGTGCAGGCGCTGCAAAGTAAACAGGAAGTGGTCGGGATGACCGGGGACGGGGTGAACGATGCGCCGGCGCTGAAGCGGGCAGACGTCGGCATCGCGATGGGGATCAAAGGTACTGAAGTCACCAAAGAAGCCGCCGACATGGTATTAACGGACGATAACTTTGCCACCATTGCCCGGGCGGTCCATGAAGGGCGTCGGGTCTACGACAACCTGAAAAAGACCATTCTGTTCGTGATCCCCAGCAACATCGCCCAGGCTCTGCTGATCATTATCGCCCTGCTGGCGGGGAACCTGATCCCGCTAACACCGGTACTGATCCTGTGGATGAACATGGCAACCTCGGCAACGCTGTCGTTTGGCCTGGCGTTTGAAGCGGGTGAGAAGGACATCATGAACCGGCCGCCGCGTAAGTCTAACCTGCACGTGATGGACGGTTACGCCATCTGGCGCGTGGTGTTTGTCGGCCTGATGATCGCCATCAGCGCCTTTGTGCTGGAGGCCTGGCTACAACCGCGCGGCTACTCGCCGGAGTTCATCCGCACCGTGTTGCTGCAAATGCTGGTGACTGCCCAGTGGTTTTACATGCTCAACTGCCGCGTCACCGACGGCTTCTCCCTGAGTAAAGGTCTGCTGGCTAACAAGGGGATATGGATTGTGAGCGGCGTACTGCTGGCGCTTCAGCTTCTGATCGTCTATGCGCCGTTCATGCAAATGCTGTTCGGTACCGAGGCGCTGCCGTTCCGCTACTGGATCATTACTTTCCTGGTCGGGTTTGCGATGTTCATGATCGTTGAAGCGGAAAAAGTCCTTACCCGGAGATGGCGCACGACGAAAAAGTGATTGCGTGAGTATGATAAGCCTGCCCACCGGCAGGCTTTCTCTTTTGGATGAGTACAGAACACTATGATTCGATTTGCCGCGTTCGTTTTTACGCTTTGTATGCTGGTTCCCGCTGCATCTGCTGTCACCTACCCGCTGCCTCCCGAGGGGAGCCGCCTGGTGGGAGCGCCGATAACCGTCACCGTACCTGAAGGCAATACCCTGCCGCTCGAAGCGTTTGCAGCGCAGCACGGGCAGGGGTTGAGCAATATGCTGGAAGCTAACCCGGGGGTAGATCCGTTTTTACCGCGTGCCGGTACACAGCTGGTGGTGCCGCAGCAGTTAATTTTGCCGCCAACGGTGCGCGAGGGGATTGTGGTGAACGTCGCGGAAATGCGTCTTTACTATTATCCACCCGGCAGCAATACGGTTGAGGTCTTGCCTATTGGCATTGGTCAGGCCGGGCGCGAGACGCCGCGTAACTGGGTAACCGCCGTTGAGCGCAAGCAGGAAGGCCCAACCTGGTCACCGACGCCCAACACGCGGCGCGCTTACGCGAAAGAGGGGAAAACGTTGCCCGCGTTCGTTCCCGCCGGGCCGGATAACCCGATGGGGCTGTATGCTCTCTATATCGGCAGGCTGTACGCTATTCACGGTACCAACTCGAATTTCGGCATCGGCCTGCGTGTCAGCCAGGGCTGCATTCGCCTGCGTAATAACGATATCAAATACCTGTTCGATAACGTTTCGGTGGGGACGCGGGTACAGCTTATCGATCAGCCCGTAAAAGTGACCACCGAGCCGGACGGCAGCCGCTGGGTTGAGGTCCACGAGCCACTTTCACGCAATCGGGCTGAATTTGAATCGACCAACAAGGTGCCGCTGCCGATTACGGCTGCACTGCGGTCGCAGCTCGTGAGCGAGGGTGCAGCCGCTGAGCTGGAACGGCGGTCGGGGATGCCGGTGAAGCTTGCTATGCCCGGTGGCGCTGCGCTTACCGGGCCTACAAGACCGTAGGTCGGGTAAGGCGCAGCCGCCACCCGACAAACTTACCGAACGCAGAAAAGCAAAAAGCCTGCTTTAAAAGCAGGCTTTTCAAATTTGGCTCCTCTGACTGGACTCGAACCAGTGACATACGGATTAACAGTCCGCCGTTCTACCGACTGAACTACAGAGGAATCGTGTGAACGGGGCGCATATTATCGACCTGCGTACGCCTTGTCAAAGGATGGATCGCTGACTTTTAACTGTTTGCTGACAAAACCAGCAAAGTGACGTTTTTGCCAACGGAATGCACCATTTTTGTGCAGACATACCCCGAATGGGGCAGATCGGAAACCACTGTCCCGGACTCAAAACTGGCATTAGCGATTGGCTTTCCTTATTTTCAGCCGCTTAACGCAGATATTCTCCCGCCGCCAAAAACTGGCATCCATATTGCAAAACCTGTTTAACAACACAGCCGTTACCGGCACGCTATTTTCGAACAGGGGGCAACATGAACTTAAGACGACTGAAATACTTCGTAAAAATCGTCGATATCGGCAGCCTGACCCAGGCGGCTGAAGTGCTGCATATCGCGCAGCCTGCGCTGAGCCAGCAGGTCGCGACTCTGGAAGGCGAAATGGACCAGCAACTGTTGATCCGCACCAAGCGCGGCGTAACGCCTACCGAAGCGGGAAAAATTTTATACACCCACGCCCGGACGATCCTGCGTCAGTGCGAACAGGCGCAGCTGGCCGTTCATAATGTGGGGCAGACCCTGAGCGGGCATGTCTCCATCGGCCTGGCGCCGGGAACGGCCGCATCGTCTGTCACCATGCCGCTGCTTCAGGCGGTACGCGCTGAGCTACCGGAAGTGCTGGTTTATCTGCATGAGAACAGCGGTTCCGTGCTCAATGACAAACTGCTCAACGGTCAGCTGGACATGGCCGTGCTGTACGACCGCTCACCGGTTGCCGGGATCACCAGCCAGCCGCTGCTGAAGGAAGATCTTTATCTGGTCGGGACCCATGATTGCCCGGGGCAGAGCATTGATTTAACCGCCGTGGCGGAGATGAATCTGTTCCTGCCGCGCGACTACAGCGCCGTGCGTGTGCGCGTCGACGAAGCGTTCTCGCTGCGCCGTCTGACGGCGAAAATTATCGGAGAGATTGACTCCATCTCCACGCTGACTGCCGCCATTGCCAGTGGTATGGGGGTGACGGTACTGCCCGAGTCTGCCGCACGTTCACTGTGCAGCGCGGCGAACGGCTGGATGGCCCGCATCACTACGCCATCCATGAGCTTACCGCTCTCTTTGAATATGTCCGCGCGCGGCTCACTGACACCGCAGGCGCAGGCGGTGAAAGAGATCCTGATGTCTCTGGTCAGCAAGCCGTCGCTGGAAAACCGCGAGCTGCAACTGGTCAGCTGATATTCCAAATAAGCATAAGATGCTGGTTTTTATTATTTGTTCTACAGCCCGGCTGACTCTAACAATAGCCTTATGTCAGATGCGCCGGAGTGAATCGTGAATTTCCAGCAACTTAAAATTATTCGTGAGGCGGCCAGGCGGGATTACAACCTGACCGAAGTCGCCAACATGCTCTACACCTCCCAGTCGGGCGTCAGCCGGCATATCCGCGAGCTGGAGGAGGAGTTAGGCATTGAGATTTTTATCCGTCGTGGCAAGCGCCTGCTGGGCATGACGGAACCAGGCAAGGCATTGCTGACCATCGCTGAGCGTATTCTCAACGAGGCCAGCAACGTTCGCCGGCTGGCGGATCTCTTTACCAACGACGCTTCGGGGGTGCTGACCATCGCCACCACCCATACGCAGGCGCGCTACAGCCTTCCGACGGTGATCAAAGCCTTTCGTGAAATCTTTCCTGACGTACGGCTCGAACTCATCCAGGGCACGCCGCAGGAAATCGAAGTGCTGCTGCATAACGGTGGGGCAGATATCGGTATCGCCAGCGAGCGGCTGAGCAACGACCCGCTGCTGGTGGCATTCCCGTGGTTCCGCTGGCATCACAGCCTGCTGTTACCCGCCGATCACCCCCTGAACCAGGTTTCACCACTGACGCTGGAAGAGATCGCCAAATGGCCGCTGATTACCTACCGGCAGGGCATTACCGGACGCTCGCGCATTGATGAAGCGTTCAAGCGTAAAGGGCTCACGCCGGACGTGGTGCTGAGCGCACAGGATTCAGACGTGATCAAAACCTACGTCGAGCTAGGGCTGGGGATTGGCCTGGTGGCCGAGCAGTCTGGCGCAGAGCGTGAAGCCGATAATCTGGTGCGTCTCGATACGCGTCACCTGTTCGACGCGAATACCGTCTGGCTGGGGCTGAAACGCGGGCAACTTCAGCGCAACTACGTGTGGCGATTTATCGAGCTCTGCAATGCGGGGCTCTCCGTGGATGAGATCAAACGTCAGGTGATGGAGCCGGAAGAAGTGGCGATTGATTATCAGATTTAGTCGCTAATCAGCAGGCCGGGTAAGGCGCAGCCGCCACCCGGCAAATTTACCGAACCCACAAAAGCAAAAAGCCTGCTATGAAAGCAGGCTTTTCAAATTTGGCTCCTCTGACTGGACTCGAACCAGTGACATACGGATTAACAGTCCGCCGTTCTACCGACTGAACTACAGAGGAATCGTGTGAACGAGGCGAATATTATCGGCCTGCGTGCGCCTTGTCAAAGGGGAAAACGACGTTTTTGTTCGTTTGCCGAGAATTTCAGCAAACCGATGATTTAATAGCAAATTTGCTTTCAAATTGCACAGCGAATTGCGCCGCCCGCTGGCAGGCGGCGCGAAGGATCAGAACAGAACGGAGTAGTTCAGACCAAACGTACGTCCACGGCCTTTGTAAGTATACAGACCCGGTGCGCCGTAGGTTGGGCTATACAGCCCCGGTGCGCGCTGGCCCCAGGCGGTGGTGTAGTCTTTGTCCAGCAGGTTTTCCACGCTGAAGCTGACTTTCCCCACAGGCAGGGCGTAGCTGCCGAGGAAATCAATGGTGTTATAGCCATCGATCTTCTTACCGTCGGCATCCGACACGTCGAAGGTTTGAGTGCTCTGCACGCGCAGGGCCCAGTCGCCCGGCGCCCAGTTGACCCATGCGCTGGCTTTCGACGGGCTGGCGCTGTCGACCGTCAGCTTCTCCCATTTCCCGTTTTCACGCGTTTCGGACTTGATGGCGTTAAAGTTCGCCCCGGTGCTCCAGTCGCTGTCGGTGAAGAAATAGTCCACCTGGCCTTCAACCCCGTAGATACGACGTTTGTCGTCTTCCAGGTTGATGGTCATGTCGCTCTTGTTGATGGTGATGGTTTTATCCGAGAGCGAGTAGTAGGCCGCCACCTGCGTACGCAGGTTATCGCCGGTGAAGCGCCAGCCCAGCTCGTAGGCGTTGACCTTAATCCCGTCCAGCGTCGAGTCGTTCACGTTCACGCTGTTTTGCAGACGATAGTGACCATCCACCAGCTGATAGGTGCCGGAACCGTAGTACTTCGCCAGATCCGGGATCTCAAAGCCCTGAGAGAAGTTAAACCACAGCTGCTGCTGTTCGGTCAGACGTCCAAGGATCCCGGCGTTAAACAGGAAGTTGTTGTAATCGGTTTTTCCGCCCGGCACCGCGTCTGCTGAGGTCGCTTTGCCCGTGGCAATAGCCTGCTGCTGGGCGTAACCGACAAAATCATCCACCTTGTTTTCGGTGTACTGGTAGCGCACGCCGCCGCTCAGGGTGATGGCGTCAATGTCATAGCTGGCTTGCAGGAACGGCGCGAGGTTAGTGATGCTGTAACCCGGATAACGGCCCACGTTGTAGGCGTTGTCCAGCTCCATGCCGCCGCTCGCCGCCGCTTTGCTTAAGTCGAAGAACTGCTGGTTGGCGTCGAACGTTTCATGGTCGGCATCCACGCCCCAGGTAAGCGTCAGGTCATCCATCGGCTTGCTGTTCAGCGTCAGCTTGCCGCCATAAAAATCGGTTTTCTGCTGGGATGCGCCAATGCTGGTTACCGCGCCTTTGCTCAGCGTCGGGAACGGGTAGTAGGTCAGGCTCTCATCACGGTAGTAAATCTGCGCAACCAGATCCTGGCCCCAGAAGTCGGTGTTCGAGTATTGCAGGTTAATCAGGTGACGCTCTGTGCCCGGGATACGGTCAGAGTTCAGGTTGTCTTTGTTATAGGCTTTGGCATCGCCCGTGACCGCAGCAAAATTCTCCCCGAGGAACAGGCCATGTTTCCCGTCGGATTCGCTCTTGTAATACTGCGTGGTTAACTGGAGCTGCTGATGATCGTCGATGTTGATGGTGCCTGTTCCCATCACGTCGATACGGTCGGAATACTGCAAGCCGGTCTGGGTGTTATCGATAATCACTTCGTCGCCGTTGCCGTCATACCAGCCGCCGTAGCGCTGATACGAGACCGACAGACGGCCAGACGCGTTATCGTTGCCGCCGCTCACGGCAGCGGAGACGTTCTCATCATGGTCGTTATGGCTGTTAAATCCGCTTTTTGCTCCGGTCTGGAACTCGACTTCGGTCTCCGGCTGGCCTTTTTTGGTGACGATGTTCACCAGCCCGCCGGTACTGCCGCCGCCGTAGAGCGAGGTGGCGCCGGAGATCACTTCGATGCGGTCAATGTTGAACGGATCGATAGAGTCGAGCTGGCGGCTGTCGCTGCGGGAAGAGTTCAGGCGCACGCCGTCCACCATCACCATCATGGAGCGACCGCGCAGGTTCATGCCGTAGTTGGTACGCCCCTGGCTGCTGACGTCCATGCCGGGGATCAGCTGGGCCAGCACGTCTTTAATCTCTTTCCCGCCCTGGACCTGCTGCTCAATTTCCGCCCGCTCAATAACCCAGGTGGTCTGCGCCATCTCTGCCACGCTGCGGTGGGCACGGCTGGCGGAGACCACAATATCTTCTTCCTTTTGTTCTTCCGCCCACGCAGAGGTAGAAAGCATGGCAAGCAGGCACGGATTTAAAACCCAAAGATGAGAACGTTTCATTGTTATGTTGATCCTGAATGTGTGTGTCAGTACTCGGTGGTCTTCATTAATGATTTAAAAACCTGGCTGCTCTCCGGGCTGGTGGTGCTTCGCCAGTGGATAACGCCGGGGGTGGTTGCCAGTTCAAACGGCTCGTCATCGTGAGCGCGATTCAGAATTCGCGCCGCGCGCCAGGCCATCAGGCTGAGCTGGGGTTCGGCAATACCGAGACGGTGCATCCCGGCGTTGACGGCAAACAGGCGGTTGCGCTGCGGGCCGTCCCATTCAAGGGTGAAATCATTGTTGATGCAGAAGGCGTCATCCTCATCCAGACGCAGTCGGGAAGAGAGCGGGGCCAGAAACGCGGGCTGCACGGCGCGGTAGCCGGTGGCGAAAATCACCACGTCGCTCTCCAGCTGTTCACGCCCGCCGTCGAGATGATGCTGTATGCTCAGGCGCTGCCCGTTTTCCAGGCGCGTCAGCGCCGTCACCGAGCGGGACGGCAGCAGGTGCGCCCAGGGTTTTTCGCGCAACACTTCGAAACGGTGGTACATGGCGCGGTAAATGGCCAGTAACGACTCCGTGGTGATCCCGTCGGAGGTCATCTTCTGTTCCTGCAACATCTGACGACGCGCGTCGTCACCGAGCGTGGCGAAGCTGTCCACATACTCCGGCGTGAAATACTCGTTAGCAAACGCGGCCTCATCCAGCGCGTTGTAATTGTTGCGGCGCGATACCCAGTTGAGGCTTAGCGGCTGGCCCCATTCCCCACGGAAGATATTCAAAAACAGATCCGCACCGCTCTGGCCGCCGCCGACAACGGTGACGCGTTTGCCCGCCAAATCCGGCGTGCGCAGCATCATCTCGCTGGCGTGGAAGCAGGTATCATCCTGCGCGGTGACGCACTCGGGCAGATTGATCTGCTTACCAATCCCCACGCAGACGTGGCGCGCAAGGAAGCGATCCCGCTGGGTCACCACCTCAAACAGGCCGTTTTGCTCATCAAAGCTGACCTGCTGCACCTGCTGGCTGAAGGCCAGATTCGTCAGATTATCCGCCGCCCAGCACAGGTAGTCGGCAAACTCCTCGCGAGAGACGGTGCGCTGCTCGGTGGTCAGAAAACGGTAGAACTTCTTACGCTGAACGAGGTAGTTCAGGAAACTGTGGCGGTTGGTCGGCTCCACGGCGCTGACCAGATCCTTCAGGAAGCTGGTCTGCATATGGCAGTCCGGCACCATCATCCCCGGGTGCCAGGAGAAGTGCGGCTTGCGTTCAAGAAACAGCGAGCTAAAACCGTCCAGCCCCTCTGCCAGCGCGGCGATGCTGAGGTTGAACGGACCGATACCGATGCCGATGAAATCATACGTTTTCATTGCGCTGACTCCTGGGAGACCAGAAAAAGAGGGTTATCAAGATCGCAGACGTAGTTTGGCAGCATGCGGCTGCCGCCGTCGTGTTCAGAGAAGGTCAGTTTGACCGGGTTGAGGATCACGCGAATAATCTGCGGCTTAAACAGGTCGAACTTCGCGAAGCGCGCCGCAAGATCCGGATGGGCGGCCATATAGCGGTGCAGCACCTGCGCCAGGATCTGATAAAAACGCGTTTCGCTCACGCCGCATTGCAGGGTGAGGCGCGAAATAAAGCGCAGCACGGTGACAAAGTTGCCGGTTTGCAGGTCGTGGATGATGTAATCCGCACTGAGGCGCGCGGTGACGGCTTTTACCTGTTCCGGCAGGCTCAGCGCCTGCGGGAAATCTTCGTCCACCAGGCGCATATCGCCCTGAAAATCCTTCAGCAGGATGCGCTGTGGAACGTCGTCTTTCATCACCAGCGTGACGTTCTGGCCGTGGGCGATCAGCGCCACGCCGTAGCGGCAGAGCAGATGATAGAAGGGGATCACCGTCGCCTCAAACAGCGTGTCCAGCCATGCGTCAGCGGTTAAGCCCGAGCGTTTGATCCACGCGTCAATCAGCGGGCGCCCCTGGTTGTCGGTTTCCATCAGCGCCGCCATCAGCACCGCCTGTTCGCCGTCCTGTAAATAGCAGGATGGGTTCTCGCGCCAGATCACGCCCAGCATCTCCTGATAGCGGTACGGCGCCTCAGGCAATGCGGCATAACCCGGATGCGACAGATAGCCGGCGGCGGGTTCGCCAAGCACCTGCGCTCCGGAGCGAATCAGCGTGGCATCGCTGGCGAACTGCTGCTGTAGCCAGCGCGAGGCCAGCGGACCGGCGGCAATGTACTTGCCCGGAATACCGCGGTAGCAGGAGGTGTTGTAGATGGTCAGCGGCAGCTTGATGTCATACGGTGCGCGACGGCTGGCGTTAGTCAGCGTGCGCAGGGACTGCTGCGCCAGATACTCATCGCCAAACTCGCCCAGCTCGACCATTTCGCCGCGCGCGAGCTGTGCCAGGAAATGAATGGCAATTTTTTGCTGCCACTGCCACGGATGCAGCGGCACGGGCAGCCAGCGGTCGTCCAGTTCCAGCGCCTGCCAGCGGGCGTCGAACCGGGCGCGCTCGGCATCGTCCATGGCGCTGGCGAGCAGGGCGTTAATGTCGCAATCGGCGTCGCTGCTCCAGACCAGACGCTCGCGCTGCACGGCTACCCAGTGCAGGCGAAAGCGACCGCGATATTCCGGCGCGTACTGGCGTAGCGCATCCAGCCCCCAGCCGCGGCGTCCCTTGTTGAAGATAAACTTTGGGTGACCGCGCATCAGGCACTGTAATTCGTCCGGGTCGAGCTGGATCAGCGCATCGGCATCCAGCGCTTCGCGCGCCTGCAACAGCTGCATGTCGCCGCGCAGCGTGGCATAAAGATCTTCCATGTGCTCCGCCGTTTGCGCGTCGCTCATCTCCAGCACGGTGGCGAGTTGTAGCAAAGCACTTTCCGCTTCGACCGTCGCGCCGCTGGCGGTGGTCAGGGTGTCCGGATCGATATGCAGCCAGCCCCAGATCCCACGCGTGGCGCGGAACTGCCATGACGCGTTGCCCATGGCGATGCGCCAGCCGTCCGCCGAAACCGGCTCGGCGCGCAGGGTGCGTTCGTATTCCAGTTCAGCGAGGATTTTCGCCACCATCTCGCGGTTCACTTTCTGCCAGAGCGCGTTCACAGTTCCACCTCATGAAAGAAGCGGTGACGCTCGCTCATGATCAGACGAGAGCGCTTGTGCGGGAAGTCAAACTCCTTCACCGTGTCGAAACCGGCGGACGTCAGGTGGCGGAACAGACGCTGATTGTCGAAGCGCGGCTCGGCGACAATACGCGTTGTGCGCGGTTCATCGAGATACAGATAGTGGCTCAGCCCGCGCAGCCAGCTGCGGATATACTGCGCCCCGCGCCAGTGCTCTTCCCCGACCAGCATGTGCAGCCCACGGTCAAAGGAATGCCAGCGGTAGTGGCGGCCAATACGGTCTTCTGGCGCCCAGTAGAGTTCAAAATAGCCGAACGGCTCATCGTCAAAGCAGCCGATCACCGGATAGCAGTACGACGAGTCGAGCTGGCGACGCAGGTAATTTTCCTGTTCGGCCTGCGGGCCCGCCATCTCCCAGAAGGCGTTCACGCGTGGGGTGTTCATCCAGCGGGTAAAACGCTCGCCGTCCAGCGCCACGTCCGCCACGCGGAAACTCAGGGTGCGCTTAATCTGCGGATCGTAACGGCGATAGACTTCACCCTGCGGGCGGTGAGGGCGCAGCGGGAAATAAAGCTGGCGGCTTTCGTCAAACTGCATGCCGCCGCTCGCCTGCGGACGTTCCCCTTTCAGCCACAACGGCAGCTGCCAGAAACGTTCACGCGCCAGATAATCCCCGCTTGCGAGGCTAAACAGCGCCTGCGCCTGGGGTTCATCCTGCCAGGCGGCCCACGGCAGGGTAATGCCCGTCAGGGCGGGCGCAGCAACAAACAGCTGGTCGAGCGCCTCCACCAGCCAGCCGTCCGGGATCCCGGCCAGACGATCAAGAACCGCGCTGCCGTCAAGACCCAGGGTCAGGGGCAGGTTTTTTTCCGTGGACGTGCAGCGGAAGCCGTAGCCGGAATGGACGATATTCGCAATGGCCATCACGCCTTCTCCTTATAAAACGGGTTGCTAAAGTCGAAATAGATCACCGCCGGATCGGCGATGGTATTTTCGTTGCGATCGTGCAGGTAGCAGAAGAAGTTGCCCTTACAGTTCCAGGTCGGGCTGTCGAGCACGTAATCGAGGCAGCGGGTTTGCTTCGCCGTTTTGCGCAGGTCGGCCAGCGCGTCCCGCACGCGGGACATCAGGCTCTCTTCGCTGTCGAAGCCGGCAGCGGCGAGGGCGGCGGTCACGGCAAGGGTGGAGTTCAGCAGCAGGTAGTAAGGGAAGTAGCGCAGCAGCTGGCTGTCGCCAAAGCGGTTTTCCACGTCGGTTTCGCCCGCTTCTTTCAGCCACGCGTCGGCCCCTTCGGTCCATGCGCTGCCCTGGCAGTCACGGTAGATAAGCCCAACGGGAAAATCCTGCTGCATCTCAACGAGGATATTTTGCTGGTGCGCCAGCAGCACCAGGCCGTAGTCCGCCTCGGCGCTGAACAGGGGGAGTAATACGCGGTCGCAGTAGGCGTCCAGCCAGCAGCGCGCGGCCTGGGCGAGCGGGAGATCCAGACGCGCGCTCAGACGGCGAACCGCCGCCGCCAGCAGGCTGTCGCCGCCGTCCGGTGCGGCCTGCGTCAGGCTTACCAGCACGTTAGTTTGCGTTTCAGGGGTAGGGAACAGCAGGTTGACGCGCAGGGCCATCAGGCTCTCTTCCTGAACGACGCCGTGCTCATCGCACAGGCCCGCCCAGCCGTCTTCCTGCATTACGCGCATGGTCGGGTAGCGCGCCTGGAGCCCCTGCCAGCGTTCCGTTTTCGCCAGGCGCGCCAGGCGCATTCCGCGCTTAACCTCTTTCACCGACAGCGTGCGCACGGAGTTGGTCAGGCGCACGCTCAGGGAAAACTTAATCATGTCGCTGTTGGTTTCGCTGTACAGCGAGCGGGAGGAGCTGGTGGGCAGCCACTGCGCGCCCGCTTCGCCCAGGTCCTGAAGGGCACCTTTTTCGACCAGACGCTGGCACCAGGGCTGTTCCAGCAGACAGTCAGCCTGCCACGGGTGCATCGGCAGCAGCCAGCGGGTGTCCGTGAAGTGGCCAAGCAGCGCCGGGGCGCTCTGCGCCGCAAAGCGCAGCAGCCGCTCCCGCAGGGAAACATTCAGGCTATCGCCGGTAATCTGCTTACTCTCAACCGCGAACCAGCGCAGCGGGAAGCGGGAGACAAAATCCGGCAGATAGCGGCGCGCCTCGGCGTCATTAAACGGCTCGTGCGACTTAGGTGCCGGGTGAAACGCGTGGCCGACCAGCAGCGCCTGTTCCGCTTCTGCAAAGGTCAGCGGCTTATCGCGCAGGTTGGCCCAGTTGTGGCGTAAATCAATGGCCTGCCAGGTATGCGTATGGCTTTCCAGCACGCGCTGCCTAAAGCGCGCCAGCGTATCGGCATCCAGAGATCCGTTGACCGACGGTTTTTGCAGAATGAAATCAATCAGTTGATGAAATGTGACCGCGTCACCACCGTCGCTGTCGGCCTGAATCAGCGTGGCCGGGAAACAATACTGGTGATGCTGCGTGGGGGAGAAATAGCGTACCGGAACCCGAATGGCCTGGGTTGGGGAGAGCGGGATATGAATCTGCGATAACTCATCCGCACGGGTTGCGGGAAGATAATGCCAGTCCTTCGTTTCGCGCAGCAGCGCGTTCAAAAAACACTGGGCCGCAACATCTGTACCGGCGGAGCGGGGCAGAGCACGCATAGATGTACCTCATTCCATGACTGATAATAATTCTCGTTATGATATTCATTCTGTTTACAGTCGCAACTATTTTTGCAATATTTGTTTTCATAAACTTCATAATTTCCACACATTTATTGACATTATCTTCACAATTCTATGCGCGCCTCTATTAATAATCTGACTGATGATATTGCCCCGAAGGCCAACTGGCCCCTGGCGCTGGGCGCCGGTTTACTGGGCATCGGACAAAACGGTTTGCTGGTCATGCTGCCGCAGCTGGTATCAATGACCGGTTTTTCGCTCTCCGTCTGGGCCGGGCTGTTGATGTTCGGCTCGATGCTCTTTTTACCCGCATCGCCCTGGTGGGGACGCCAGAGCGAGCGGCGCGGCTGCAAGATCGTTATGCTGGCCTCGTTAGGCGGCTATCTGGTGAGCTTCGTGGTGATGGCGCTGGTGGTCTGGGCGATGGCGCACGGCGCGCTGAATGCCTTCTGGGGAATGGCGGGCCTGATTCTGTCGCGCATGCTGTACGGCCTGACGGTCTCGGGGCTGGTGCCTGCGGCCCAGACGTGGGCCATTCAACGTGCCGGGCTGGATAAAAGAATGGCGGCGCTGGCGACGATAAGCTCTGGCCTTAGCCTCGGGCGTCTGCTGGGGCCGCCGCTGGCCGCGCTGATGCTCAGCGTCAGTCCGGTCGCACCGCTCTGGCTGATGGCGCTGGCACCGCTTATCGCGCTGCTGCTGGTGCTGCGCGAGGCCGCGGATCCGCCGCTGCCGCCGGTGGCGCATCAGTCGACGCGGTTACAGGCCTCGATGCTGCCTTTCCTGGCGCTGGCGCTGCTGCTGGCAGCGCTGGTCAGCCTGATGCAGCTTGGCTTATCGCCCCATCTCCACCCGCTCTTCAATGGCGATGCCGTGCAAATCAGCCATCATGTCGCGATGCTGCTGAGCCTGGCCGCGCTGGCGACCCTTGCGGCACAGTTTCTGGTGGTGCGCCCGCAGCATTTTAGCCCGAGGGTTTTACTCTTCATCGCCGCAGTTCTGATGGTGGCGGGGCTTGGGCTGATGTGCCTTGCAAGCGTCGCTCTGTTCTACGTGGGCATTGTCATCACCTCGCTGGGTGCCGCCATGGCCACGCCGGGATACCAGCTTTTGCTCAACGATCGGCTGACGACGGGTAAAGGCGCAGGGGTAATTGCCACCAGCCATACGTTGGGGTACGGTGCCAGCGCACTGCTGGTGCCCGTGGTGACGCGCTTGTACGGTGAGCAGTTTTTGATTACTGCCGCATGGGGAATGGCGGTGCTGTTTCTCGCGGTGAGCGTGTGGGTACGATCAACCGATCGTACCCCTTAAACATTAGTGGAACGGATGTGAGGACGTGCTCGCAGCGTCCTCGCTTTGCCGCAGACGCTGGAGCGGATCCTGCTGGTAAAACTGGCAAAAACGCTGCCA
The DNA here is from genome assembly GCF_014896205.1 of Enterobacter cloacae complex sp. I2. Lineage (NCBI taxonomy): Bacteria > Pseudomonadati > Pseudomonadota > Gammaproteobacteria > Enterobacterales > Enterobacteriaceae > Enterobacter > Enterobacter cloacae complex sp. I2. The sequence continues at coordinate 52,813 of NZ_JADBRA010000026.1, forward strand.
CAACGCCGGGAAGCGAGGGGCAAAAAGCTCGGGTGCGCTAAAGAAATACTCGGACAGCACCGCAAAGCATTCGGCGGGATCGGTCGCCGCGTAGGCATCAATGCTGGCCGCACTCTCGCCAACCAGGTCTATTTCATCCTGAATGTTTTCCATCGCCGCGTGCAGGTCGTGCTCCCAGCCCGCGACGTCGCGCAGCGGGATCATCGGCACGCCGCTGGCGCGATCGCCGTTGCGGGTATCCAGCTTATGCGCCACTTCGTGAATAATCAGGTTGAAGCCCGAGGCATCGAACGAGTCCTGAATATCCAGCCAGTTGAGGATGATCGGCCCTTGCTGCCAGCTTTGTCCGGACTGCACCATACGCTGGTTGTGCACCAGGCCGATGTCATCTTCCCATTCGTCATCAACGATAAACGGTGCCGGGTAGATCAGCACTTCGTGGAAGCCATCCAGCCATTCGATGCCCAGCTCCAGCACCGGCAGGCAGAAGAGCAGGGCGATGCGCGAATTTTTAAGCGGGTCGAGCTCGAAGCCCTGTAGCGGTACCAGACGTTTTTGCTGTAAAAAACGCTCTGCCAGCTGAATCAGCTTTGATTGCTCTTCAGGCAAGAGATTCGCCAGCACGGGGATCGCCAGAGCCTCATCCCAGGGCAGCGCCATATTTCGACCAGCGTCGTTCGTTTTCCAGGGCCACTTAATCATCGCTTTGCTCGTTACTCGCACGTGAACAAAATGGAAAGGTCAGGGGCTGTTAGCATGCCAACATACTCTGTATAGCAGTATGACACTCCTCTTCGGCAGTTTGCAGACGGGCAGCCTGTTTAAGAGGAATCCAGCCCGCATAAACTATCACTATGTGCCGTCTGGTTGATAGCGCTTTAGGGGTATCCCCTTCATTTTGTGAAGTATGTCGTGCGCGGCTATGATAAACCTCTTCTCACCCTATGTGCTTAAGGATCTCGTCCGTATGCCCGTCAATTTTGACCTCAACGATCTCTACGCCTTCCGCGCGCTGCTGGAATACGGCAATTTCCGCCTTGCGGCAGAGTCTATCTGCCTTTCCCAGTCGGCACTGAGTCGCAGAATTGAAAAGCTGGAGGCGGCGCTGGGGGCAAAGCTTTTCGACAGAACCACCCGGCGCGTCACGCTGACCCTCTATGGTCAGACCTTTGCCGACCGGTGCGGGCAACTGCTTGCCGACGTGGAGTCCATGCTTTCGGATATCGATAAAGCCAGCGAGGAGCGCACGGGGCTGATCACCGTGGCGACCGTGCCGTCAGCCGCGTGTTACTTTATGCCGGACGTGATCCGTCGCTTTCAGTCTCGCTACCCCCGCGTACGCATAAAGCTGATCGACAGCAGCGCCGGGAATGTTATTGAGGCCGTCACCCGCGGACAGGCGGATTTTGGTATCTGTTTCGCCCAGAATTTGCAGCCCGACATCGAATGTGTCCCGCTGGTGGAGGACGTCTACGTCGCCGCCTGCCGGCGCGACAGCCCGCTTGCCAAAAGAAAAAGCCTGACGTGGCAGGCTTTTTATCAGCAGGATTATATCGGTCTGGATAAGACGTCCGGCAACCGCAATCTTCTTGACCAGCGGGTCGGGCATATTCGTCCCGAGCGCCCCAGCATCTGCGAAACACGGCACGTGACGACCATGCTGGGGATGGTTGAAGCCGGGATCGGCATTGCCGCCGTTCCCGCCATGTCGATGCCCCGCGCCGAACATTCGCTCCTGACGTCGGTCCCTTTAACCGAGCCCGAAGTCAGGCGGACCGTGGGGCTGATTCGCCGTCGCGGGCGGATCCAGTCCTATATTGCTGCCGAACTGGAAGCGCTGATCACCGAGCAGTATCGCGATCTGCGCTAACGGGCTGTAGCCCGGTTGCCGTCACGATCGGTGCTGCATCCGGGGAAGAGAGAAAGGCCAGCAGCGCTTTCCCCCGTTCAGGATGGTCGGCGCTCTGGGTCACGGCGCCGGCGAAGCGGGTTATGTACTGCATGTCGTCAGGCAGCTTGCCCACAAACGTCACCCCCGGTACCGGCAGAAGTTCGCTGACCTGCTGAAAGCCGAGGTCGTATTTCCCTTTCGCCACCTCAGACGCCACCGGGATGCGTTCAACCCGATGTGCTTTACCGTGAACCTGGCCGTCGATGCCCAGTTTCCCGAACAGCTCGCTCTCGACATAGCGGCCGCTGGCGCTGTCGGAATACGCCATGGATTGGGCCTTCAGCAGCGTTTGTCGAAGGGCAGCCACCGTACTGATATCCGGCACCGGCGCGCCCGCTTTAACGACCATCCCGACGGGCGAATCTGCCAGCTCCACACGGGAGCCCGGCGCCGTCCAACGATCCTGTTCAAGCTTTTCCAGCGCATTGCCAACCATAATCACCACATCCGCTTTTTCGCCCCGGGCGAGCCGGGCGGGAATAGCCTGCGGGGTTTTGCCCATCGACGGGCCGGAGATTAAAACGAGCCTGTCGCCGCTTTTGGCCTCATACTGCGGCGCCAGTTTCTCCAGCGCCGCTCTGAAGCCGCCTGAAATCATCACCGTCACATCCTGTGCAAGCGCGCCCGCGCTGAGGGTGGCGAAGGTCAGGGCGGTAATCACCGTTCTGAATGTAAGCATCATCAATCACTCCTCAACGGCGGTGTGCAGGGCTAACGTACGGCGACGATAGAGATAGAGCGTTGCCAGCAGGGCGCAAACGGCGGCAAAGCTCATCCAGTAGCCCGGAGAGGCTTTGTCCCCGGTGTACTCAATCAAGGCGGTCGAGATCACCGGCGTGAAGCCGCCAAAGACGGCGGTCGCCAGGCTGTAAGCCAGCGAGAAGCCCGCTACGCGGACTTCTGTTGGCATGATCTCCGTCAGAGCCGGGATCATCGCGCCGTTATACAGGCCATAGAGGAAAGAGAGCCACAGCAGTACGGTCAGCATCATGGAGAAGCTCGGGGCGGCGGCCAGCATCGTCAGCGCCGGATAGCTGGTTGCCAGCGCCAGCAGCGTCATGGCGATCAGCACCGGCTTCCGCCCGAAGCGGTCCGAAAGCGCACCGCCGATCGGCAGCCAGATAAAGTTGGACACCGCCACCAGCAGCGTGACCAGCAGGCTGTCCGACGCGCTCAGCATCAGCACTTTTTTACCGAAGGTCGGCGCGTAAACGGTGATCAGGTAAAAGGCGGTGGTAGTCATCGCCACCATCAGCATGCCCGCGACGACAACCTGCCAGTTGGCGAGCAGCGTTGTGAAGACCTGACGCATCGCCAGATGGTGGCGACGGGCGCTGAACTCCTCGGTCTCCTCCAGCTTGCGGCGCAGGAAAAAGATGAACGGCACAATCAGACAGCCAAACAGGAACGGGATACGCCAGCCCCACTCGCGAATGGCGCTCTCTTCCAGCACCACGTTCAGCGCGAAGCCCATCGCCGCCGCGACCATAATGGCGACCTGCTGGCTGCCCGACTGCCAGCTGGTGTAAAAACCCTTGCGGCCCGGCGTGGCGATCTCCGCCAGATAAACCGAGACCCCGCCCAGCTCAGCGCCTGCCGAAAAACCCTGCAACAGGCGGCCGGTCAGCACCAGCAGCGGCGCCCACAGGCCAATGCTCTGATAGGAAGGGATCAGCACAATCAGAAACGTTCCGGCGGCCATAATCGACAGGGTGACGATCAGCCCTTTACGGCGACCCACTTTATCAATGTAGGCTCCGAGGACAATGGCCCCGATCGGACGCATCAGAAAGCCCGCGCCGAAGACGGCGAAGGTCATCATCAGCGAGGCAAATTCACTGCTGGCCGGGAAGAACGTGTGGGCGATATAGGTGGCGTAAAACCCGAACAGAAAGAAGTCGAATTGCTCAAGAAAGTTGCCCGACGTGACGCGGAAAATCGCGCCGGCTTTCGCCCGGACGGTTGCAGGTGAGGTTGAGGAAACCATGGTTATCTCCAGTTTTTATAACGACGTTATGCTCGTCTGTTTCTGAAAACTGGATCAGTATGTGAGAATTAATAAGCGCAAAAAGCGCATGAATTGATGCGTGCAGCGCATGAATGACAATGTGTTGACCAGGATTTACATAAGCAACAATAACTTAACATTTGGGTGATCTTTTATTTACCTGTTTTCGCTAAGTTGCTGAAATCGCTGTTTTGTGACGTCGCGCAGAGGTGAAGCCAGGCAAAGCCTGGCTTCGGTAATTTAGCGCAGCGCGTTGGCAATGGCGCTAAACATCAGCGACGCTTCCAGCGGCTGGGCGCTGAATGACGGCTCCGCCTGTGGCCAGGTGGACCACTGGACAATCACCAGGTTTTCCTTCTGATTCACCACAATCATCTGGCCGAAAATGCCCAGCGCCCAGAGGGAGTCCTTCAGCGAATCCTCGACCTTTGGCTCTACGTTTGTGGCGTTGGCCGGCACCTCATTGTTCCACCACTGATAGCCGTAAAGGCCTTTCGGATGCGCGGCGGAGACAGAACCTTTTGCCTGCGTCCACTCGGAGGACTGCTTCACCCAGCCGTCAGGGAGGATCTGCTTCCCGTCCGGCAGCGTACCGTTATGCAGGATAAATTCTCCGAAGCGTCCCCAGTCTTCCAGGGTTGCGTTAAATCCGTGCGCGCCCACGTCGTGCTGGCCTTTGCTGTAGGCATGCCATACGCCGTCGCTGGCCATGCCGTACGGCTGCCAGATGCTTTTCTCCAGATACGCGGCGAGCGTCATGCCGGTGGCGCGCTCAAGCACATCGCCTAACAGCCACGCGCCGCCCGAGGAATAGGACCAGTTTTCCCCCGCCGGATGTTCGCGGCGTAATCCTTTCACCAGCGTGCGCACGCAGTCGTAGGTGCCCGGCTTCGCTTCGCATTCGGTAAGCCGGGCGAAGTCTGACTGCGGGTTGGTGTAATCTTCATTCCACGCCACGCCGGAGGTGTGGGTGATGAGCTGCTTCAGCGTGACGCCGTCCCAGGCGGTGCCTTTTAAATCCGGTTCGTATTGGGTGACAAGGTCGTCCAGGGAGTGGATTTTACCCTCTTTGATCGCCACACCCACCAGCGCGGAGACCACGGATTTGCCCACGGAGCGCGAGGTCCAGAGCGTTGAATCGGTATTGCCTTCTCCCAGATATTTATAGGCCACTTTGCCATTTTTCAGCACCAGCATGCCGCTGACGTTCTGGCGCTTCAGGTAATCCTGAAGATCATAGGTTTTGCCATTCACCTGATAGCGGGCATCTGTGAGCGGTTTTTCTGCGGCGAGCAGCGGCGAGGCGTTGCCGTGGCGGAATACATCGCCCGCGTAGTTGCGGTAGTCATTGCGAAAGCCCACCACGCGGTCGGCCTGGCTCCAGGTGAGCATCGTATGGGCGTCCGGGAGTTTGGCATCAAAAGGCGCCGGACAGGTCGTGAGGTCGGTGCCGCCACAGGCAGCCATCGCGGCAGGCGAGACCAGGCTACCGACGACAAGCGCCGCGAGCAGCGTGCGATTGGTTTTGTTTTTCATATTTATCTCGTTTGGCTCAGGAAGGATTTCAGTTTAAGAACCCGCGCCCTATAATAAAAAACGCGTTATGGGGGAAAATCCCCCGTAAAATTCGCGTGGAGAATAACGTGGCAAACCTGATCTACTCTTTTGCCCAGCTTGAGGCGTTCACCGCCGTCGCTGAGCACGGCAGCCTGATGAAGGCGGCCAGTAAACTCGGCAAAGATCGTACAACCCTTCGAGATCTGATCGATTTTCTTGAGGATGGGCTGGGCTACGCGCTGTTCCTGCGGGAGGGGCGCAGCCTGCGCCTGACGCCGGAAGGGGAGCAGCTTCAGCGGCAGGCGCACCTGCTGATGCGGCAGGTGAAAGCGTTTGAGGCGTTTGCCCGTACGGTGCCGGACAGCGCCACGCAGGACATTGCCCTCGTTTACGATCCGTTCACCCCCAGAGCCTTTTTGCAGGCGCTGATTGCCACGCTGGCGACGCAAAAAATTCGCCTGAGCCTGACCAGCGCGTCGCGCGATGAGGCGGAAGCCATGCTGGCGAGCGGCCAGGCCGATCTGGGCATCTGCCAGGCGCGCAACCGCAGCGTGGGCAATGAGATGGAGTGGCGGGCATTAGGGGCGATCGAAATGGATTTTTACGCCGCAACGGCGCTTTTTGCGGAGGTGGCATCGCCGGTGTCGCTGCTCGATCTCTCCCTGGTGCCGCAGGTGATTATGCATGCCGCATCCGACGAGCCGGTTGCGCGTCGCCTGCAAATTTCAGGGCACACCCTTTTCACTAACGAACTGGAGATGCTGCGCGGCCTGCTGGAGCAGGGGTGCGGCTGGGGCTTTTTGCCGACCCATCTTCACGCGGCGCGGTGGAAAAATGTAAGAAGGCTGCCCACCGAAGTGGGCAGCCAGGGGATAAGTCAGACGATGGTCACCATCTGGAAGCCGGGCAGCGACAAGCGCGGGCTTATCAACGATACGCTGTCGCTGCTGCCGGCATTATGGAAATGCTCAGCGCTGTGAGCACCCTTTGCACTGTTTGTTCTGGATCTGCTGGAAGAAGTCGTTGCCTTTGTCATCCACCAGGATAAACGCCGGGAAGTTTTCCACTTCAATTTTCCAGATTGCTTCCATTCCCAGTTCCGGATACGCCACGCACTCCAGGCTCTTGATGCTGTTTTGCGCCAGCACCGCCGCCGGGCCGCCGATGCTGCCGAGGTAGAAGCCGCCGTGCTTATGGCAGGCGTCGGTGACCTGCTGGCTGCGGTTACCTTTTGCCAGCATGATCATGCTCGCCCCGTGGGATTGCAGCAGGTCCACATAGGAGTCCATGCGCCCCGCAGTGGTTGGGCCGAGTGAGCCAGACGCATACCCTTCCGGGGTTTTGGCCGGACCGGCATAGTAGATCGGGTGATCTTTCACGTACTGCGGCAGCGCTTCGCCGTTATCAAGCAGTTCCTTCAGCTTCGCATGGGCGATGTCGCGCGCCACGATGATGGTGCCGTTAAGGGACAGGTGGGTAGAGACCGGATGCGCGGAAAGCTGTGCCAGGATCTCTTTCATTGGCTTGTTAAGGTCAATGCTCACCACGTCGCCTTCACCCTGCTGGCGCAGGGATTCAGGAATATACTGGCCAGGGTTGTGCTCCAGCTTCTCAATCCAGATCCCATCGCGGTTAATCTTCGCTTTGATGTTGCGGTCAGCGGAGCAGGAGACGCCCATGCCGATTGGACAGGAGGCACCGTGGCGCGGCAGGCGGATCACGCGAATATCGTGGGCGAAGTATTTCCCGCCGAACTGTGCGCCGAGGCCGAGGTTTTGCGCTTCCTGAAGCAGTTCCTGTTCGAGCTGAACGTCGCGGAACGCCTGGCCGTGCGCGTTGCCTTCGGTTGGCAGTTCATCGTAGTAGCGCGCAGAGGCGAGCTTGACGGTTTTCAGCGTAGCTTCCGCGGAGGTGCCGCCGATAACAAAGGCAATATGGTACGGCGGGCAGGCTGCGGTGCCGAGGGTGCGCATCTTTTCAACCAGGTAGTTTTTCAGCTTCGCCGGGGTAATCAGCGCCTTGGTTTCCTGGTAGAGATAGGTTTTGTTGGCAGAGCCGCCGCCTTTCGCCATGCACAGGAATTTATACTCGTCACCGTCGACGCTGTAGAGGTCAATCTGTGCGGGCAGGTTGGTGCCGGTGTTCACCTCTTTATACATATCCAGCGCCGCATTCTGCGAGTAGCGCAGGTTGTCTTCAATATAGGTGTTATACACCCCCTGGCTCAGCGCCGCTTCGTCACAGCCGCCGGTCCAGACGCGTTGGCCTTTCTTACCCATAATGATTGCCGTGCCGGTATCCTGACAGGTTGGCAGCACGCCTTTCGCCGCAATGTCCGAGTTGCGCAGGAATTGCAGGGCCACGTATCGGTCGTTCTCGCTGGCCTCCGGGTCGCTCAGAATAGCCGCAACCTGCTTCTGGTGAGAGGTGCGCAGCATAAACGCGGCGTCGTGGAAGGCCTGCTGTGCCAGCAGGGTCAGCGCTTCGGGCTCCACCTTCAGCACTTCCTGACCGTCAAACTCGGCAACGGAGACGTGCTCTTTGGTCAGCAGATAGTATTCGGTGTCGTCATGCGCGAGCGGGAAGGGGTTCTGGTAGAAAAACGGTTTGTTTGACATAGCGTATTGCTCCACAAAAATAAAACCGCCGGAGGAGAAGTCCGGCGGTCAGGAATCAGAACATCATGGACATCCACGGGTAGCCAATCAGCAGCAGGGCCGCCAGGAAGATGGCGCCGAAGATGGTGCCGAGGCGCCAGTAGTCTTTGGTTGGCAGGTAGCCGCTACCGTAGTAAATCGGGCTTGGACCAGTACCGTACGGGGTGATGATCCCCATCACGCCCAGCGAGGTCACCATCAGCAGGACGAACACTTCCATATTCATGCCCGGAATGGTGGAGGCGATGGTCAGCATCGCCGGCAGCAGCGCCGTGGTGTGCGCGGTGGTGCTGGCAAACAGGTAGTGCAGCAGGTAGAACGCCAGCAGCAGGACGATGGTCGCCACGCCCGGAGAGATACCGCTCATCAGCAGGCCACCTTCTTTACCCAGCCAGCTGATAAAGCCAGTGGAGGAGAGGCCGTCCGCCAGCGCCACCAGGGTGGCGAACCACACGAAGGTGTTCCAGGCGGCTTTGTTGCCGGTGATGTCGTTCCACTCCAGTACGCCGGTCCACAGCATCAGGCCGACGATGAGCAGGGCAGCCATCGCGGGCTCAATCCATGCGGCGGCGAAGATCCACATCAGCAGCGCGCAGCACACGAACACCAGCAGCAGGATCTCATTGCGCGACAGTTTGCCCAGTTTTTCCAGCTCACGGGTCGCCCACAGCGGCACTTCGTTGTTCACCTTCACTTCCGGCGGGTAGAACCAGTAGGCCAGCAGCGGCATGGTCAGGATCAGCAGGATGCCCAGCGGCAGGAAGGCGAGGAACCAGGTGCCCCAGGAGATATCAATCCCAACGGTGCTTTTCACCAGCGCCAGCGCCAGCAGGTTCGGCGCAAGGGCTGAGAGGAACATGGAGCTGGTGATACAGGCCGCGGTAATGGCCACCCACATCAGATACGAACCGATTTTACGCGCGCTTGGGTCGTTCGGTTTTGAACCGTACAGCGGCGGCAGGTTGGCGATAATCGGGTAGATGGTCCCACCGCTGCGCGCGGTATTGGACGGGGTAAACGGTGCCAGCAGCAGGTCCGCGAAGGTAATCGCGTAACCGAGCGTCAGGCTGCGACGGCCCAGATATTTCACCAGAATCAGCGCCAGGCGGCGGCCGAAGCGGGTTTTGTCGTAGCCCGCGGCAAACATAAAGGCACCGAAGATCAGCCACACGGTGGAGTTACCAAACCCGCTCACCGCCCATTTAAAGGAGGCGCCCGCCAGCTTGAATTTCGGGTCAGCCAGCTGTTCGGGGCTAAAGAGCACCCACTGGCTGCACAGCGCAATCGCCACCACGCCGGTGAGGCCGATTACGGCGCCCGGCAGAGGTTCGAAAATCAACCCAACGATGACGCCAACAAAGATGGCGAAGTAGTGCCACGCATAAGGCGGCAGCCCTTCAGGAACGGGGACAAACAGCAGCAGGACGGCAACGATGATGGGCAGGGCCATCATCAGCAGGCGTTTTGCTGTTCCATTTGATGCCAGATTCGCCGCAGGAGGCGTTACAGCAGTTTTTGTTTTCATAGTTTCACGTCTTAAGTTGTCAAAAATTCGTCGTACAGCGAAAACACACATTCGATTGCTTTATTCGTTTTGCTTTTTTTAGTTATTTAAGGTGCGTTTTTGTGTTTTCAGTAATAGCGATTTAACGCATTTTTGTTTGCGCTAAATAAAAAATGATGATGTTTTTATATTGCGCCTTTGGATGCCATTACTATTGATCGCGATCAAAAAAATAGAATTATGAGCGTATTTTTATACTTTTTATAATAACCACTCGGAGTAGTGTGGTTATTCGCTGGTTTTACGCATTTTATGTATCAAATTTATAAC
>NZ_JADBRA010000027.1:0-62674 GCF_014896205.1 Enterobacter cloacae complex sp. I2
ATTTAAAACATTTTTGTGGTTTATCAACTTTACCAGGAATATTAATACTATTTCAGAATAAAGAGTGGGATATATCACACATTCACCAGAAGAATGTTTTTAGATTCAATATTTGATTATCAATTAGAAAAACATTTATTTTCAGCAAATCAACAAATGCAACATCTAATCAACACTGAAATTTTCTTATTTTATAGCGTTAAATTTCGTGATTACGATCATCTACGGAGGATGAGAGGAGCGCGTGGCGGAGTAAACAGTGAAATGTGCTTAGCGTCGCAAAATTGAGAATTGATGTCGGCTGGCGCAGCGCTTACCCGGACTGTTTTCTTCAGAAAGCAAAAACCCCGCCGAAGCGGGGTTTCGTAAGAAGTTGAAGCTGACCGATAAGCCGGGTTCGTTCAACGATACGTCAGGTATCTGCGGCGCTGGGGTTGTCGTGTGTCGCAGACTCGATCGCAGTTTGTGTTACAGAGCAAACCCACCGAGTGAAGCACTTTTCACACTCAGCCATGCCTAACTGCTAACATTTGTAACACGCCAATGATAAAAAACAACAGACTGACAACCGCCAAGTATATCTCCACGTAGAACGGGCCAATAAGCCGTTTTGGTAGCCCACGTATAAAGTCCTTGTCATCGTTTTTGGTCAGGATTGAGCTTTTATTCCACAACAGCGGCATGTATATAAAACTCACTTTTGTGCTATATGCTATTTTGACATAAAGCGTGTTGACGTTCTCGAACAGCAATACAGCATTGGGCAGACTACCGTATTTTTCTTTGTACAGGATGCAGATCTCCTTAAATCTATCCCTGTTCAGAACTGAGGCTATGATACTGGCTATACCGAAGCCGAAAGCAAGTGCTCCGATGATTACTGTTAACTTGGCGTTAAGTAGGGCATTAATGGTCATTACTTGTAACCTCATATAGCGATTCACCAACGAAGCCACCGAACGCAGATGTAGCTTTATCGCTACCATATGCAATAGCGCCATTTACTCCGAGCGTACAAAGTAATGCTCCAGCACCTGCGGCTTCTATAGTTGCAGCGCCAAGCACTATCGCACAGACAGTATTTGCTGCGGCTGTACCCGCAATTTTTCCAGCTATCGCACCGCCGATCAGGCTCCCGGAAAATTCACCAATGGAGGTAAACGACGTTTTCGCACAATCTCTGCCCACAGTGCAGGCTTCCGTGATCTTTGCGGCGGTATCGAGTGCAGACATGCCAATCCCGATCTTCCCAGCGGTTTCCATCCACTTGACGTACTTCGCCAGCTTCTCGATGTGGGTGGCGTAACCCTCAATATCGCTAACGCCTGTTTCATTCCAGCGATGGGTGATTGAACTACTGGACAGGCCAAGGGCGTTTTTCAGTTCTGCGTATTCATTGAACATGAAACGATGCTTCATGAACATCTTCAGCACACTATCGAGTTGACCGAATAACCGGCGGCGCTCGACAAAAAATTGTTCACCGATCAGTGTGCCACTGGTGATGTACTGGTTCTTGTAGGTTTTCTCTATCTCGACAAGGATTTTTTCTACCTGTTCAAAATAACCTTTCGCGGCTTCGGTTGCTTTTCCTGAGTATCCATAAGTATCGCTCGCCGTACTGGCAGCAGCAGCGAACATCTCAATGGTGTCTTTGTACTTGTAGAGAAAGTTAGCTTGCTGAATGGAGAGAGGAGCTAACGCTGCATCAACTCGCGCTTTCGCGGCCTGCATATGTGCAATTTGTTCGCTGTCCTGCTTATCAGGGTCAACCACCAGCATAATAGAACCAGCTTTATATCTTTCATGCGGGCCGTTCAACGCGGCAAAGAGTTCTTTTACACCTGCTGGTGGGTTCTCTGTGAATAACAGACGTTGCCAGGCTTCTGTTGTCCCACCATACGGAATAATGGTAAAACCAGCATCTATACCTTTAGGTTTATCAGATTTGGAATCTTTCTTTGTAGATTGTGCCTGATGAATGGGTTCAGGCACTTCAGACAGGTTGGCAATTCGCTGTGAGCCAATGCTGGCTGGCGTCACTTCAATATCAAGCTCGTAATTATCATCAAAGTTTGAGGGAACAAGGCGCGATCTACATGGGCAAGAACTGCGGCTATGCAAAGTACCTGCAATTCTCTTACCATGGATAGTGTCGCGAATCCCTCCCGTAATACGATAAAGCCCTTTATGCTTGCCACAGGTTACTCTGTGACCTTCGCAGACCATGTCTTTCCCAAAGTGCTGATGGTCAGGACATCCATCTATGATTACACCGCCACAGGTGGTTTTATCACCTCTGAAAAGATAATTACCTTTGACTCCCATTATAAATCCCTTTACTTGATGTCGTTCTATTTAACCCAAATCCTCATTATACAAATAAACTACATCATTCGGAATGTATTGTTGTTAAAATAAAATGGCATTTCTAATTATTCATTATACGGATATTACTGTGTTCTTATTCTGTTGATGAATTAACGAAGCTCTTATTATTGAGCCTCAACAGTAAACATTTTTATGATCAGAATAGTAGAATTTGTATATGGTGTTGCAGGAGGTAATAATAAAGGTTATTGCGACCGTTGATGTATCTCATTTCACTACCTGAGACACATCAACGATCGTTTTAGAAGAAGTTGAAGCTGACCGATAAGCCGGGTTCTGTCGTGGACAGTCATTCATCTAGGCCAGCAATCGCTCACTGGCTCAAGCAGCCTACCCGGGTTCAGTACGGGCCGTACCATGTGAACCCCTATTTGGCCTTGCTCCGGGTGGAGTTTACCGTGCCACGGACTGTTACCAGCCGCGCGGTGCGCTCTTACCGCACCCTTTCACCCTTACCTGATCCCGCTTGCGCGGGCCATCGGCGGTTTGCTCTCTGTTGCACTGGTCGTGGGTTTCCCCCCCAGGCGTTACCTGGCACCCTGCCCTGTGGAGCCCGGACTTTCCTCCCCTCCGCCCGTCTCCCCCGAAAGGGACGACGACGAAGCGGCGACTGTCTGGTCAGCTTCGGCGCGCAGTATAGAGGGTTTGCGCGCCGCTGTCACCCCTGGCTACGCATGCCTACCTGCAATGTGGCCGCGATATTGCGCGAGGCGCGGTAAATGTTGTCATACGCGCCCCGGAACGCCTCTTCCAGTGAGCCGATGCTGGTCAGTACGCTGAACACCGCGTCGATGCCGTACTGGTGTACCACGCCCACGTCCTGCGTCAGACTTCCGGCAATCCCTATCACCGGCTTATGGTATTTTTTGGCGACGCTCGCCACGCCGACGGGCACTTTACCGTTAATGCTCTGGCTGTCGATGCGCCCTTCGCCCGTCAGTACCCAGGTGCAGTCGTGAATATGTTCTTCAAGATTGAGCGCCTGAGTGACAATCTCAATGCCGCTTTTCAGCTCAGCCCCCAGAAAGGCCATCAGCGCCGCGCCCATGCCGCCCGCCGCTCCTGCCCCCGGAACCGGGTTCACGTCGATGCGCAAAGATTTTTTGATCACCTCGGCATAGTGGCTAAGATTGGCGTCGAGTTCGAGGATCATCTCCTCGGTGGCGCCTTTTTGCGGGCCAAAGATACGCGACGCGCCGCTTTCACCGACCAGCGGATTCGTCACGTCACAGGCGACGCGGATTGCGCATCCCTGAAGACGCGGATCGAGCGCCGAAATATCAATACGGTTAAGCGCCATCAGGCTACCGCCACCGTAGCCGATCTCCGTCCCGTTGGCATCCGTAAACCTCGCGCCCAGCGCCTGCATCATGCCGGCGCCCCCGTCGTTGGTGGCGCTCCCGCCGATACCGATGATGATATTGCGCGCGCCTTTATCCAGTGCGCTGAGGATCAGCTCCCCCGTCCCGCGAGACGTTGTGACCAGCGGGTTACGCAGCGCGGGAGGAACAAGCACCAGGCCGCTGGCGGCGGCCATCTCGATAAACGCGGTCGTCCCGTCGCCAGAGATCCCCCAGCGGGCATTCACTTTTTCCCCTAACGGACCGGTGACGACAGCCTGCTGCCAGGTGCCCTGAGTCGCGGCGATCATCGCTTCAACCGTACCTTCTCCACCGTCAGCAACGGGAACCGACACGTAATGAGCGTCGGGGAAAATCTCCCGAAATCCTTTTTCTATCGCCTGCGCCACCTCGGTGGCAGACAGGCTTTCTTTATAAGAGTCTGGCGCGATTACGATTTTCATAGTTGTAAGCCTGGACCGTAGGCCCGGTATGCGTTGCGCCACCGGGCAGGACGTCATTAGCGAGTAATTTCGACCTTCGCCAGTTTTTCGTAGTAGCACGCGAGCGCGCTGTGATCGGCAGTGCCAAGACCGTCCGCACGCAGCGCCTGCATCATCTCCATGACGGCGGCAGTCAGCGGCAGCTGCGCCCCCACGCCGTGTGACGTATCCAGCGCATTCGCCAGATCTTTAATGTGCAGGTCGATACGAAAACCTGGCTTAAAGTTACGATCCATCACCATCGGTGCCTTGGCATCCAGCACGGTGCTACCCGCCAGACCACCGCGAATGGCCTGATAGACCAGATCCGGATTCACCCCCGCTTTGGTGGCCAGCGTCAGCGCCTCCGACATGGCCGCAATGTTCAGCGCCACAATCACCTGGTTTGCCAGCTTGGTGACGTTACCCGCGCCGATGTCACCGGTGTGCACCACGGAGCCAGCCATCGCTTTCATCAGGTCGTAGTATTTGTCGAAGACGGCTTTATCGCCGCCCACCATCACCGACAGGGTGCCGTCGATGGCTTTGGGCTCGCCGCCGCTGACCGGTGCGTCCAGCATCTCCACGCCTTTCGCCTTCAGCGCCTCGCTGATTTCGCGGCTCGCCAGCGGTGCGATTGAACTCATGTCGATCACCACCAGGCCCGGCTTCGCGCCGTCGATAATGCCGTTCTCACCCAGCGCCACCTCTTTCACGTGCGGAGAGTTTGGCAGCATGGTGATGATGACATCGCACTGCTCGGCGATCGCTTTTGCGGTTGTCGCCGTTTCTGCGCCGGCCGCAATCACCTCTGCCACCGCGTCTGAATTACGGTCGAGAACCACCAGCGAGTAACCTGCTTTGATGAGGTTTTTGCTCATTGGTTTGCCCATGATACCCAGGCCAATAAAACCCACTTTCAGCGTCATAATCTGTTTCCTCAATGATGGTTATTTTTTAAAAGCGTCTGCTAATCTCTGCGTGGCCGCGCGGAATACGCCGAGGTCGCTGCCGACGGCAACAAACGTTGCGCCCCACTCCAGGTAGCGGCGGGCGTCAGCTTCCACCGGCGCCAGAATGCCGCACGGCTTACCGTGGGCTTTGGCACGGGCAAAAATGTGCTGGATCGCGCGCTGTACGTCCGGGTGGCTGGCATTGCCCAGATGACCAAAGGCGGCAGCCAGATCGCTCGGGCCGACGAAAATACCGTCTACGCCTTCGGTCGCGGCAATGGCGTCGACGTTATCGACACCCTGCTGGCTCTCGATCTGAACCAGGATGGTGATGTTCCTGTTGGACTGGGCGAAATAGTCCGGCACGGTGCCAAACATGTTGGCGCGGTGCGAAACGGACACTCCGCGGATCCCTTCCGGCGGATAGCGGGTCGCCGCTACGGCCAGCACCGCTTCTTCTTCCGTTTCAACAAACGGGATCAGGAAGTTGTAGAAGCCGATATCCAGTAAACGCTTGATGATAACCGGCTCGTTGGTGGGCACACGCACCACCGGCGCGCTGTGGCTGCCTTTCAGCGCCATCAGCTGCGGAATAAACGTGCTGATATCGTTTGGCGCATGTTCGCCGTCCAGCACCAGCCAGTCGAATCCGGCCAGGCCCAGCACTTCCGTGCTGATGGGGTTTGCCAGCGCAGACCAGCAGCCAATCTGGATCTGGTGCGCCGCGAGGGCTGCTTTAAACTTATTCGGGAAGATATCATTACTCATCGCTTATACCTTTTTTAATTCCGCAGTTTTAGCCAGCATCATTTTTATTTATTCCGACGCAGCGTCAGGGTTATATTTATTTTCTGACTGAATTTTGGCGTTATAAAATCGTCATTCAGTATAATCGCCGCCCGACGGCAGTACATTGTTTCAATGCTCAGTTATCGAGTGGAATTTGAACGCTATCTTGAGCATATGCACAAAGCAGTGGGCGCTGATGCACAGAATCAACGATTAGTGTTTCGGGAGCGATCGCGATCACATTCTCACCTTTCCTCTCCTGACATTCTTTATTTCTTCAATAAGAAACAATTAACCATCTGGCTATATTTAGTATCAGATATTTTGCTGGAGAAGCGTAAACAATGGCCGATATTCAAATTCGACAGGCGTCGCCGACGGCGTTCTATATAAAAGTGCACGATACCGACAACGTGGCGATTATTGTCAACGACAATGGCTTGAAAGCGGGTACCCGATTCCCGGACGGGCTGGAGCTGATTGAGCACGTTCCGCAGGGGCACAAGGTCGCGCTGGTCGATATCCCCACGCACGGCGAAATCGTGCGTTACGGCGAAGTCATCGGCTATGCGGTACGCCCTGTCCCGCAGGGTAGCTGGGTTGAAGAGTCGCTGGTTGAGCTGCCAGCGGCCCCGCCGCTGGAAACGTTGCCGCTGGCGACCCGCGTCCCTGAGCCGTTGCCGCCGCTGGAGGGCTATACCTTCGAAGGTTACCGCAACGCGGACGGCAGCGTGGGAACCAAAAACCTGCTCGGCATCACCACCAGCGTGCATTGCGTGGCGGGCGTCGTGGATTACGTGGTGAAAATTATTGAGCGCGATCTGCTGCCGAAATACCCCAACGTTGACGGCGTGGTGGGGCTTAACCACCTGTACGGCTGCGGCGTGGCGATCAACGCGCCCGCGGCGGTCGTGCCAATCCGCACAATCCACAATATCGCCCTCAACCCAAACTTTGGCGGCGAGGTGATGGTGATTGGCCTCGGCTGCGAGAAATTGCAGCCTGAACGCCTGTTGCAGGGTACTGAGGATGTGAAAGCCATTCCGGTAGACGATGCCAGCATTGTTCGTCTCCAGGACGAACGTCACGTCGGATTCCGTTCCATGGTCGACGATATTCTTCAGGTGGCGGAGCGCCATCTGGACACGCTGAGCAAACGCCAGCGCGAAACCTGCCCGGCCTCTGAGCTGGTAGTGGGGACACAGTGCGGCGGCAGCGATGCGTTTTCCGGCGTCACCGCCAACCCGGCGGTGGGTTACGCGTCGGATTTGTTCGTGCGCTGCGGCGCCACGGTGATGTTCTCCGAGGTCACCGAAGTGCGTGACGCCATCCACCTGCTTACGCCGCGCGCCGTCAACGAGGAAGTGGGCAAACGTCTGCTGGAGGAGATGGCCTGGTACGATAACTATCTTGATATGGGCAAAACCGACCGCAGCGCAAACCCGTCCCCGGGTAACAAGAAAGGCGGCCTGGCGAACGTGGTGGAAAAAGCCCTCGGATCAATTGCCAAATCTGGCCAGAGTGCGATTGTGGAAGTGCTCTCTCCGGGCCAGCGGCCAACCAAACGCGGCCTTATTTACGCGGCAACGCCTGCCAGTGATTTTGTTTGCGGCACCCAGCAGGTGGCGTCCGGCATTACGGTACAGGTCTTTACCACCGGGCGCGGCACGCCGTACGGCCTGATGGCGGTACCGGTGATCAAAATGGCGACCCGCACCGAGCTGGCAAACCGCTGGTATGACTTAATGGATATCAACGCGGGCACCATCGCCACCGGGGAAGAGAGTATTGAGGATGTGGGCTGGAAGCTGTTCCACTTCATTCTGGACGTGGCGAGCGGGCGGAAGAAAACTTTCTCTGATCAATGGGGATTGCATAACCAGCTGGCGGTGTTTAATCCGGCGCCGGTGACGTGATGGCCTCTCATTCTGCCCTCTCCCCTGTGGGGAGAGGGTTAGGGTGAAGGGACAAAACCCTACACCAGCACCACATCAATCCCGCTTTTCCGCAGCCCGTCGAGGCTCTCTGCCGGAATACCTTCATCGACGATAATCATATCGATCCGCTGGGTATCAATGATTTTATGCAGGCTTGAACGGTTAAACTTGCTGGAGTCGGTCACAACGATAATGCGCTCTGCCACCTCGCACATTTTTCGATTCAGGCGGGCTTCATCCTCATTGTGCGTACTCACCCCCCGATCGAGATCGATGGCGTCGACGCCCAGGAACAGCAGGTCAAAATGGTAATTCTGTAACGACTGCTCCGCCTGGTCGCCGTAGAAAGATTGCGACTGACGGCGCAAGTGTCCACCGGTCATCAGCAGCTCCACTCCCTCTGCTTCCAGCAGCGCGTTCGCCACGTTCATCCCGTTGGTCATGGCAATAACGTCGGTGTGCTGGCGCAGCATACGGGCGATTTCACAGGTCGTGGTACCCGAGTCCAGAATAATGCGGTGGCCCGGCTTCACCAGCTCAGCCGCCGCCTGCGCGATGCTGCGCTTCACTGCCGTATTAAGGGAACTTTTGTCCTCAACGGACGGCTCCACGCCGGGCATATTGCCTTCGCAAATCAGCGCGCCGCCGTAAGCGCGAACGGCAATCCCCTGCTTTTCCAGAAAGGCCAGATCGTTACGGATCGTCACCGTCGACACGCCGTATAAAAGAGAAAGATCGTTAACCTGCACGCTTCCCTGCGCCCGCAACCGCTGAATGATCTGCTCTCGCCTTTCGCTGGTGCCGGTGATGCGCTTCTCTGCGGATGGATCGGTGCTGCTCATACGAGCTCCTTAGTAAATAAACTTTCGTTTCATTTCGTTTTGCTTATTAACGCCTTTCTTTTAAGGGAATGCAAGCCCTGTAAGGCGCGCTGACGCACGCTTAACCGCCGCTGAAACCTTTCATTATGTTTCTTTTGTGAAACAGATCGGAAAACTATTATCTTTCGTTTTATTTTTACCGCACCATAATGCAGTATCAAATGAAACAAAACGAAAGATGAATGCCAACACCATCCGAAATGGAGAGGAAAGTGAAACATCTGACAGAAATGGTGGAACACCATAAACGGGGGAATACAAACGGGATTTATGCCGTCTGTTCCGCACATCCACTGGTACTTGAAGCTGCAATTCGTTACGCCCATTCTCAACAGACGCCTCTGCTGATTGAAGCCACCTCAAACCAGGTGGATCAGTTTGGCGGCTATACCGGTATGACGCCCGCCGATTTTCATGGGTTTGTCTGCACGCTGGCGGGATCTCTCGGTTTCCCCACCTCGCAGCTGATCCTTGGCGGCGATCATCTCGGTCCCAACCGCTGGCAAAACCTGCCGGCTTTGCAGGCGATGGCGAACGCCGACGATCTCATCAAAAGCTACGTGGCTGCCGGGTTCAAGAAGATCCATCTCGATTGCAGCATGTCCTGCGAAGACGATCCGGTTCCTTTAACCGATGCGATCGTTGCCGGGCGCGCCGCGCGTCTGGCAAAAATTGCCGAAACAACCTGTCTTGAGCAATTTGGTGTAGCCGATCTGGTCTACGTTATCGGCACGGAAGTTCCGGTTCCCGGCGGCGCGCACGACACGCTGACCGAGCTTGAGGTCACCACGCCAGAGGCGGCACGCGCCACGCTTGAGGCACACCGCCACGCATTCGAGAAGGAAGGGTTAAGCGACATCTGGCCGCGCATTATTGGCCTGGTGGTACAGCCCGGCGTTGAGTTCGATCATGCGCACGTTTGTGACTATCAGCCGCATAAAGCCGTCGCGCTGAGCAAAATGGTTGAAGCCTATGACACGCTGGTATTCGAAGCACATTCTACCGATTACCAGACGCCGCAGGCGCTGCGCCAGCTGGTGAACGATCACTTCGCCATTCTTAAAGTCGGCCCTGCCCTGACCTTTGCCCTGCGCGAAGCGCTGTTCTCGCTGGCGGCCATTGAAGAAGAGCTGCTGCCGGCAAAAGCCTGCTCCGGGCTGCGTCACGTCCTGGAAAACGTGATGCTCGATCGCCCGGAATACTGGCAAAGCCACTATCACGGTGACGGCAACGCCCGACGCCTGGCCCGCGGCTACAGCTACTCCGACCGCGTGCGTTATTACTGGCCAGACAGCCAGATTGACGACGCCTTTGAGCGACTGGTACGCAACCTTGCGGATGAACCGATCCCGCTGCCGCTGATCAGCCAGTATCTGCCTTTGCAGTACAGCAAAGTTCGCGAGGGCGCTCTCAAGTCAAAGCCACGGGAACTCATCCTCGACCACATTCAGGACATACTCCAGCAGTACCATGCCGCCTGCGAAGGCGTAACGACTCAACACGCATAATTAAAAAGAGGAAAACGCTATGCCAAACATTGTCTTATGCCGCATTGATGAGCGCCTGATCCACGGACAGGTGGGCGTGCAGTGGGTGGGGTTTGCGGGGGCAAACCTGGTGCTGGTGGCAAATGACGAGGTTGCGGACGATCCGGTGCAGCAAAACCTGATGGAAATGGTGCTTGCGGAAGGTATCGCCGTGCGTTTCTGGTCTCTGCAAAAGGTCATCGACAACATTCATCGCGCCGCCGACCGCCAGAAAATTCTGCTGGTCTGCAAAGCACCGGCTGATTTTTTAACGCTGGTAGAGGGCGGCGTACCCATCACCCGTATCAACGTCGGAAATATGCATTATGCCAGTGGCAAACAGCAAATTGCCAAAACGGTATCTGTAGACGCGAACGATATCGCCGCGTTTAACGGCCTGAGGGCGGCCGGCGTGGAATGCTTCGTTCAGGGCGTTCCAACAGAGACTGCTTTGGATCTCTTTAAACTGCTCTGAGGGATTCACAATGGAAATCAGTCTTTTGCAGGCTTTCGCGCTCGGGCTTCTCGCCTTTATCGCGGGCCTGGATATGTTTAACGGCTTAACACACATGCACCGTCCGGTGGTGCTCGGGCCGCTGGTTGGCCTGATACTGGGCGACCTGCACACCGGTATTCTGACCGGCGGTACCTTAGAACTGGTCTGGATGGGCCTGGCGCCGCTGGCGGGCGCGCAGCCGCCGAACGTGATTATCGGCACCATCGTTGGCACCACGTTTGCCATCACCACGGGCGTGAAGCCGGATGTCGCCGTTGGGGTGGCCGTACCGTTTGCCGTGGCGGTGCAGATGGGTATTACGTTCCTCTTCTCCGTGATGTCCGGCGTAATGTCCCGCTGCGATCGCATGGCGGCTAACGCGGACACCGACGGCATTGAGCGAGTCAACTATCTGGCGCTGCTGGCGCTCGGCGTTTTTTATTTCCTGTGCGCGTTTCTGCCCATCTACTTCGGTGCTGAACACGCGAAAAACGCCATTGCTATTCTGCCGGAGCGTCTGATCGACGGTCTCGGCGTCGCGGGCGGCATCATGCCAGCGATCGGCTTCGCCGTGCTGCTGAAGATCATGATGAAAAACGTTTACATCCCTTACTTCATTATCGGTTTTGTCGCCGCGGCCTGGCTGAAGCTTCCGGTGCTGGCGATTGCGGCGGCTGCGCTGGCGATGGCGCTGATCGACCTGCTGCGTAAGTCGCCTGAACCGACGGCGCCCGCAGCCCAGAAAGAGGAATTTGAAGATGGCATCTAATCACACCACCCTGCCGGGCGCGTCCGTCAGTGAAGAGACGCTGCTGAGCGGCGTGAATGAAAACGTCTATGAAGACCAGACCATTGGCGCGGAGCTGACCAAAAAAGACATTAACCGCGTGGCCTGGCGCTCCATGCTGTTACAGGCCTCGTTCAACTACGAGCGTATGCAGGCCTCCGGCTGGCTGTACGGGCTGCTGCCCGCGCTGAAAAAGATCCACACCAATAAACGGGACCTGGCGCGCGCCATGAAGGGCCATATGGGCTTCTTCAACACCCATCCGTTCCTGGTGACCTTTGTTATCGGCATTATTCTGGCGATGGAACGATCAAAGCAGGACGTGAACAGCATTCAGAGCACGAAAATTGCCGTCGGCGCGCCGCTCGGGGGCATTGGTGACGCCATGTTCTGGCTGACCCTGTTACCCATCTGCGGCGGTATTGGTGCCAGCCTGGCGCTGCAAGGCTCCATTCTTGGCGCGGTGGTTTTTATCGTGCTGTTCAACGTGGTGCATCTCGGCCTGCGCTTTGGCCTGGCGCACTATGCCTACCGAATGGGTGTCGCCGCGATCCCGCTGATCAAGGCCAACACCAAAAAGGTTGGCCATGCTGCGTCCATTGTCGGGATGACGGTAATTGGTGCGCTGGTGGCAACCTATGTGCGCCTGAATACCACACTCGAGATTAAAGCCGGGGATGCGGTCGTCAAACTGCAAACCGACGTGATCGACAAGCTGATGCCGGCGTTTTTGCCGCTGGTCTACACCCTGACCATGTTCTGGCTGGTACGCCGTGGCTGGAGCCCGCTGCGCCTGATTGGTATCACCGTGGTGCTGGGCGTGGTCGGTAAATTCTGTCACTTCCTGTAAACGCAAAGAGGTTGCGATGTTAGGCATTATTTTGACGGGTCACGGCGGTTTTGCCAGCGGGCTTGAACAGGCGATGAAGCAGATCCTCGGCGAACAGCCGCAGTTTATCGCCATCGATTTTCCGGAAAGTTCCACCACTGCGCGGCTGACCGCGCAGCTTGAGCAGGCAGTGACTGAACTGGACGCAGAGCACGATATTGTGTTTCTCACCGATCTTCTCGGCGGGACGCCGTTTCGTGTGGCTTCTACCCTCGCGATGCAGCGGCCCGGCAGCGAAGTGATCGCCGGCACCAACCTCCAGCTTTTGCTGGAGATGGTGCTGGATCGCGACGGATTAAGCAGCGAAGCGTTTCGTTTGCAGGCGCTGGAGTGCGGCCATCGCGGCCTGACCAGCCTGGTGGATGAGCTAGCCCGCTGTCGCGAGGACGTGCCCGCCGGGGAAGGGATATGAGCCAGGTGCTGCGCGCGCGTCGTCTGCTTACCGGGCAGGGCTGGCTGGATGATCACCAGCTGCGTATCGAAAGAGGCGTCATCACCGCCATCGAGCCGATACCGGCAGGGGTTAACGTCCGCGAGGCGGACCTGCTTTGCCCGGCATATATCGATATCCACGTCCACGGCGGCGCGGGAGTGGACGTGATGGATGATGCACCCGACGTGCTGGACCGGTTAGCCATGCATAAAGCACGTGAAGGTGTGGGGGCGTTTTTACCCACCACCGTCACCGCTCCGCTGGAGGCGATCCATGGCGCGTTAAGGCGTATTGCCCGACGCTGTCATGCAGGTGGCCCCGGCGCGCAGGTTCTGGGGAGCTATCTGGAAGGCCCGTACTTTACGCCACAGAATAAAGGGGCACACCCGCCAGAACTGTTTCGCGAACTGGATTTTGCGGAACTTGATGCGCTGATTGCGGTTTCGCAGGACACGCTGCGGGTTGTGGCGCTGGCCCCGGAAAAAGCGCACGCCCTGAAGGCGATCCATCACCTCAGCCAGAAAGGGATACGCGTCATGCTGGGCCACAGCGCCGCTACATACGCGCAGACCCTTGCCGCATTTGACGCAGGCGCAGCCGGGCTGGTGCACTGCTACAACGGCATGACGGGGTTACACCACCGGGAGCCCGGCATGGTTGGCGCCGGGCTGACGGACCCACGCGCGTGGCTGGAGCTGATTGCCGACGGTCACCACGTTCACCCTGGAGCCATGCGGCTGTGTTGTTGCTGTGCGAAGGATCGCACGGTGCTGATCACCGATGCCATGCAGGCGGCGGGGATGCCCGACGGGCGCTATACGCTGTGTGGTGAAAAGGTCGAGATGCAGGGCGGCGTTGTCCGCACGGCCTCCGGCGGGCTGGCGGGCAGCACGCTCGCGCTGGATGCCGCCGTGCGACATATGGTGGAGCATACGGGGGTTCCCGCAGAGAACGCTATTCATATGGCCTCGCTGCATCCCGCCCGCCTGCTCGGTATGGACCACCTGCTGGGATCGTTAGCACCAGGCAAACGCGCCAACATTATTGCGCTGGACGCAGGTTTACACCTCCGGCAGATCTGGCTTCAGGGTCAGGTGTTTTCGCTATAGCCCTTTCACAGTCTGCTCTGTTGGCCTTACGGAATGCGATCGTAAGTCCTTTCTTTTCCTTTCCTTAATTTTTACCTTTCCTTTCGCGATCACACTTTTCGTTTTATTTCTTTTTCGCCATTGAACTTTCGATTTCTTTTCTATAGATTTTCTTTAACTGCTTAAGTGAACAAGTGAAACGAAACGAAAGATAGCGACACGTTTGCCAGCGTCTGATGTGGAATTCACACGACTAAGGACTGAGTTATGCCACAAACCACTACCGCCACCACCGGCACCTGGACCGAAAAAGAGATCCGCCAGCAGCCAGCCAGCTGGCTTCGCTCGCTCAGCAATATCGATAACCTGCGCGCGTCGATCGACGGTTTTCTGACGCCACTGTTGCGCAAACCCGATCTGCGGATCGTTCTGACCGGTGCGGGCACGTCCGCTTTTATCGGCGATATCATTGCGCCATGGCTTGCCAGCCGCACAGGGAAAAACATGACCGCGATCCCTACGACCGATCTGGTCACCAATCCGATGGATTATTTCAGCCCTGCGCACCCGCTGCTGCTGGTCTCTTTTGCCCGTTCCGGCAACAGCCCGGAGAGCGTCGCCGCCGTTGAGCTGGCGAACCAGTTTGTGCCGGAGTGCTACCACCTGTCGATCACCTGTAATGAAGCGGGCAGCCTGTACCAGAATGCCGTCGACAGCGATAACGCCTTCGCTCTGCTCATGCCGGCTGAAACGCACGATCGCGGGTTCGCGATGACAAGCAGCATCACCACCATGATGGCGAGCTGCCTGGCGGTATTCGCACCGGAAACGATCAACAGCAAAACGTTCCGCGACGTATCCGATCGCTGTCAGGCGATCCTCACGTCGCTCGGCGATTTCAGCCACGGCGTTTTTGGTAACGAACCGTGGAAGCGCATCGTTTATCTGGGCAGCGGTGGATTACAGGGCGCCGCGCGGGAATCTGCGCTGAAGGTGCTGGAGCTGACCGCCGGCAAGCTGGCGGCATTCTACGATTCGCCAGCGGGTTTTCGTCACGGGCCTAAGTCGCTGGTAGACAACGAAACGCTGGTCGTCGTGTTTATCTCCAGCCATCCGTATACGCGTCGGTACGATCTGGATCTGCTCGCCGAGCTGCATCGCGATCGCCAGGCCATGCGCGTGGTAGCCATTGCAGCCGAAACGGATCCGGTCATTGAAGCGGGCCCGCATATCCTGCTGCCGGCTTCCCGCGCGTTTAACGATATGGAGCAGGCATTCTGCTTCCTGATGTACGCCCAGGTCTTTGCACTCACCCAGTCCCTGCACGTTGGCAATACGCCGGATACGCCGTCCGCCAGCGGTACGGTTAACCGTGTGGTCCAGGGCGTTGTTATTCATCCGTGGCAGGCTTAAGAGGACAGGCTCATGAGCATTATTTCTACCAAATACCTTTTGCAGGACGCGCAGGCGAAGGGCTATGCCGTTCCGGCCTTTAACATCCACAACGCCGAGACGATCCAGGCGATCCTCGAAGTCTGTAGCGAGATGCGCTCGCCGGTGATCCTCGCGGGTACGCCGGGTACGTTTAAACATATTGCGCTGGAAGAGATTTACGCTTTGTGCAGCGCCTATTCCCACACTTATGACATGCCGCTGGCGCTCCACCTCGATCACCACGAATCGCTGGACGACATTCGCCGCAAAGTCCATGCCGGCGTACGCAGCGCAATGATCGACGGCAGCCATTACCCGTTCGAACAAAACGTGAAGCTGGTGAAGTCGGTCGTCGATTTCTGCCACCTCAACGACTGTAGCGTCGAGGCCGAGCTGGGACGACTGGGCGGGGTGGAAGATGACATGAGCGTCGACGCCGAAAGCGCGTTTCTGACCGACCCGCAGGAAGCGAAACGCTTTGTCGAGCTGACAGGAGTGGACAGCCTCGCCGTTGCCATCGGTACCGCACACGGCCTCTATACCAAACGGCCAAAAATTGACTTCCAGCGGCTGGCCGAGATCCGCGAGGTGGTGACGGTGCCCCTGGTGCTGCACGGCGCGAGCGATGTGCCGGATGAGGACGTGCGCCGCACCATTGAGCTGGGCGTCTGCAAAGTGAACGTTGCAACAGAACTGAAAATCGCCTTCTCCGACGCCGTTAAAGCCTGGTTTGCCGAAAACCCGCAGGGCAACGATCCGCGCTTCTACATGCGCGTCGGCATGGATGCCATGAAGGAGGTGGTCAGAAGCAAAATCACCGTTTGCGGCTCGGCAAACCGACTGCTGCTTCCGGCTGAAGCCTGATCCCATTGCGCATTACATCAATACCTAAAAAATAACTATAAGCCTCGCAAATATGAAGGCGCGTCCTTAAGCCGGACAGCGCCTTCCATTATCCTAAAAAATCCGAGGAGTCCCTACATGACACAGGAAAAGTCGTTTAAATCGAAAGCGTGGGAATTTTTCCAAAGCCTGGGAAAGACCTTTATGTTCCCGGTGTCCCTGCTTGCCTTTATGGGGCTGCTGCTGGGTATTGGCAGTTCCGTTACCAGCCCCTCCACCATCAAAAGTTTTCCTTTTCTGGGCGGCGAGTTAACGCAGCTGACCTTTGGTTTTATCGCCATGGTCGGCGGGTTTGCCTTTACCTACCTGCCGCTGATGTTTGCAATGGCGATCCCGATGGGCCTTGCCAAACGCAATAAAGCGGTAGGCGCTTTTGCCGGATTCGTTGGCTACATGCTGATGAACATGAGCATCAACTATTACCTGACCGCCACCCACCAGCTTGCCGATGCCGCCACCATGAGACAGGTGGGACAATCCATCGTGCTGGGCATTCAAACGCTGGAGATGGGCGTGCTGGGCGGCATTGTGGTGGGGGTCATCACCTACTTCCTGCACGAACGCTTTCAGGACACGGTGCTGCACGACGCCTTTGCCTTCTTTAGCGGCATTCGTTTTGTCCCGATTATTACCGCCCTCACCCTGTCGCTGGTCGGTTTGTTCATCC
The DNA here is from genome assembly GCF_014896205.1 of Enterobacter cloacae complex sp. I2. Lineage (NCBI taxonomy): Bacteria > Pseudomonadati > Pseudomonadota > Gammaproteobacteria > Enterobacterales > Enterobacteriaceae > Enterobacter > Enterobacter cloacae complex sp. I2. Next base: position 16,997 of record NZ_JADBRA010000027.1, read on the forward strand.
CCCTGCTGTGGAAATATGTGGCGATGGGCATTGCCGGGATTGGTCATATTATCCAGAGCACCAGCGTTTTTGGGCCGTTCCTGTATGGCGTGGGCGTGCTGCTGCTCAAGCCGTTTGGCCTGCATCACATTCTGCTGGCGATGGTGCGCTTCACCCCGGCGGGCGGCGTGGAGATGGTCAACGGCCATGAGGTGGCCGGTGCTTTGAATATTTTCTACGCCGAGCTGAAGGCCGGCCTGCCGTTTAGCCCGCACGTTACGGCATTTTTATCGCAAGGTTTTATGCCGACCTTTATCTTCGGCCTGCCTGCCGTGGCCTATGCCATCTACCGCACCGCGCGCCCGGAAAACCGTCCGGTGATTAAAGGGCTGCTGCTTTCCGGCGTGCTGGTTTCGGTGGTCACCGGCATTTCGGAGCCGATTGAATTCCTGTTCCTGTTTATCGCCCCTGTGCTTTATGCCTTCCATATCGTTATGTCGGGCCTGGCGCTGCTGGTGATGGCGCTGCTCGGCGTCACCATCGGCAACACCGACGGCGGCATTCTGGACCTGCTGATCTTCGGCGTCATGCAGGGAACGTCGACCAAATGGTATCTGCTGTTCCCGGTGGGTATTGCCTGGTTTGCTATCTACTTCTTCGTCTTCCGCTGGTACATCCTCAAACACGATATTAAAACGCCGGGCCGTGAGGTTGACGCGCAGGGTGCGCTCCAGGCGGTGGAAGCCAATACCCGGGCACGTGGAAAATCGAAATACGATCATGGACTTATTCTTCGTGCGCTTGGCGGCAAAGAGAATATTGAGTCGCTCGACAACTGCATTACCCGCTTGCGTCTGGTAGTGAAAGATATGGGGCTTATCGACCAGCAGGCGCTGAAGGCCGCGGGCGCCCTGTCCGTCGTGGTGCTTGATGCCCACAGCGTTCAGGTGATCATCGGCCCGCAGGTGCAGAGCGTCAAAACCGGCATTGAAGCCTTAATTTAACAGGGGGTCGTTGTGTTTGATTTCGACAGGATCATTGAGCGTAAAAGCGATAAGTGCCGTAAATGGGATCATGCGTTTGTGTGCTCGCGTTTCGGTGATGTCCCGGAGGGATTTATCCCGCTGTGGATAGCAGATATGGACTTCACCTCGCCACCCGCCGTGACTGAAGGCTTTCAGCGCATCGTGGAGCATGGCACCTTCGGTTATACCTGGTGCTTCGATGAATTCTACGATGCGGTCATCGCCTTCCAGCGCACCCGTCATCAGGTTGAGGTGGAGAGGTCATGGATCACCCTGACCTACGGCACCGTGTCCACGCTGCACTATACGGTTCAGGCGTTCTGCACACCCGGCGACTGCGTGATGATGAACACCCCGGTCTACGATCCGTTTGCCATGGCGACGCAGCGGCAAGGAGTGCAAGTACTCGCTAACCCGCTGCGCGTGGAAGATAACCGCTACCAGCTTGATTTTAACCTGACCGAATCGCTGCTCAGAACGCACCGACCCGCGCTGTGGTTCTTCTGCTCGCCGCATAACCCCTCCGGCAGGATCTGGCGCGCGGATGAGATCCGCCAGGTCTCCGAGCTCTGCAAACGCTACGGCACCATTCTGGTGGTTGATGAGGTGCACGCGGAACATATTCTCGACGGCACGTTCGTGAGCTGTTTGACCTCCGGCTGCGCCGCGCTGGATAACCTGATTGTGCTGACCTCCCCGAATAAAGCGTTCAACCTGGGGGGGCTAAAAACATCCTACTCGATGATTCCAGACGATTCGCTGCGCCAGCGCTTCCGTCAGCAGCTTGAGAAGAACTCCATTACCTCGCCAAATATCTTCGGCGTGTGGGGGATTATTCTGGCCTATCAGCACGGCCTGCCGTGGCTCGACGCGCTGAACGGTTATCTGCGCGGCAATGCCCGCTACCTGGCGGATGCCATTCAGACCCACTTCCCGGCGTGGAAGATGATGAACCCGGAGTCGTCGTATCTCGCCTGGGTAGACGTCAGCGCGGACGATCGCAGCGCGACGGCGCTCACCCAACATTTCGCAAAACAGGCTGGCGTGGTCATTGAAGACGGCAGCCACTACGTCCAGAACGGCGAAAACTACCTGCGGATCAACTTCGGCACCCAGCGCTACTGGCTGGAGCAGTCCATCAACCGAATGCTGAAGCATTACTGATAAGGATCTTACCCGATGAAAAAAGTGCTCACACTCTCGCTGCTGGCGCTTTGCGTGTCTCACGGCGCGGCCGCAGCGAACTACGCGCTCAGCAACGACGCTATTGCCCTCTCGTTTGATGATGCAAACGCAGCGGCCGTGGTAAAGGACAGCAGGGCTAACCATCCGCTCGCGCCGCAGGAGCTGTTTTTTCTGACGCTGCCGGATGAAACAAAAATCCATACCGCTGATTTTAAAATCAAGCACGTCGAAAAGCAGGACAACGCGATTGTCGTCGATTTTACGCATCCGGATTTTAACGTGACGGTGAAGCTGAACCTGGTGAAGGATAAATACGCCAGTATCGATTACACCATCGCTGCGGTCGGCCAGCCGCGGGACGTGGCGAAAATCACCTTCTTCCCGACGAAAAAGCAGTCCCAGGCGCCTTACGTTGACGGGGCGATCAACAGCTCGCCGATCGTGGCCGACTCGTTCTTCATTCTGCCAGACAAACCGATTGTAAATACTTACGCTTATGAAGCCACCACGAACCTGAACGTCGAGCTGAAAACGCCCATTCAGCCTGAAGCGCCGGTCAGCTATACCACCTGGTTTGGCACCTTCCCGGAACCCAGCCAACTGCGCCGCAGCGTGAACCAGTTTATTGATGCCGTGCGTCCGCGGCCGTACAAGCCTTATCTGCACTACAACAGCTGGATGGACATCGGCTTCTTTACCCCGTACTCCGAGCAGGATGTGCTGGGACGGATGGACGAATGGAACAAGGAATTTATCGCCGGGCGCGGCGTGGCGCTGGACGCGTTCCTGCTGGACGATGGCTGGGACGATCGCACCGGTCGGTGGCTGTTTGGCCCGGCATTCAGCAACGGTTTCGGCAAGGTCAGGGAGAAAGCCGACAGCCTGCATAGCTCGGTTGGGCTGTGGCTTTCACCGTGGGGCGGCTACAACAAGCCGCGCGATATTCGCGTCTCGCATGCAAAAGAGTACGGATTTGAAACCGTAGACGGGAAGCTGGCGCTGTCAGGGCCGAACTACTTTAAAAACTTTAACGATCGGATCATCAAGCTGATCGAAAACGAGCACATTACCTCGTTTAAGCTCGACGGCATGGGCAACGCCAACTCGCATATCAAGGGGAGTCCGTTTGCCTCAGATTTCGACGCGTCAATCGCCCTGCTGCATAACATGCGTAGCGCCAACCCAAACCTGTTTATCAACCTGACGACCGGCACCGACGCCAGCCCGTCATGGCTGTTCTATGCTGACGCGATCTGGCGTCAGGGCGATGATATCAACCTGTACGGCCCCGGCACGCCGGTGCAGCAGTGGATGACCTACCGCGATGCCGAAACCTGGCGATCCATCGTGCGCAAAGGTCCGCTGTTCCCGCTGAACTCGCTGATGTATCACGGTATCGTCAGCGCCGAGAATGCGTATTACGGTCTGGAGAAGGTGCAAACGGACAGCGATTTTGCCGACCAGGTGTGGAGCTACTTCGCAACCGGCACCCAGTTGCAGGAACTGTACATCACGCCATCCATGCTCAACAAGGCGAAGTGGGATACCCTGGCGCAGGCCGCAAAATGGTCGCGTGAGAATGCCAGCGTGCTGGTGGACACTCACTGGATTGGCGGTGACCCGACTGCGCTTCAGGTTTACGGCTGGGCTTCCTGGAGCAAAGACAAAGCGATTTTTGGCTTACGCAACCCGTCGGATAAGCCGCAACGTTACTACCTGGATTTAACGAAAGATTTTGAGATCCCAGCAGGAGAGCGTTCGCAGTTTACCCTCAAAGCCGTGTACGGCAGCAATTCAACCGTACCGGAGGAGTATAAAAACGCCGTGGTGATCACCCTGCAACCGCTGGAAACGCTGGTGTTTGAGGCGATGCCTGGGAAATAAAAAGTGTTCAGCTGGCAGGTTAAGGCATGACCTGCCAGCTTCCCCCTTTCCTTGCCCCCAGGCGTTTTAATTTACCCTTTGTTTGCAAAGAACGGAGATAACGTTCCGCAGTGCGGGAAGTCACCCCCAATACAGAGGCCAACATCAACGCAGTCATTTGCGGTTGAACGGTAAGCAGCTCAAGGATAGTGTTTTCCTTTTCCGACAATTCTTCCGACATTTTTTCCGACATGACGGATGTCATGTCGATGCCTTCCCGCAAAGCTTCGGCCAAATTTTGTAACATAAACGCCACGAACGCCGTGCAATCACTGGCCCGATCGCATTGTCCTAAAATCTGGTAATAGCGCGATTGCTGGAAGTGAATGAGTGTTTCAACGGGCAGCCATGCAAGTTCTGCACGCCACTGACTTAAGATCAACGTTTGCCACAGCCGCCCCATGCGGCCATTTCCATCCGAAAAGGGATGAATAAATTCGAACTCGTAGTGAAATACCGAGCTGGCAATCAACGGGTGAAGATCGGTCTGCTTAAGCCAGGAAAGAAGATCGTCGATAAGGCGGTTCATTTGTGACGCTGGCGGGGCCATGTGGACTAACTGGTTTCCACGGTACACCCCTACGTCCCCCTTTCTGAGCTTTCCGGGGTGATCGACCAGACCCATCATCAATAATCGGTGTGCACTGAGTAAGTCGTTGAGCTTCCAGGGCTTCCATTCGGTCAATTTCTCATATGCCAGGATAGCATTGCGTACTTCCTGAATATCTTTTTCAGGTGCAAGTACGCGTTTACCATCCATGATTGCCGTCACTTGTCCGGTCGTTAATGAGTTATGTTCGATGGCCAGGGAAGCCTGAATAGTGCGTATCCTGTTCTCTTTGCGCAGTAAGGGTGATGTTCTGCCTGAATGAGCCGCCCAGTGCCCCAATAGTTCACCAATCTCAACAACCTGATTAAGAATAAATGGCGTGATAGTAAATGGCGGCTGATAGCGGCTCATGTCACTTACTCCCCGTGCTGCTCCAGTGCATATTTATACAGCGCATTTTTCTTCACGCCGTGGATCTCTGCCGCCAGCGCAGCCGCTTTTTTCAGAGGAAGTTCAGCCTGTAGCAGGGCCAGCGTACGCAGCGCATCGGCAGGCAGGGCGTCTTCCTGCGCTTTATGCCCTTCGACAATCAGCACCATTTCGCCCTTGCGGCGGTTTTCATCCTCTTTCACCCACGCCAGCAGCTCGCCGACCGGCGCACCGTGAATGGTTTCCCACGTTTTGGTCAGCTCGCGCGCCAGCACCACGTAGCGCCCTTCGCCCCAGACGGTCACCATATCTTCCAGGCTTTCCAGCAGGCGGTGCGTGGATTCGTAGAAAATCAGGGTACGCGGTTCGGCTTCCAGATCCTTTAACACGTCGCGGCGGCCTTTGGATTTGGCGGGCAGGAAACCTTCGTAGCAGAAACGATCGGACGGCAGACCCGCCGCGCTTAATGCGGCAATAGCAGCACACGGCCCCGGCAGCGGCACCACGCGTATCCCGGCTTCACGGCAGGTGCGCACCAGATGGTAACCCGGATCGTTAATCAGCGGCGTACCCGCATCAGAGACCAGGGCGATGTTCTGCCCTTCCTTAAGCTTCGCCACCAGCGTTTCGGCTTTTTGTTGCTCATTGTGATCGTGCAGGGCAAACAAACGGGCGTTAATGGCAAAGTGTTGCAGCAGTAAACCGGTATGACGGGTGTCTTCAGCAGCAATTAAATCAACAGCTTGCAATACAGTGAGTGCACGTTGGGTAATATCAGACAAATTCCCGATAGGAGTAGGTACAATATAAAGCTGGCCTTGAGAATTATCTGCCGTTTCGTGTTGTTTCATTGTCTCGTCCGTATTGCCGATTTAATATTGAGCATTGCGTAAAAAAATCACTGGATACAGTATGGTACCGTTAACGTTTCTTCGAAAAAAAGCCGCGCACAGCGTGCCCCTCCTGCTGGCAGCCCTGATCTTTACAGGCTGCGGCACCCAGGCACCCGACCAGAGCACTGCTCATATGCAGGGATCCGCTCAGGCTGATTCTGGCTTTTATCTGCAACAAATGTCGCAGAGTACAAATGATACCAGGATCAACTGGCAATTACTCGCCATTCGTGCACTGCTGAAGGAAGGCAAAACCCAGCAGGCCGCCGAGCTTTTCAGCCAGCTGCCGAAGGAGCTTAACGACGAGCAGCGTCGTGAGCAGACCCTGCTGTCGGCTGAACTGAAGGTTGCGCAGAAAGATGACGACGGCGCGAAGAAGATCCTCGGCACCATCGATCTAAGCACCCTGGATAAAAATCAGCAGGCCCGTTTCTGGCAGGCCGGTATCACCGCTGAGCAGGGTCGCCCTTCCCTGACGCTACTCCGCGCGCTGATTGCCCAGGAGCCTCTGCTCGCGGGTGCGGACAAGCAGAAAAATATTGACGCCACCTGGCAGGCGCTCGCCTCCATGACCCAGGAGCAGGCCAGGGCGCTGGTGATTAATGCCGATGAAAATGTCCTGCAAGGCTGGCTGGATTTGCAACAGATGTGGTTCAACAACCGCAGCGATCCGGACATGCTGAAAGCCGGTATTACCGACTGGCAAAAGCGCTACCCGCAAAACCCGGGGGCAAAAATGCTGCCAACGCAGCTGGTGAACGTGCAAAACTTTAAGCCCGCTTCCACCAGCAAAATCGCCCTGTTGCTGCCGTTAAACGGCCAGGCAGCGGTGTTTGGACGCGCCATTCAGCAGGGTTTTGAAGCCGCCAAAAACGGCACTACCGCCGTCAGCGGCAGCGCGGTTCCGGCACAGGCTGCACAGGCGGCAAACGTGAATGACGTTGTCAGCCCGTCGGCTGCTGAAACCGAAGACCTGACCACCGCGCAAACCCCTGCGCAGGGCACCATGCAGAACCCGGTTACCGCCCCAACGACGCCAGCCGCTGCCCCAGCGCCTGCTGCGACGCAGACACCGGCTGAAACTCAGGCGCCCGTCACGGCAGAACAGCCTCAGCCGCAAGCCGCGCAGCCGGAACAGCAGCCAGCGGCCCAGCAGCAGGCTGTGGCAACCACCAGCGCTAACCCTGGTGCAGAACTGAAAATTTACGACACCAGCGCCCAGCCGCTCGATCAGGTGCTGGCGCAGGTTCAGCAGGACGGGGCCAGCATCGTTGTAGGCCCGCTGTTGAAAAACAATGTGGAAGCGCTGATGAAGAGCAACATCACGCTGAACGTGCTGGCGCTTAACCAGCCTGAGCAGGTACAGAACCGCGCCAACATCTGTTACTTCGCGCTCTCTCCGGAGGATGAGGCCCGCGATGCGGCGCGTCATATTCACGAGCAGGGTAAACAGGCGCCGCTGCTGCTGATCCCGCGCAGCGCGCTGGGCGACCGCGTCGCCAACGCGTTTGCGCAGGAGTGGCAGAGCCTGGGCGGTGGCGTGGTGTTGCAGCAGAAATTTGGCTCCGCGTCCGAACTGAGAGCGGGCGTGAACGGCGGTGCAGGTATTGCTCTTAATGGTAGCCCGGTCTCCGCCAGCCTGCCGCAGCAGCAGAGCGTCACCATCGGCGACCTGACCATCCCGGCGCCACCTACCGACGCGCAGATCAGCGGCGGCGGTAAGGTGGATTCGGCGTACATCGTCGCGACGCCGGAAGAGATCGCCTTTATCAAACCGATGATCGCCATGCGTAACGGCAGCCAGAGCGGCGCAACCCTCTACGCCAGCTCGCGCAGCGCGCAGGGTACCGCAGGCCCGGATTTCCGTCTGGAAATGGATGGGCTGCAATACAGCGAAATCCCTATGCTGGCAGGCAGTAACCCGCAGCTGATGCAGCAGGCGCTGGGCGCGGTGCGCAATGATTATTCCTTGGCGCGCCTGTACGCAATGGGCGTCGATGCCTGGGCGCTGGCAAACCACTTTACCCAGATGCGTCAGGTACCGGGCTTTGAGCTTAACGGTAATACCGGCGATCTGACCGCCAATCAGGATTGTGTGATTAACAGGAAGTTATCATGGCTCAAATACCAGCAGGGGCAGATCGTCCCGGCCAGTTAAGCCGTAAGCAGACCGGCGACGCGTGGGAGTTAAAAGCGCGCCGCTGGCTTGAAGGCAAAGGACTGCGTTTTGTCGCCGCCAACGTTCGCGGGCGCGGCGGCGAAATTGACCTGATCATGAAAGACGGTCACACCATCGTGTTTGTTGAAGTACGCTACCGACAGTCGTCCCGTTTTGGCGGTGCTGCCGCCAGCGTGACGCTCGCCAAACAACAAAAATTATTACAGACTGCCCACTTGTGGCTTGCCCGCCATAATGGGAGTTTTGATACTGTGGATTGCCGTTTCGATGTGGTAGCCTTCACCGGAAATGCGATCGACTGGCTTAAAAACGCGTTTGGCGAAGACGCATAAATAAGATTTTAAAGGGATACCGTGCTCGAACGAATTAAAGTGTGCTTCACAGAAAGCATTCAAACGCAGATTGCCGCGGCGGAAGCCCTTCCGGACGCGATCTCTCGTGCAGCGATGACGCTGGTTCAGTCGCTGCTCAACGGCAACAAAATCCTCTGTTTTGGCAATGGCACGTCCGCCGCCAACGCACAGCATTTTGCTGCCAGCATGATCAATCGCTTCGAAACCGAGCGCCCAAGCTTACCTGCCATTGCACTAAACACCGATAACGTGGTCTTAACTGCGATTGCCAACGATCGTCTGCATGACGAAATTTACGCCAAGCAGGTGCGCGCCTTAGGCCACGCCGGAGACGTGCTGCTGGCAATCTCCACGCGCGGTAACAGCCGGGATATCGTTAAGGCGGTTGAAGCGGCAGTCACCCGGGACATGACGATTGTCGCCCTGACCGGCTACGACGGCGGTGAGCTGGCTGGCCTGCTGGGGCCGCAGGATGTGGAGATCCGCATTCCTTCGCACCGTAGCGCCCGCATCCAGGAGATGCACATGCTCACGGTGAACTGCTTATGCGATCTGATCGATAACACGCTTTTCCCTCACCAGGATGATTAAGGAGTTCTCATGAAGGTTTTATCGGCCCTTGCAGTCGTAATGTCTGCATTACTGCTTCAGGGATGCATCGCTGCCGCTGTCGTCGGTACCGCAGCGGTCGGCACCAAAGCAGCGACCGATCCGCGTACCGTTGGGACGCAGGTGGATGACGGTACGCTTGAGCTGCGCGTGAACAGTGCGCTGTCGAAAGATGAACAGATCAAGAAGGAAGCACGCATCAACGTGACGGCCTATCAGGGCAAAGTGCTGCTGGCAGGACAGGCGCCAAACCCTGAACTCGCCTCCCGCGCCAAACAGATCGCGATGGGCGTAGAAGGCACGGCGGAAGTGTTTAACGAGATCCGCCAGGGCCAGCCGATTGGTCTCGGCACCGCGTCATCTGATACCTGGATCACCACCAAGGTGCGTTCCCAGCTGTTGGGTACTGACCAGGTGAAATCCTCAAACGTGAAGGTGACCACGGAGAACGGCGAAGTGTTCCTGCTGGGTCTGGTGACGGAACGTGAAGGGAAAGCGGCGGCGGATATCGCCAGCCGGGTGAGCGGCGTGAAGCACGTCACCACCGCCTTTACCTACATCAAGTAATTCTCACCTGGCAGTAAGCCCGGTAAGCGCTAGCGCCACCGGGCTTTCTTTCACACAAGCGCCATACTCCCCACAATCACGCCGCTTAACGCCACCAGCCCCGCCGTCAGCCACAGCGCTTTTGCCGGGAATGACTTACGCAGCATGATAAGCGACGGCAGGCTCACCGCCGGCAGCGTGATGAGCAGCGCCAGCGCCGGGGCGGTTCCCATGCCGGCCATCATCATGGTCTGAATGATCGGGATTTCCGCCGCGGTGGGGATCACGAACAGGCACCCGGCCACCGCCATCGCAATCACCCACATCAGCGTGTTGTCGATAGCGCCATCCGCATGCGGGAACAGCCAGACGCGCGCCGCTCCCAGCACCAGCACGGCCAGGATATAGACCGGGATAGTGCTCCAGAAAAGCTGCCACAGCGCTTTGCCCCAGCGAGCAAAAAAATTGCCCTGCGGCTCGCTGACGTCCAGCTCAACGGAAGAAGGCCCGGCCTCGTTGTCTTTCACCAGGTGCTGCACCAGCGTAGCGACAAGCACCACCGTCAGCAGGCCAGCCGCCAGGCGGATAAACGCGAAGTGCCAGCCGAGAACGAAGCCCATAAACACCAGCGTCGCCGGGTTCAGCAAGGGGTTACCCATCCAGAAGGCAAGCGCGCCGCCCATCGACACACGCTGACGGCGCATACCCGCCGTCACGGGTGCAGCACAGCAGGAGCACATCATGCCCGGCAGGGAGAAAATCGTTCCCAGCAGCGTGCCCTGCAAGCGCGGCTGTCCTAAGGTTTTCACCAGCCAGTTGCGCGGGATGAGTACCTGAATCAACGAGCCCAGCAGCACGCCCAATACCGCCGCTTTCCAGACGGCAAGAAAATAGACCATTGCGTAATCCCACGCCGCGCGTAGCGGGCTGGAATCGGCCTGCGCGAGGATCGATTTACCGATGCTGTGGGTGTCGGCGGCGGTGAAGGCTTTGCCGTAGTACGGCTGCCATTTCACATACCAGAGGCCAATGATGACCACGAGAAAGAAAAGCGCGGGCTTCCACCACTGAACGGGTGTTGCCGCCTGAGATGAAGACTGACCAGTCATACCATTCCCCGGAAGGTGTTATTTAATAAGCCGGGGAAGTTTACGCCTCGCCCTGCGCGATTTCACGCAGTTTTGCCGAAGGGATAATATTAACCCTCTCCTGCGACGGAGCCAGCGCCTCTTTCAGCATCGCCTGCGCAACGTCCCGCGCTTCGATAGACTTCCAGTTGCCCGGCAGAATGCGAAACAGCGGCGCGAAAAATGACTCGTTAAAACGCCGTTCGTCGCGGTGGCCCATCAGCATGGAAGGCCGGACAATCGTCAGGCGCTCCCACTTCTGCGCAATCAGCGCCTCTTCCATTTTGCCCTTCACCTTGTTGTAGAAAAACGGCGAGCCGGCGTTAGCCCCGTGGGCGCTGACCACGAGGAAATGCTTTGCACCCAGCTTTTTTGCCGTCAGGGCAGTATCCACCACCAGCGTGTAATCCGCATGGACGAACGCTTCCTTTGTGCCCGCTTCACGTCGGGTGGTGCCAAGGCAGCAAAAAGCAATATCAATGGGATCCTGCACCTGCGCCAGCGCGTCGGTGAGCTGCGGATCGTGCGGGTTATAGACGCCAGATATGTCCAACAGCGGGCGGCGCGTCGGGGCGGCAATATAGTTGATATGCCGGTCCTGGATCAGCAGCCGCAGCAGATGTCCACCCACCAGCCCGGTTGCGCCGGTAATCAGTACCTGACTCATCTTATCCCCTTTACAGAATTGTCCGTTTGCGATCTGGGCCTGCTCTACCACACTTAAAAGTCTGTTACCGGTAAGTATTTACCACAAACGGGAAAAAAACAGTCTGAAGCGAAAACAACGGAGGAAGCATGGGTAAGAAAATCGCAGTCTTGATTACCGACGAGTTTGAAGATTCAGAATTTACGTCGCCAGCAGAGGCATTCCGCAAGGCAGGCCACGAGGTCATCACCATTGAGAAAGAAGCGGGTAAAACCGTGAAGGGCCACAAGGGCGAAGCCAGCGTGACCATCGACGAGTCCATCGATAACGTCAGCCCGTCAGATTTCGACGCCCTGCTGTTACCGGGCGGCCATTCACCGGATTCCCTGCGCGGGGACGAGCGTTTCGTCACCTTTACCCGTGACTTCGTCGGCACCGGCAAGCCGGTCTTTGCCATCTGCCACGGCCCGCAGCTGCTGATCAGCGCGGAGGTGGTGCGCGGGCGTAAGCTCACCGCGGTGAAGCCTATCGTTATCGATCTGAAAAACGCCGGCGCCGAGTTTTACGATCAGGAAGTGGTGAACGACAATGACCAGCTGATCACCAGCCGTACGCCGGACGATCTTCCGGCGTTTAACCGCGAAGCGCTACGCCTGCTCGGCGCGTAGCCAGTGAAGCTTCTTGCCAAAGCCCAGGGTGTTGTCGGTAAATTTCAGCTCATCAACGCGGATTTCCCACACCGGGGCTTTTAGCGCAGCGGCAACCGGGAAGCGGCGCGTGTAGCGTTTACGCTGCGCGTCGCTTTCTTCACCTTCCAGGCGACGAATTTCGCCTTTGAACTGCACCCCGCGGATCAGCGCGACGGTTTTGGGCTGGCCGTTGACCGTGCCCGCCACTTTCGCCTGTTGGCCCGTCATCCGGGCATGACGCGTTTTGTCTTCGCTCATCACGTAAAAGGCCACGCGCTCAGGATCGTAGTAATAGAACGCGTTCGCGCACCACATCTCCTCGTCTTTACAGACGCACCAGGTCACGACGTGCTGCTTTGCCAGCCAGCGGTTAATGACGTCCAGTGTTTCCATTTTCGCTCTCTCTCATGCTATGGTGCGTTCACCTTAACATACTGAACCCGTTTACCGTGTGCTGGTTTCTCTATCTTGTCCGAACCGCTGATAACGCTCTCTACACCGGGATCACTACCGACGTGGCGCGGCGTTTTTTGCAGCATCAAACGGGAAAAGGGGCGAAAGCCCTGCGGGGGAAAGGGGAATTGCAGCTGGCTTTTTCAGCCCCTGTCGGCGAGAGATCCCTCGCGCTCAGGCTGGAATACCGCATTAAGCAGCTGACGAAGCGCCAGAAAGAGCGCCTCGTTACCGGAGACGGCTCTTTTGAGGCGCTGCGCGAGAGCCTGATTAAAAGCGATTGAAGTGGTCGTGGTATTCCACCAGACCGTTCACGCCGTCCAGCGCATCGTCCGCCAGAGGATGCACAAGGAACGACGTTTCCGTGCCCGGCCAGTGGCAGCGCAGATCGTATTTAGCCGCAGGCTCAAAGCCTAAACGTTCGTAGAAGGCCGGATCGCCCAGAACGACGACGGCGGCATAGCCAAATTCATTCAGTGAATCCAGCCCTTCATAGACCAGCTGGCGCGCCAGACCCTGACCACGGTAGTTTTCGTCCACCGCCAGCGGCGCCATGCCGACCCACTGTAACTCTTCGCCCTGCACAATTACCGGACTGAACGCCACGTAGCCGACCACCTGCCCCTCATCGTCGGTGGCAACCAGACCCAGCGTAATCAGGCCATCTTCGCGGAGATCGTGTACCAACTGGGCTTCGGCGTCGCCTGCAAAAGAGCGGCGTAACAACGTATCGATACCCGGTGCATCAATCCCAATTTCGACTCGAATCAGCATGGTTCACCTACTGAAGTGTGTTTACCGTCGGGCGGGGTTTTCAGCCCGGCCTCAACGAAATCTGCCATTTGCATCAGCATCATACGCAGCGCTTTCGGCATCTGCTCCAGCTCAATGGCATCCATTAAATTCTTCACGTACAGACCGAGCTCCGTGTCGCCTTCAATCACCAGACGACGCTGGAAGAAGAGCGTATCAGGATCCTGCTTGCGCGCGGCGATCATCAGCAGATCGCTGGCATCCGCGCTGAAGCTGACATCCGCCTCGGCGGACTCACGTACGATCAGCCGATCGTTCTCAACGGACGTAAACCAGCGCAACCCGATATCGCGCACTTCAATCTTTAGCCAGCGATCTTCCAGAAATTCCAGCTCGCCGTCCTGTAGTGCCTGGCGGAACTGCCAGCTCAGCACCTGTTCCAGCACCTGGCGCTTAAGCGCGAATGGCGCCAGCTTGACCGGCACGCTCAGCATTGATGGGCCAAATTGTACGAGACGTGAACGCAGTTTATCCAGCACGAGCTTTACTCCCTGATAGCTATAATCCTGCTATTTTGCCATATCCCGGCAAGAAGATAGCGGCGTAAATCAACAAACCGTTGTCCGGTATACCTCATTATTGGTGCCATCAATACGCCATTAGCTGCCTTAAATCAAAAATTGTCGCGTATGGGTTAATTAAAATCCCAGCTCGTTAACATTTTTTACGATCCCTGCGATCGACAACATCGGGATAAATTATGGAGCTGCTCTGCCCTGCCGGAAACCTTCCGGCGCTTAAGGCGGCCATCGAAAATGGGGCCGATGCGGTCTATATCGGGCTGAAGGATGATACCAACGCCCGCCATTTTGCGGGTCTTAACTTTACGGAGAAAAAGCTTCAGGAAGCCGTCAACTTCGTTCACCAGCACCGCCGTAAGCTGCACATCGCCATCAATACCTTTGCCCATCCTGATGGCTATGCCCGCTGGCAGCGTGCCGTGGATATGGCAGCCCAGCTGGGCGCCGACGCGCTGATCCTGGCCGACCTCGCCATGCTTGAGTATGCGGCAGAACGCTATCCGCATATTGAGCGCCACGTCTCTGTTCAGGCATCGGCCACCAATGAAGAGGCCGTGCGTTTTTATCATCAACACTTTGACGTGGCCCGCGTGGTGCTGCCGCGCGTGCTCTCTATTCATCAGGTTAAGCAGCTGGCGCGCGTCACGCCAGTACCGCTGGAGGTTTTTGCCTTCGGCAGCCTGTGCATCATGGCGGAAGGCCGCTGCTATCTTTCTTCCTATCTCACCGGGGAATCGCCTAATACCGTCGGCGCCTGCTCACCTGCCCGCTTCGTTCGCTGGCAGCAGACGCCTCGGGGTCTGGAGTCGCGCCTGAACGATGTGTTAATCGACCGCTATCAGGACGGTGAAAACGCGGGCTACCCGACGCTGTGCAAAGGCCGCTATCTGGTGAACGGCGAACGCTACCACGCGCTGGAGGAGCCCACCAGCCTCAACACGCTGGAGCTGCTGCCGGAACTGCTGGCCGCCAATATTGCCTCGGTGAAAATCGAAGGCCGCCAGCGTAGCCCGGCCTACGTGAGCCAGGTGGCGAAGGTGTGGCGTCAGGCCATCGACCGCTGCATGGCAGACCCGCAGAACTACGCACCCCAGGCGGCCTGGATGGAGACGCTCGGCGCAATGTCCGAAGGCACGCAAACCACGCTTGGCGCGTATCACCGTAAATGGCAGTGAGATATCCATGAAATATTCATTAGGGCCGGTACTTTACTACTGGCCAAAAGAGACGCTGGAAGATTTTTACCAGCAGGCGGCTAACAGCAGCGCCGATGTGATTTACCTTGGTGAAGCGGTGTGCAGCAAGCGCCGCGCCACCAAAGTGGGCGACTGGCTGGAGATGGCGAAAAGCCTCGCCGGCAGCGGTAAGCAGGTGGTGCTCTCGACGCTGGCGTTGGTACAGGCGTCCTCTGAACTGGGCGAGCTGAAACGCTACGTTGAAAACGGCGAGTTTCTGCTGGAGGCGAGCGACCTGGGCGTGGTGAACATGTGCGCCGAACGTAAGTTGCCGTTTGTCGCCGGGCATGCGCTGAACTGCTATAACGCGGTGACCCTGCGCCTGCTGCTTAAACAGGGAATGACCCGCTGGTGTATGCCGGTGGAGCTCTCCCGCGACTGGCTGGCCAACCTGCTCACTCAGTGTGAAGAACTGGACATTCGCAACAAGTTTGAAGTGGAAGTGCTGAGCTACGGCCACCTGCCTCTGGCCTACTCTGCCCGCTGCTTCACTGCGCGCTCGGAAGATCGTCCAAAAGACGAATGCGAAACCTGCTGTATTAAGTATCCGAACGGGCGCAGCATGCTGTCGCAGGAGAACCAGCAGGTGTTTGT
Organism: Enterobacter cloacae complex sp. I2; assembly: GCF_014896205.1. NCBI lineage: Bacteria > Pseudomonadati > Pseudomonadota > Gammaproteobacteria > Enterobacterales > Enterobacteriaceae > Enterobacter > Enterobacter cloacae complex sp. I2. Next base: position 32,746 of record NZ_JADBRA010000027.1, read on the forward strand.
TCTGAACGGCATTCAGACCATGAGCGGTTACGTCTATAACCTCGGCAACGAGCTGGCGTCGATGGACGGACTGGTGGACGTGGTACGCCTTTCGCCGCTCGATACCGGCGTGTTCGCGATGCTGGACGCCTTCCGCGCCAATGAAAACGGCGCGTCGCCGCTGCCGCTTGTGGCAAACAGCGACTGTAATGGCTACTGGAAACGCCTCGCCGGTCTGGAGCTTCAGGCGTAAAAAAGGCTCACTTTGTTAACAACGGTTAGTAAACTTTAATGCAGTATTAAAGATTCACCGTCGACAAAGTGAGCTGTTATGACTGATAAAACCCTTCCGTTTTCGGTGCTGGATCTGGCGCCGATCCCACAAGGCTCCTCGGCAAGAGAAGCCTTCACGCACTCTCTCGATCTCGCTCAGCTGGCCGAAAAGCGGGGCTATCACCGCTACTGGCTGGCGGAGCACCACAACATGGTCGGCATCGCCAGCGCCGCTACATCGGTGCTGATTGGCTATCTGGCAGCGAATACCACCACTCTGCACCTTGGCTCCGGGGGCGTAATGCTGCCGAACCACGCCCCGCTGGTGATTGCCGAGCAATTTGGGACGCTGAACACCCTCTATCCGGGCCGTATTGATTTAGGCCTTGGCCGCGCACCGGGCAGCGACCAGCCAACCATGCGCGCCCTGCGTCGCCACATGAGCGGCGATATCGATAACTTCCCGCGCGACGTGGCAGAGCTGGTGGACTGGTTCGACGCACGGGATCCGAACCCGCACGTGCGTCCGGTGCCGGGCTACGGGGAAAAGATCCCCGTGTGGCTGTTAGGTTCAAGCCTGTACAGCGCGCAGCTCGCCGCCCAGCTGGGGCTACCGTTCGCCTTCGCTTCCCACTTCGCACCGGATATGCTGCATCAGGCGCTACATCTCTACCGCACGAATTTCAAACCGTCTGAACGTCTGGAGAAGCCGTACGCGATGGTGTGTATCAATATCGTTGCCGCCGACAGCAATCGCGACGCGGAATTTCTGTTTACCTCTATGCAGCAGGCGTTTGTGAAGCTGCGCCGCGGCGAGACGGGCCAGTTGCCGCCTCCGGTGGAAAATATGCATCAGCTGTGGTCGGCCTCCGAGCAGTATGGCGTGCAGCAGGCGCTGAGCATGTCGCTGGTGGGTGATAAGGCAAAAGTGCGTCACGGGCTGGAAGCAGTGCTTCGTGAAACGCAGGCGGATGAGATTATGGTTAACGGCCAGATTTTCGATCACCAGGCGCGTTTGCATTCGTTTGACCTGGCGATGCAGGTGAAAGAAGAATTGGTGGGGTAGTTTTTTGCCGGATGGCGGCTTCGCCTTATCCGGCCTACGCCATCCCTGTAGGCCCGGTAAGCGTAGCGCCACCGGGCTTTGTGTTTACTGGTACACAGGCAACAGGTTAAAGCTCGACAGCACGTGCACCACAGCGTTACCCACCCCAAAGACCAGGATCAGCGCAATCATCGGTTTACCGCCCCAGACGCGGAATTTCGGGCTGCCGAAGCGTTTACGTGATTTACGTGCCAGCAGCGCCGGCACAATCGCCGCCCAGATGGTGGCCGCCAGTCCGGCATAGCCGATGGCATACAGGAAACCGTTCGGCCACAGCAGGCCGCCGACAATCGGTGGCAGGAAGGTCAGCAGCGCGGTTTTGAAGCGCCCCATAGCAGAATCATCAAAGCCAAACAGATCCGCCAGGTAGTCAAACAGGCCCAGCGTCACGCCGAGGAATGAGCTCGCCACGGCAAAGTTGGAGAAGACCACCAGCAGCAGATCCAGGCTGCGGCTGTTCAGTACGCCGCTCAGCGCCTGTACCAGCACGTCGATATTACCGCCCTTCTGCGCAATGCCGATAAATTCCGGACGCGGGATGTTGCCCATCGTCCCCAGCAGCCAAATCACGTACAGCCCCAGCGCCAGCAGCGTGCCGTAAATCAGGCACTTCACGATTGTGCGCGGATCTTTGCCGTAGTACTTCATCAGGCTCGGCACGTTGCCGTGGTAGCCGAACGACGCCAGACAGAACGGCAGGGTCATCAGCAGATACGGCGTGTAGGAGGTGTTCACTTCCGCGACGTTAAACAGCGTGGCGGGCGTGACGTGCCCCAGCAGGCTGCCGAAGGTCAGGAAGAAGGTGATGACCTTGGCGCCCAGCACGATCGCCGTCATGCGGCTCACCGCTTTGGTGCTCATCCAGACGATAAACGCCACGCCCAGCGCAAAGCACAGCCCCGCCAGACGCGCCGGAACGTTCAGCGACATCTCCGAAAAGGTGTGATGCAAAATCGACCCGCTCGCCGAAATGTACGCATAGGTCAGAATGTAGAGCACAAACGCGATGGACAGGCCGTTCACCAGGTTCCAGCCCTTGCCCAGCAGATCCCGGGTGATGGTGTCAAAGCTGGAGCCGATGCGGTAGTTGAGGTTGGCCTCAAGGATCATCAGCCCGGAATGGAGCATACAGAACCAGGTGAAGACCAGCGCCGCCAGCGACCAGAAAAACCACGCACCGGACATGACCACAGGCAGGGAAAACATCCCGGCACCAATGATGGTTCCGCCGATGATCACCACGCCGCCAAGCAGCGAAGGTGACGTTTGGGTGGTGGTTAGTGTTGCCATACGGCCTTTTCTCCAGTGAAAAATGTGGTTCTGCATGTTAGTGTGTTGCACTGTACCAGTACAAGAGTACAAAAGGAATAAAAAAAGCCCCGATAGCAACTATCGGGGCTGTATATTTTACTTTACGTCAGAAGCGAAAGGCTTACGCGTCACCGAAACGACGACGGCTGGCGCCTTCTTCACGGCGTGGACCACGGTTCTCACGGCGCTCGCCGGAGAAACGACGGCCTTCACCACCGCGACCTTCGCTGCGACCGCCTTCACGACGCTCGCCACCGAAACCGCGACCACCGCCGCGACGTTCGCCGCCGCGGTCAGGACGTGGCTGTGCATCGCCCAGCAGCTGCATGTTCATCGGCTTGTTCAGGATACGGGTGCGAGTAAAGTGTTGCAGTACTTCGCCCGGCATGCCTTTTGGCAGCTCGATGGTGGAGTGGGTACCGAACAGCTTGATGTTACCAATGTAACGGCTGCTGATGTCGCCTTCGTTCGCGATTGCGCCAACGATGTGACGAACTTCAACACCATCATCACGGCCCACTTCAATGCGATACAGTTCCATGTCGCCAGCGTCACGACGCTCGCGACGTGGACGGTCTTCACCACCACGCTCTGGGCGGTCGCCGCGTGGACCACGGTCGTTACGGTCGCCACGACGTTCGAAACGATCGTCACGGTCACGGAACTCACGCTTAGGACGCATCGGTGCATCTGGCGGCACGATCAGGCTACGTTCGCCCTGCGCCATTTTCAGCAGTGCTGCGGCCAGGGTTTCCATATCCAGCTCTTCGCCTTCAGCGACAGGCTGGATCTGCGACAGCAGCGCACGGTACTGATCCAGATCGCTGCTTTCCAGCTGCTGCTGTACTTTGGCGGCGAATTTTTCCAGGCGGCGTTTGCCCAGCAGTTCTGCGTTTGGCAGCTCAGCTTCTGGAATGGTCAGCTTCATGGTGCGTTCGATGTTACGCAGCAGACGACGCTCGCGGTTCTCAACGAACAGCAGCGCACGGCCTGCACGACCCGCACGACCGGTACGACCGATGCGGTGAACGTAAGACTCGGAGTCCATTGGGATATCGTAGTTTACAACCAGGCTGATACGCTCAACGTCCAGACCACGTGCTGCCACGTCGGTTGCAATCAGGATATCCAGACGACCGTCTTTCAGACGCTCCAGGGTCTGCTCGCGCAGGGCCTGGTTCATGTCGCCGTTCAGCGCGGCGCTGTTGTAGCCGCTACGCTCCAGGGCTTCAGCCACTTCCAGGGTCGCGTTTTTGGTACGCACGAAGATAATCGCCGCATCAAAATCTTCCGCTTCCAGGAAACGCACCAGCGCTTCGTTTTTGCGCATGCCGTATACAGACCAGTAGCTCTGGCTGATGTCCGGGCGAGTGGTCACGCTGGACTGAATGCGTACTTCCTGCGGCTCTTTCATGAAGCGGCGGGTAATGCGACGGATCGCTTCTGGCATGGTTGCAGAGAACAGAGCGGTCTGATGACCTTCCGGGATCTGCGCCATGATGGTTTCTACGTCTTCGATGAAGCCCATACGCAGCATTTCATCGGCTTCATCCAGTACCAGACCGCTCAGCTTAGAGAGGTCCAGCGTACCGCGCTTCAGGTGATCCAGCAGACGGCCCGGCGTACCGACAACGATCTGTGGGCCCTGGCGCAGGGCGCGTAACTGCACGTCATAACGCTGGCCGCCGTACAGGGCTACCACGTTTACGCCGCGCATATGTTTAGAGAATTCCGTCATTGCTTCAGCAACCTGAACAGCCAGTTCACGGGTTGGAGCCAGGACGAGGATCTGCGGTGCACGCAGGTCCGGATCAATGTTGTTCAGCAGCGGCAGCGAGAATGCTGCGGTTTTACCGCTACCAGTCTGGGCCATGCCCAGCACGTCACGACCAGAAAGCAGGTGTGGGATACACTCAGCCTGGATCGGAGATGGTTTTTCGTAACCCAGATCGTTAAGGGCTTCAAGGATAGGAGCCTTCAGGCCCAGATCTGCAAAAGTGGTTTCGAATTCAGCCATGTAGTACAAGTGCCTCGATATTAATGGCGGCCAGTCTACTTAGCTCATCGTGAAAATGATTAGCAATTTTCATTGAAAAGTGTGAACCGGCTCAAATTAGGTGTATTGACGAACAACAACGCCCTCACCAGTGAAGGTGATGGCAATCAAAAAGATTACGGGCTGATGTTTATGTCGTCAGCTATTGCTGGTCCGATTCTGCCAGGTCGTCTTGCTCCTGGCCCAAGAGCGATAATTCCAACAATGCATAACGGTGCTCAACGAAGTTATGTACGTTGTTAGCAACCGCTAATTTGAACAGTGCCGTAGCGCTGTCCATATCCCCCAGACTTAGGTAGTACTTACCTAAATAGAAGTTGGTTTCACTGAGATGCTCAGCGAGCGAGGTGTTATCCGTTGCGTCCGCCTTGAGGCGTTCCATCAGCGTTGCTTCGCTAATGTTGCCCAGGTAGAACTCGACAATGTTCCATCCCCACTGTTCCTTATCCGATTTCTCGAAGCGCTGTTGTAGTGCTTCTTTGGCCTGCTTCTCATCAAGCTTCTGCTCAACGATGTAAAGCCACAGGCTGCGGAAAGGATCATTAGGATCGTCTTGATAAAACGCCAGCAGATCATCTTGCGCTAACTTATCACGACCGCCGTAATACAATGCGATACCGCGATTCAAGTGCGCGTAGTTGTAAGTTGGATCAAGCTCAAGTACAGAATCAAACGCTTCATAGGCAGCATCAAAATTGCCTGCCTGCGTTAAATAAATGCCTAAGTAGTTGAATACTTCAGGCATATCAGGTCGAATCGCCAGCGCTTGTGAAAAATCATTTCGCGCCAGTGCCCTCAGACCGAGACTATCATACAACACTCCGCGCTCATATAAAAGCTGTGCGCGTTCGTCATCGGTTAAAGCCCGACTGGCAAGTATTTGTTCCATGCGTGCCAGAATCACTTCCTGCTGCAAAGTCGGTTGCAATGGCACTGCGAGGACTTCGCTCTTACGCCAGGCAGAGTTGCTGCATCCTGCCAGCGTTAAAGCTGTCGCAACGAAACACCAGCGCAAAAAAGGCTTCATTTCCCACTCCCGAAGACAACTATTGGATGAACGTCCTGTCCCCCGGCGGCTTAACAAGGCGTCCTGCCTGATAATAAGCCCTCCGCCAGCGCGGAGGGCAAAGGGCAACCTTACTCGCCTTGCTGTTCAGCAGCCGGAGCTTCCGGCGCCGCAGCAGGCTGAGACTGCTCGGTTGCTTCTTTAATGCTCAGACGGATACGGCCCTGGCGGTCAACTTCCAGAACTTTCACCGGTACTTCCTGACCCATTTGCAGGTAGTCGGTCACTTTCTCAACGCGCTTGTCAGCGATCTGAGAGATGTGAACCAGACCTTCTTTACCGCCGCCGATGGCAACGAATGCACCAAAGTCAACGATACGGGTCACTTTACCTGCATAGATACGGCCCACTTCGATTTCTGCGGTGATCTCTTCGATGCGACGGATAGCGAATTTCGCTTTCTCGCCGTCGGTTGCTGCGATCTTCACAGTACCGTCATCTTCGATTTCGATGGTGGTGCCGGTCTCTTCGGTCAGCGCGCGGATAACAGAACCGCCCTTACCGATAACGTCTTTGATCTTGTCTGGATTGATCTTGATGGTGTGGATACGTGGAGCGAACTGAGAAATGTCGCCACGCGGCGCGTTAATCGCCTGTTCCATCACGCCCAGGATGTGCAGACGCGCACCTTTAGCCTGGTTCAGAGCAACCTGCATGATCTCTTTGGTGATACCTTCAATTTTGATATCCATCTGCAAGGCAGAGATACCGTCGCGGGAACCCGCCACTTTGAAGTCCATATCGCCCAGGTGGTCTTCGTCACCCAGAATGTCAGACAGAACAACGAAGTTGTCGCCTTCTTTCACCAGACCCATTGCGATACCCGCAACAGCGGCTTTGATTGGCACGCCTGCATCCATCAGCGCCAGAGAAGCACCACACACGGAAGCCATGGAAGAAGAACCGTTGGATTCGGTGATTTCAGACACTACGCGCACGGTGTACGGGAATTTGTCTGCTTCTGGCATCACTGCCAGCACGCCGCGCTTCGCCAGACGACCGTGACCAATTTCACGACGCTTCGGTGAGCCAACCATACCGGTCTCGCCCACAGAGTATGGAGGGAAGTTGTAGTGGAACAGGAAGCTGTCAGTGCGCTCGCCCATCAGTTCATCGATGATCTGTGCGTCACGTGCGGTACCCAGGGTCGCGGTAACCAGCGCCTGCGTTTCACCACGGGTGAACAGCGCAGAACCGTGAGTACGCGGCAGTACGCCAGTGCGCACGTCCAGACCACGAATCATGTCTTTTTCACGGCCATCGATACGCGGCTCGCCTGCCAGTACGCGGCTACGAACAACGTTTTTCTCGATAGCGTGCAGGATTTCGCCAATTTCGTTAGCGTCCAGCGTTTCGTCTTCGGCAACCAGAGTCGCGGTTACTTCAGATTTGATCGCGTCAACCTGCGCGTAACGCTCCTGTTTGTCGGTGATGCGGTATGCATCGCTCAGACGAGATTCTGCCAGTGCCGCAACGCGTGCATTCAGCGCGTCGTTGACCGCTTCTGGCTGCCAGTCCCAACGTGGTTTACCGGCTTCTTTCACCAGGTCGTTGATGTTCTGGATAACAACCTGCTGCTGCTCGTGGCCAAACACCACGGCGCCCAGCATCTGGTCTTCGCTCAGCAGTTCAGCTTCGGATTCAACCATCAGCACCGCGGCTTCAGTACCGGCGACAACCAGGTCCAGCTTACTCTCTTTCAGCTCTTCCTGAGTTGGGTTCAGCACGTACTGGTCGTTGATGTAACCGACGCGTGCGGCACCGATTGGGCCATTGAATGGAATGCCAGACAGTGACAGGGCCGCAGAGGCACCGATCATCGCAACGATGTCTGGGTTAACCTGTGGGTTAACGGAAACAACGGTGGCGATAACCTGCACTTCGTTAACGAAACCTTCCGGGAACAGCGGACGAACCGGGCGGTCGATCAGACGCGCAATCAGGGTTTCGCCTTCGCTTGGACGGCCTTCACGACGGAAGAAGCCACCCGGGATTTTACCGGCAGCGTAGGTACGCTCCTGGTAGTTAACGGTCAGCGGGAAGAAGTCCTGACCTGGTTTAGCTTTTTTCTGGCCAACTACGGTAACGAATACCGCGGTGTCATCCATGCTTACCATAACGGCAGCAGTCGCCTGACGCGCCATCATGCCGGTTTCCAGCGTGACGGTATGTTGGCCATACTGGAATTTACGTACGATCGGATTCAGCAAAATTCTGTCCTTTCTCAAATGATTGTCAGCACACCTCTGGTGTGTTGACGATTTAACCCGACCTTCTTCGCATCCTCGCGACTAATGACAACCGACACCCCCCTGGGTGAAGCCTCTCATTAGCCGCGCGAACCTCTGCAATGAAGATCATTTATAGCAACAATACAATAGTTTCCATTGAATTGCTGCCGTCTGGTTGAAAAAAGGGGCCATCAGGCCCCCTTTTCTGAAACTCGCAAGAATTAGCGACGCAGACCCAGACGCTCGATCAGCGCGGTGTAGCGTGCAACATCTTTACGCTTCAGGTAGTCGAGCAGTTTACGACGCTGAGAAACCATGCGCAGCAGACCACGACGGCTGTGGTGATCTTTTTTGTGCTCTGCAAAGTGACCTTGCAGGTGGTTAATCTGTGCAGTCAGCAGTGCAACCTGAACTTCGGTAGAACCGCTGTCGTTAGTACCACGACCAAACTCAGAAACGATTTTAGCTTTAGCTTCAACGCTTAGAGACATTTTCAAACTCCAAAGTATAAAGAATGTAAGGATGCCGATCTCTAATTCAGCTATCCCATGTACGCCCCGCAAATTGTTAAACAATTTACCAGGCGTTAAGCGGCGATATTCTACTCGTCTCCCCTGCTTATCGCAAGGTGAGGCGTTATCACCGTCATGCTTCGACCGGATAGTCGACGACCAGACGACGCGGCGCCACGCGCCCTTCACCGTCCATTTCGCCCATTCCGATAAACTTGCCTTCATCACCTTCCGTCACGCGAACCAGGCCCTCAAGCGGCGCCCCCGTTGTGCGGACCGGGTTTCCGTTCTTAAAGTAAACGGACGATGTTAAAGGAAGATTAACAACCGGGAAGTCCACTGCTGGGCTGTCCATTGGCATCAGCAGCGGATCCAGCAGATCTGCCGGCGCAATTCCCTGTGCTTCCGCCTGTTCAACCAGCGCGCGCAGATGCTCAAGCGTCACCATGCGTTCGACCGGATATTTGCTGACCGCCAGACGACGCAGATAAATCACGTGCGCGCCGCAGCCCAGCTTTTCACCGAGGTCGTCAATGATGGTGCGAATGTACGTCCCTTTCGAACAGTGGACCTCCAGCTCCAGCTCGTCACCTTCGTGGCGAATGAACAGCAGCTCATACACGGTAATCGGGCGGGCCTCGCGCGGAACGTCAATGCCCTGGCGCGCATATTCGTAGAGCTTCTTGCCCTGATATTTCAGCGCCGAATACATCGACGGCACCTGCATCGTGTCACCACGGAAGCTCTCCAGCGCGGCTTCAAGCTGCTCTGCGCTGAAGGTCACCGGGCGCTCTTCCACCACCTGACCGTCTGCATCGGAGGTATCCGTGCGCTGGCCCAGTCTGGCAATCACGCGGTAGCGCTTATCGGAATCCAGCAGGTACTGGGAAAATTTTGTCGCTTCCCCCAGGCAGATTGGCAGCATACCGGTGGCCAGCGGATCCAGCGCGCCGGTGTGCCCCGCGCGGTTGGCGTTATAAATACGCTTCACTTTTTGCAGCACGTCGTTGCTGGATGCGCCCTGCGGTTTATCCAGCAACAGCACGCCATGAACGTCACGACCGCGACGACGAGGACGACTCATCAGTCCTCCTTGCTGTCGTCCGCCGGGTTAACACGACGCTCGTCGTCATGTTTCACCACGCTGGTCACCAGGTTGGACATACGCATACCTTCGACCAGCGAGTTGTCGTAGAAGAAGGTCAGCTCCGGCACGATACGCAGGCGCATCGCTTTGCCAAGCAGAGAGCGGATGAAACCAGAGGCTTCCTGCAACGCTTTAATGCCGTTCTTCACGGCGTCTTCATCCTGGTCATTCAGGAACGTCACGAACACTTTGGCATACGCCAGATCGCGGGACATTTCCACGCCAGACACGGTGGTCATCATTCCCACGCGTGGATCTTTGATTTCACGTTGCAGAATGAGAGCGATCTCTTTCTGCATCTCCTGCGCGACGCGCTGAGGGCGACCAAATTCTTTCGCCATAATAAATTCTCCAGACAAAAAAGGGGCTTAAGCCCCTTTTTAAAATTATTGCCGGGTGGCGCTTCGCTTACCCGGCCTACGCTAGTTAATCTTCAGTTGAAGAAGATTACGCGATGGTACGCTGAATTTCGATGATCTCGAACACTTCGATCATATCGCCAACGCGAACGTCGTTGTAGTTCTTCACGCCGATACCACATTCCATGCCGTTACGGACTTCGTTAACGTCATCTTTGAAGCGGCGCAGGGATTCCAGCTCGCCTTCGTAGATAACCACGTTGTCACGCAGTACGCGGATTGGGTTGTGACGTTTGATGGTCCCTTCGGTAACCATACAGCCCGCGATCGCACCGAATTTCGGTGATTTGAACACGTCACGTACTTCAGCCAGACCGATGATCTGCTGTTTCAGCTCAGGAGACAGCATGCCGCTCATCGCTGCTTTCACTTCGTCAATCAGGTTATAGATGACGGAGTAGTAACGCAGATCCAGGCTTTCAGCATCAATCACTTTACGCGCAGAAGCATCAGCACGAACGTTGAAGCCAACCAGGATAGCGTTGGACGCGGCTGCCAGGGTTGCGTCGGTTTCGGTGATACCACCTACGCCAGAACCGATGATCTTCACTTTCACTTCGTCGGTAGACAGTTTCAGCAAGGAGTCGGAGATCGCTTCCACAGAACCCTGAACGTCCGCTTTCAGAACGATGTTCACTTCGTGAACTTCGCCTTCGGTCATGTTGGCGAACATGTTCTCGAGTTTAGATTTCTGCTGACGAGCCAGCTTCACTTCACGGAATTTACCCTGACGATACAGAGCCACTTCACGCGCTTTCTTCTCGTCACGAACGACGGTCACTTCGTCACCGGCAGCAGGTACGCCGGACAGGCCGAGGATTTCTACTGGAATGGACGGACCTGCTTCCAGCACTTCCTGACCCAGTTCGTTACGCATCGCACGAACGCGACCGTATTCGAAGCCACACAGAACGATGTCGCCCTTGTGCAGAGTACCTTCGCGAACCAGAACGGTTGCAACCGGACCACGACCTTTATCCAGGAAGGATTCGATTACCGCGCCGCTCGCCATACCTTTACGAACCGCTTTCAGCTCCAGAACTTCAGCCTGAAGCAGGATGGCGTTCAGCAGGTCGTCGATACCGGTACCCGCTTTTGCAGATACAGGGATGAACTGCGCTTCACCGCCCCACTCTTCCGGCATAACGCCGTACTGGGACAGTTCGTTCTTCACGCGATCCATATCGGCTTCTGGCTTATCGATTTTGTTGACTGCAACAACCAGAGGCACCTGCGCCGCTTTCGCGTGCTGGATAGCTTCAATGGTCTGTGGCATCACGCCATCGTCGGCAGCAACAACCAGGACAACGATATCCGTTGCCTGAGCACCACGTGCACGCATTGAGGTAAACGCTGCGTGGCCTGGGGTATCCAGGAAGGTGATCATGCCGTTTTCGGTTTCTACGTGGTAAGCACCGATGTGCTGGGTAATACCACCCGCTTCGCCGGAGGCAACCTTAGTAGAACGAATGTAGTCAAGCAGAGAGGTTTTACCGTGGTCAACGTGACCCATGATGGTCACAACCGGTGCGCGCGGTTCAGCCGCTGCGCCAGTGTCACGGTCGCTCATGACGGCTTCTTCCAGCTCGTTTTCACGACGCAGGATAACTTTGTGGCCCATCTCTTCGGCAACCAGCTGTGCGGTTTCCTGGTCGATAACCTGGTTGATAGTGGCCATTGCGCCCAGTTTCATCATCGCTTTGATGACCTGAGAGCCTTTCACCGCCATCTTGTTAGCCAGTTCGCCAACGGTGATGGTTTCACCGATCACAACGTCACGGTTAACGGCCTGAGCAGGCTTCTGGAAGCCCTGCTGGAGAGCGGAACCTTTACGCTTGCCGCCTTTTCCACCGCGAACCGCTGCACGTGCTTCTTCACGGTCAGCTTTAGATTCAGCGTGTTTGTTACCTTTTTTCGCAGGACGCGCCGCTTTTGCACTGCGGGTACGGCTACGACCACCTTCAACCTCACGGTCGTTGTCGTCTTCTGCCTGACGCGCATGCTGAGAGGTAGTGACGTGATAATCGCTGGTGTCTTCAGTTGGTTCAGCGGTATTCACGCCGTTCTTCTCGTTTTCTTCTGCCATGCGACGCGCTTCTTCGGCGACGCGGCGAGCTTCTTCTTCAAGCTTGCGGCGGGCTTCTTCTTCCGCTTTACGCTTCAGCTCGGCAGCTTCATTTTCACGGCGGGCTTTTTCAGCCTGGGCAGTTTTGGTCATTTCGTCGGTCTGTTGATTGCTCACTTTGTCTTTTTCCGCAGCGTCACGCTTCGCTTTTTCACCGGCGTCGCGTTTCGCTTTTTCTGCGGCCTCACGTTCAGCTTTTAATTCTGCTTCACGTTTGGCAGTGGCTTCTGCCTCACGCTGAGCTTGTTCTTCCGCTTCACGCTGTGCCTGCTCTTCCGCGGCAAGGCGTTCTGCCTCTTGCGGATCACGTTTTACAAAGGTGCGCGTCTTGCGGACTTCGATTTGTACCGACTTGCTTTTGCCACCGGTACCAGGGATGTTCAACGTGCTACGCGTTTTACGCTGTAGCGTTAACTTGTCAGGCGTTGAGCCGTGTTCACGGTTCAGGTGCGATAACAAGGTTTGTTTTTCTTGCGCGGTCACCGAGTCATCAGCGGACTTCGGGATCCCTGCATCAGCAAATTGCTGTACCAGGCGGTCCACGGAGGTCTGAATCTCAGCAGCCAGCGATTTTACAGTTACATCAGTCATGCTGTTCCTTCCTGCTACAGTTTATTACGCTTCGTCGCCGAACCAGCAAATATTACGTGCGGCCATGATGAGTTCGCCGGCTTTCTCGTCGGTTAAACCTTCGATATCAGCCAGGTCATCAACGCCTTGCTCAGCGAGATCTTCCAGCGTACAAACACCACGGGCAGCCAGCTTGAACGCAATCGCACGATCAAGACCTTCCAGATTCAGCAGGTCATCAGCCGGCTTCTTATCGCCAAGGCTTTCTTCCTGAGCCAGCGCCAGGGTGGTCAGTGCGTTTTTAGCGCGTTCACGCAGGGCTTCAACGGTTGGTTCATCCAGACCGTCAATTTCCAGCAGCTCTTTCATTGGCACGTAGGCCAGTTCTTCCAGCGTTGAGAAACCTTCTTCAACCAGCACAGTGGCGAAGTCTTCGTCAATGTCCAGGTATTTGGTGAAGGTATCGATCGCCGCGTGGGCTTCAGCCTGATGCTTGGCCTGAAGGTCATCAACGGTCATGACGTTGAGTTCCCAGCCGCTCAGCTGTGACGCCAGACGTACGTTCTGACCGTTACGGCCAATCGCCTGCGCCAGGTTGCCCGCTTCTACAGCGATATCCATGGTGTGTTTGTCTTCGTCAACAACGATAGACGCCACATCAGCCGGAGCCATTGCGTTGATCACGAACTGCGCCGGGTTGTCGTCCCACAGAACGATATCAATGCGCTCGCCGCCCAGTTCGGTAGAAACCGCCTGAACGCGTGCGCCGCGCATACCGACGCAAGCACCGACCGGGTCGATACGCTTGTCGTTGGTTTTCACCGCAATTTTCGCACGGGAACCCGGATCGCGGGCCGCCGCTTTGATTTCGATAACTTCTTCGCCGATTTCCGGCACTTCGATACGGAACAGTTCAACCAGCATTTCTGGTTTAGAACGGGTCACGAACAGCTGTGCACCACGCGCTTCAGGGCGTACGGCATACAGCACACCACGGATACGGTCGCCTGGGCGGAAGTTTTCACGCGGCAGCATGTCTTCACGCAGGATCACGGCTTCAGCGTTACCCGGCATCCCTTCGGATTTGATCTCCAGAGAGATGTTGTCGCGGTTCACTTTCTTCACCACGCCGGTGATGATTTCGCCTTCCTGATCGCGGAACTGATCGACAACCAGCGCGCGCTCGGCTTCGCGCACTTTCTGCACGATAACCTGCTTCGCGGTCTGGGTGGTGATACGGTCGAAGGTAACAGATTCGATCTGATCTTCAACGTAGTCACCCACGTTCAGACTTTCGTCTTCAAAACGTGCCGCTTCCAGGGTGATCTCTTTGGTCGGCTGGGTCACTTCTTCAACGATTACCCAACGACGGAATGTATCGAAGTCACCGCTTTTACGATCGATTTCTACGCGAACATCGATCTCTTGTTCGTATTTTTTCTTGGTTGCTGTAGCCAGTGCACTTTCCAGCGCTTCGAAAATCTTCTCACGCGGCAGTGATTTCTCGTTGGAGACGGCTTCAACAACAGCCAAAATTTCTTTGTTCATCGCGGGCTTTTCACCTCAATCCAGACTGTTAAAAGTGGGGAACCAGGTTCGCCTTCTGGATATTACTCAGCGCGAACACTTCATCTTTGCCTTCGACTGTCACCGTGATCATTTCAACATCAACGGCTTTGATAATTCCCTGCCATTTACGGCGGTTCTGTACGGCCATACGCAGAACCAGAGCCACTTCTTCACCGGTAAAGCGCACATAGTGCTCGGCCGTGAACATCGGGCGATCGAGGCCAGGTGAGGAAACTTCCAGGTTGTACGCAACGGTAATTGGGTCTTCAACGTCAAGAACCGCACTCACCTGGTGGCTAACATCAGCACAATCATCAACATTGATGCCATCTTCACTATCAATATAGATGCGCAGCGTCGATGTGCGGCCGCGAACGAATTCGATGCCGACCAGTTCGTAGCCCAGTGCTTCGACCGGTGCAGTAATCATCTCTGTTAATTTTTGCTCTAATGTGGACAAGCCCACCCCCAAGACATAAAAAAAGGGCGTAAAGCCCAGTTATTCTGTAGTCAGATAACAAAAAACCCCGATAAATCGGGGCTTTAGATAACTGAACCCTATAGCCACAACTGTGGCCTGGAGCACTCTCCGAAAGAATTTTTTCAAATCCAGCTACGAAGGCTCTAAGTCTTCACAGTATATTTGAAAAAGAACTTTATAGGAAAGTGGTTGCGGGGGCCGGATTTGAACCGACGACCTTCGGGTTATGAGCCCGACGAGCTACCAGGCTGCTCCACCCCGCGCCTGAAACGTGGCAAATTCTACGCGTTTTGGACAGAATTTGCAAATAATGCTGGGATTTGGTACCGAAGACGGGACGTAAAATCGGCGTTCAGTATATTGATAGTTGACCCCACCTGTCAACCCGGCTTCCGCCAGATCGTTTAGACCAAAATTTTTACAAAAAACGCACGCATCTCTTCCGGTCTTCGCCAAAAGATGATTAAATGAATACTCACTTATTTTGCATAAAAATGCACAAGAGAACGAAAGCGATCTCTCATCAGTCAATCAAGCAGGGTTTTATTCTATGACGACGATTCTCAAGCATCTCCCGGTAGGACAACGTATTGGCATCGCTTTTTCTGGCGGCCTGGATACCAGCGCTGCACTGCTGTGGATGCGCCAGAAGGGAGCGGTTCCTTATGCATATACAGCGAACCTGGGTCAGCCGGACGAGGAAGATTATGACGCGATCCCTCGTCGTGCCATGGAATATGGCGCAGAGAACGCACGTCTGATTGACTGCCGTAAGCAGTTGGTTGCCGAAGGCATTGCCGCTATCCAGTGCGGTGCATTCCATAACACCACCGGCGGCCTGACCTATTTCAACACCACTCCGCTGGGCCGTGCCGTCACGGGCACCATGCTGGTCGCCGCCATGAAAGAAGATGGCGTTAACATCTGGGGTGACGGTAGCACCTATAAAGGCAACGATATTGAACGTTTCTATCGTTACGGCCTGCTGACCAACGCTGAATTGCAGATTTACAAGCCGTGGCTGGATACCGACTTCATCGACGAGCTGGGTGGCCGTCATGAAATGTCCGAGTTTATGATTGCCTGCGGCTTCGACTACAAGATGTCCGTTGAGAAAGCCTACTCAACCGACTCCAACATGCTGGGCGCGACGCACGAAGCGAAAGATCTGGAATTCCTTAACTCCAGCGTAAAAATTGTTAACCCGATTATGGGCGTGAAGTTCTGGGACGAAAGCGTGAAGATCCCGGCAGAAGAAGTGACCGTGCGTTTCGAACGTGGTCATCCGGTTGCCCTGAACGGCAAAACTTTCTCCGACGATGTTGAACTGATGCTGGAAGCCAACCGCATCGGCGGCCGTCACGGTCTGGGCATGAGCGATCAGATCGAAAACCGTATCATCGAAGCGAAAAGCCGTGGCATTTACGAAGCTCCGGGGATGGCGCTGCTGCACATCGCTTATGAGCGTCTGCTGACCGGCATTCACAACGAAGACACCATTGAGCAGTATCACTCACATGGTCGCCAGCTGGGCAAACTGCTGTATCAGGGTCGCTGGTTCGATCCGCAGGCCCTGATGCTGCGTGACGCCCTGCAACGTTGGGTGGCGAGTGCTATCACCGGCGAAGTGACGCTGGAACTGCGTCGCGGTAATGATTACTCCATCCTGAATACCGTGTCTGACAACCTGACCTATAAAGCAGAGCGTCTGACCATGGAGAAAGGTGATTCAGTCTTCTCGCCGGACGATCGTATTGGCCAGCTGACCATGCGTAATCTGGACATTACCGATACCCGTGAGAAGCTGTTCAACTACGTTGAGAATGGCCTGCTCTCTGCGAATTCAGGTAACGGCCTGCCGCAGGTTGAGAACCTGGAACACAGCGATAAGAAGTAACTGACTGCCAGACATGCAAAAGGCGCCCAATGGGCGCCTTTTTTATTTGGTATTTGTAGGGCGGGTAAGCGCAGCGCCACCCGCCATTTAGCCCGACACCACAATATACAGACGAAAAAAAAGACGTCTTTCGACGTCTTTCTTCTGGAATATTGGTACCGAGGATGGGACTCGAACCCACAAGCCCGTTAGGGCACTACCACCTCAAGGTAGCGTGTCTACCAATTCCACCACCTCGGTACGGAATACTTACTGCGGGATATCGCTGGTTGGCTTAGCCGGTGCAGCTGGCTGAGTCTGCTCAGTTTTGGCTGGCGCGCTCAGATTTTCCCACTCGCTTCCTTTACTGGTCTTGTTGCTGTTGATATTGCCCAGCACCAGACTGATGATGAAGAACAGCGTAGCCAGAATCGCCGTCGTGCGGGTCATGAAGTTCGCAGAACCACTTGAACCGAACAGCGTACCGGAAGCGCCTGCTCCGAAGGAGGCTCCCATATCAGCGCCTTTACCTTGTTGCAGCATGATCAGCGCTACGAGAGCGATGGCTACAATAAGGAAAATAACTAAAAGAGCTTCGTACATAATCAACCTGTTCCTTGCGGATTTGCCGCATACCAATGCTTCGACCATTTAGCAGGATTTTGTTTCCTACTGAAGCGGGTGTGAATACTAACCAAAGCGAATCACCTTCGCAAGGGCAATTTAAGTGCATTGTATCAAGTGAAGAAAAAACCAGCAAAGTGGATTTAATCTAAACAAAAAACCGCGCACAAGAAGCTAAAAACGTCAATTTTGCCCGCTCGCTGAAGCAGTCTGGATCTTAGAGAGCTTATATTTACCGAACTTCTTGATAATTCTCCAGTTCCCCTCCTCCGTTTCAATCATTTCGGAGGGATTATACATGGATAATTTACGTCCGATACGAACGCCAATTTGCAGATTTTCACCTTCACCGGCGATGACCGCGATGGACGGCGTCATATCCACCGGTTCAGGTTTAGGCTCCGGCGGTTCTGCGTGATGCGACTCCGTCATAGGCTCCGCCGACGTTCTTTGCTCAAACAATATCGACATGGGATCGACTAATTTGTCGTTGTGGCTGATCTCAAGATGCAAATGCGGCCCATTGGTACGCCCGGTATTTCCGGACAAACCAATAACGTTGCCCTTTCGCACAAACTGGTTTCTCGCAACATGGAGCTCGCTAAGATGAAGATAGCGGCTGCTCCAGCCATCAGCATGACGCACGGTAATAAAGAAGCCCGTGACGGGGCCGTACCCCGCTTCAACAACCATCCCATCGGCGATGGTCATCACCTCACTGTTTACGGCCGCCCTGAAATCCGTTCCTTCATGACGCATAAAGGAGTGAATAACGGGGTGATACCGCAGGCCGTACGGCGAGGTGACATAAGGCGAAGTGGCCAGCGGGAAAATAAACTGGCTCGATCGCGCCTGCTGGCTCAGCAACGGTTTCCATTCCGGCGCTGGCGCGCTGGCAGTAGGTATGGTGGCGTTCATCACCGTAAAGACGCTGCTGCCCGCCTCTCCGTCCAGGGCCGTCATCGTGCTCACCCCGGCATCCTGATCGGAAGCTTCAGGTTCAGGCACTTCAGGCGGAAATAAGGTTGAATAGTCAAACTCTTTCGCCTCTTCGGCTTGCGCAAGACGCGTGGCTGGAACGGGGATAAGCCGATCGAATGCTGACAGGTAATCCGTTAGCGTCGCGATTTCGATACCTTGATCATAAGAGACACATGCCGGGCTATTCAGGGACGGTAAAATGCCCGCACGCGCGGTCACGCTGTCGGATAGTCTGGCAGACAGTAACGCCTGTAGGGCGGCATAGTGGCATTCGAGCGGAACGGGCTTGACCGGACTGAGCGCAAGCATCGCGCCCGACAACAGAAGAAAGGACATTATTTAAGCACCTCCATGTGCATTACTACAAGCGCAGTTATAGCTATCGCGGGGCCAAATGGCAGATAGCCTTCTGATTCATCATCCTGATGAGATTTCTTTTTAGACATAACCCAGCGCACGATGAAGAACACCGCCCCAAGCGCGGCAGAGCCCAACATCAGGTGTGCAATATTATCGTTCCCCAACCATACGGCACAGGCGGCAAATAACTTTACATCACCCTGACCAAATCCTTCACGACGCGCGATCCACGCATAGCCCTGCGCCATTAACCACGTAAAGACCCAAATAAAGGCGGTGCCCATCACGCTATCGCGAGGCGAGACGGGAATAACATTTCTCACGGAGGCGATTAGCCCGGCCCACATCAGTAAAAAGACGAGGCTGTCCGGTAACAGGAATGTCTTAAGGTCAATCATGGCTAGCGTATAAAGCAGGCTGAAAAACAGAGCGATAAAGCCTATCTGCACCAGGCTGTGCTGAGGGTAGTAGAAATAGACCAGCGCAAAGTAACCGGCGCCGATCAACGCCTCACTTAGCGGATACTGAGAGGGAATGGTACATTTGCAATGGCGGCACTTCCCTCGCAGCAGCAGCCAGCTCAAAACCGGGATGTTATCCCAGGGCTTAATGTTGGTCTGACACATAGGGCAGTGCGAAGGCGGCCACCAGAGATTCACGTCGGGCAAACCGTTCAGGCTTTCCGGATCAGAATGAGTCCTTAATAGCATGACGGGTAAACGATAAATTACTACGTTCAAAAAACTGCCAATCAGCAATCCTAAAACGAGCGCCATCCATGGCAAGTACGGGGCGAAAAACGCTTCCATGCGCATTAAACTCTCCTTTTATTGGCAAGCTTCGGGAATGGCCGCAACCTGCGCAGCGCTCGTAGAAATAAACGAGGTTCCCGGTTTGACGTTGTCCCAGGCGTTAGGTGCTTCTGAGACGTATGGATCCTCAACCCAGACATTAATCTCAGAGATGGTTTTCGTAAGGCTAATCGTGTCCGGCAGAACGATCCCCGAGTTTTTAGGGGCCGTCGACCCGCTGGAAGTAAGATGGAGTTCATCCCCCGCACCGGTTTTCCGATATTCAAAGAAGAGCGGTTCAACTGATTCGTCAATTTCTTTACCACCTGTGAAGGGGGTAAATATTTCTACCCGCAGCAATTTTACTTTCCGTACCGGGAGATAATAAATCCAATAATAATCTCCATTTTCGTCCATACTCCCGCTAAAGACCTTTACTTTATCTCCAGAATATTCTTTTTTAATCTGATCATAGGCGGATACGCCATGGCCCACGGCGGCAAATTTCGCCTGTACGCATCCGGAGCCATCTGTTTTCGTGCAAATTGGCTTATCTGAACCGTTAAGAATATCCTTAATCCAGGTGGAATTTCCTGCGCTGGTGTAGAGATCAACATAATTATCCAGCCCCTTATTCCCCGTGTCGTCTATCCATATCACATTGAAATCATATTTCCAGCCTGGCACGTTATAATATGAACGCTTTAGGGATATAGGGAAAGGCATCAACCAAAGGCTGCAACTGCCCTGCCTTGTACCAAAACCAAATTTCTGTTCAGCCGCTACGTTCGCCGATACTAATGACAACAGTACCGTAACGAATACAGTAAGTACTTTCGCAGATGTTCTTTTCATTTTAACCCCCTGCCGTTTTTGATAAGGTGTCCATCAAGGCAAACAGGGCCAAAAAGACCCAAATTACGCATCCACCCAAAATAACGGTCGCCAGATTTTTTAATAATCCGGACAGCTTTTTTATATATTCCTGAATACGCTCTCGTGAGCGTTCCGACACCGAACGCAAAACGTCGTTAAATGACGGCAATTCGGCATATAAGCTGATATTCAGAAGTTCTTCTACGCCCATTAACCCTGTCGACAGCGCTTTACTGTAGTGAATACCCTTTGCCATATTGTCGATCATGACGTCAAGGTGCCAGCGCAACCAGCGGTTGGCATTCAGGTGTATAATGGCTAGCGCATCCGTCAGCGGTATGTTGTTACTCAGCATCAATGAAAGGTTATTCAAAAATACCGAAGACGTGAGCTGACGGTAGGTTGAAAAGGGCAGAACCCTGTCCACAACTTTATTTCTCATGTTGCCGCTGAAGTTGGCCATCATCACTCTAACAACAATAACGAGAGCCACAAATCCGATTAAAATTTTTAGCCACAGCCCCTGGTACAAAGCGGTCCCGAAGCTATAGAGGTTTTGCGTAACCCCAGGCCACTTTTCAACGGGAACTACGGACGCAAAGGCCGGAAAAACTTTCTGCGAATAGCCGGCAATAACCACCAAGGATAAAGAAATCATAATCAGCGGAAAAACCAGCGCGCCGACAATTTTCTTTCTCAGCTCATCGTTGTAGTGAATAACGGCAACCAGCGTCAAAAAGCCGTCGGCGAGGCTACCACTTTTTTCAGCAGCGGTTATTACGCTCAGCTCTGAGTTTGGCACCATGCCGGAAAAAACAGAAGACACAGAGGTCTCCTGCTTCATTTGCTTCAGTACGTCAGCCAGCTTATTGCTGAACCCTTTACCAAGCAGCGGCCGCCCCTCTATCTGCAATTTTTGCAGGGAGTCAAATAGCGGCAAACCCGCCTTAATCATATCCGCACAAAATTGATAGACGTACAGGCGTTGTTTTTTACCGAATTTTTTCAACGATCATCTCCAGATCATCTTGTGATACATCGCCAAACTCCATGGCGTACCAGCGGGCGTCTATGCGCCCATTCAGAACGTGTGCCATCACTTTTTCACGGATCTCAAAACCCTCCGTTAAACCTGATGCCGTCTTTCGTTTGTTGCGCCACAACGTGAAGGTATTTAGCCACTCCTGGCGAGAGATGGTCGCCAGCTCTTCATACGTTGGCAGAAAATACTCCATGGCAAGCTGGCGTCCCTTTATGCCGCTATTCTTGCATTGAGGACATCCGTTTTCGCCGGCGGTGTATAACGTAAACTCGTGACCGGAAATGGTTTTCTTTTCCAGCACCGTTTTACAGTTATCGCATAATACCGGCACCAGCTTTTGACACTGCAAACCCGCGATGAAGCCTGGGGTTGAGAGCTTGTCGCTGCCAATACCTAACGCCGACATACGTTGCAGAAGCGAAACGATGTTTCCCGCGTGCACCGTTGTAAAGCAGTAGTGACCGCTCTCTACGGCCCCGGCAAGGGCATTGGCAGAAATGTTGTCACGTATTTCGCCAACCATTAATACATCCGGGTCGCGACGCAGCGCCGATTTAATGGCGGCATGAAAACCACCGCCTTCAACATCCACCACCGAGCTCTGTTTCGCACCATATATCTGATACTCAACCGGATCTTCTACGGTCAGGAAGCAGCCGCGATCTTCATAGCGGTTAATTTGCAACCACTCCATAAGGTTTTTAAGCGTCGTGGATTTCCCGGAACCCGTCGTCCCCGCAATAACGTATGCGCCATAAGGATTACTGAGGATCTTTTTAAGATCGCTGACCTCTTCCGGCGAAATGCCAATTTTCTCCAGCGACCCGATATTTCCTTTTTGCAGCCCGGACGGAATAATACGCAGAACCGCGTGATAACAATCCGCCGTTTCCCCAAAAATAGGGAAATGGGCGTAGCGGAAGCGGAAGGGCTTACCGCCGAGGCTGTACAGAATGTTCGCGCTCTGCGGTATCGCACGGTTCCACGTGGTATCTCGGGTAGTGGCTTCCACGTTATACAAAACGAAAACCAGCTCATCGCACTGCTGAGATTTTATTTGCATAAAAGGCATCAGCACGCCGTTAACGCGAGCCTCAAACTGCGCCAGAACGTCGTTGCGGGTAATGTGAAGGTCGCTCGCCCCCATCCCCACGGCACGCTGCAAAATTGCCGCCAGTTGTTTTTGCGTATCAGTGATGTCAATGTTCTTATTGGCATCACTGATTTTCTTCAGCGAGACGTGCTCAATTATCCGGTAAAAATCGTCCTCTTGCACAAGCGCAATGCCCAGGATCTTACGCTTATGCTGTGAGATCAGCCGTGATATCTGAATCTGGTAGGTAAAGAGATCGTTGATTTCAACATGCGAGATCACAAGGTACTCGGCCTCTTCGATAGCGGCCGTGAAGCCGATACCGTCATATTCCTGGTACGTCCATTTACCCGCCAGCAACTCCTCTGCCGAAATTCGCAAAAACATCAGGCTCACTTGGCTGCATCCCTGGCTAATACGACAGATTTCCTGTCTTTAGCGAGCTTGTAATCGCTGCCGCCGATGGTGAAGACCTCGCCATTTCGAACATAGCGCAACTCTTCTCCGTCACTGACGGCTGTGCGCTGAGAACCCCCGATTTGAGTTTCAAACAAAACGCGCGGCATCGCTATCGGTTCTGCTGATTTCACTGGCTCCGCCTTGGTGGGTTGCGACACTTCAACTTTTTGAACCGGTGCCGAGTACTTTTTGTCTTCTGCACTCATTTTACGGATCTGGCTAATCATTTTCTGTAGCTCAACCAGATTAGCCAGCTTGCGACGCGCTTTTTCATAGGCGTAATCATCTTCAACGATTTCGGCAAGACGATCCTGAACAAGCTGAGTTTCATCTTTAACCTTCGCCTGATCCTTAGCTGCTTCATTAGCACTGGACGTCGCGTTAGGTTCGATCTTCTCGTCAAGCTTCTCCTGCACCATTGCCATTTGAGGCTGCGCTGCGGCAATCTCGTTCGGCGCGGATGGCTTCTCTTTGTGAACGTCCGTTTTAGCCTCAGTCACTGCATCTTTTTTTGCAGCACTGTCGGGCGCTTTTGGCAACGCTGTGGAAGGCGCCGCCACTGCCGTCCCTACCGATAACGAAAATACCGCGGTTAACATCATTACTTTTACGCTTTGCATACCAGGCCTCCTGAAACTTTAATTCCTTTATGTTCCGACTCAATCCGTTTAATTAAAAAAGCGTCACGATATGCTTGCTTAAAGAGTACCAGCTGTAAATTCAGGGTACTTTCACTCACCACTCCGCCTTTGAATTGGATTTCCCACGTCCCTGCCATTAGCCCATAGGCCTTTACTTTGCTCACTAGTTGCGTTTCAAGAGCAGTAACAGCACTGTTAGGCATTTTCTTTATGACTATTTCTCCGTTAGCCGTCTTCTTTTTGTTACCAGACATACTTTTGAGGAATGAATTGTAAGTCAGGATGTAAGACACGACTTCATTACAGGGATAAAGCGCCAGCGGCTTCTTATTTTTATACGCAGTTTGTAACGCATTTCCATTTAGTTTTGATTCGATGCCCTCGTAACCAAAATCTGACTTATCCTTACCTTTCTTTTTGTCCTTTTTTGCGTTCACAGAGGCTTTGTAGGCTTTTCCCCAAAACGTTTTCTCGGGTAAAGTCAGTATCGTCCCCGGTCTGTTAACGTAACTGAAACGGCATTTTTTAATGTCGCAATCAAATGCCTCGCTTTCAATACTAAGGTCTTTGAAATCAGCTAAACTATTGTTAACTTCGTTGATAAAATTGATTGCTTTAATAATACTTGCCCCCTCCAGAGACTTTTCATAAAAGGACTTCACGGAGGCAATATCGCCCTGTAATTTCTCGGCAGCCTGACGCTGCCTCATCAACGCTTCTTCAGCGGCCTTTTCAGCCGGAAGCTTAATAAAATAATACCACGCCCCTGCGCCTCCAGCAGATAACACCAGTACGACAGCAAGCGCGATGAGCAGCATCTTTTTTACAGGACTGCCGCCATTATTACCTTTCCAGAAATAGAGACTTTCCAGCATAATTTATCCAGCCACAAAAAAGTGAAGTACCAGCGCCAACATAACCAGAATCGACAGGCCAGCAATAAAGATTGAGCCAATGATCAAGCGACGACGTCGCTTTAACTTTAGCTGTCGCGCCACGCAGCGCTCAATGACCACGTTTATCTGCGATTCTTCAAGCGGCGTTACCTCGAGATGTTCATATCCCACCGGGTGTTTCATGAGCTCATCAAAAAGAACGGTACTAATGAAACAATCCGTTCCGCTGATAATTCGACCTTCATTGATAATCAGAAAATAAGTGGTTTCTGCATTTTCATGAAAGAAGTAAATACCGTCTCCAAAAAGCTCTTTGATATAGAGCGCAAAGGGCTCATATAACGTCGAAATTTTTGTACTGTATCCTAAGGCCTGCGTGCCGGAAGCATCCGAATAAACCAGCCTGCGGTTCGCTTTCATCATCCCCCGAAACGAGGCCTGTTCAGCCGGTTGCAGATGGCTCAGGCTTTCCGGCTCCCAGTGGAGACCGGTCAGGATGTTTTTTTGCAAGAGAAGGTTATTCATAATGCAATTTCTCAATCGCCGCGAGACGTGATCGGCTGACGATAGTAATCGACCCCTACGACCATCAGGACAGTTGCTGTAGCTTCATTTTTACCGTCGGAGGCACCCAGCACTTCATACTGAAGCCCATCTTTCGAGCTCTTCACTTCAAATTTTCCTACTACCAACAGATCGCCTGGCTTGATGATGGAAGAGTTGAAAGATTCCGTGGTGCTTACGTTAGGCAACTGAACATCGTCATACTCATCAATAGAGTTAAGAAAACGCTTTGTAAAACCGCTTACCACCTCTATGCGCCCATCGGACAATACGCGAGGTGTAATGATAAAGCTGGTCCCGGTCACGATCTCAGAGGTTTCAACATCAACGTTGACATCTCCATTATCATCCGTTGTACGTGTTCTGCTGGAAACATAAAACTGAGATTGCGTCATGTTGACCGGTACAGCCATGTTATTACGGGTAATAAATGAACCGCTTTGAAGCGATTCGCTGCCGGTTAATTTGTAAAGCGCATCCAGGCCGGTATTAATATCAACGCGACTGTTTTTCCAGCCAGCGGAGATTCCACCGGCCAGGTTATTGAAAATGCTACTGCTCAAATTAATGGTGTTATGTGCATCGCTAAAATTGAAATCCATACCGCCGCTTAACTGTTTCTCTTTCTCTTTGTCGAGAATAAAAATACGGTATGTGACAATAAACTGGCGGCTGTTATCCGCTTTGTACTTATCCAGCGCTTTACTTAACGCTTCGTATTCAGAAGGACGTGCGTTGACCATCAGGATAGACGAGTCTTTGAAAAGACTGTAGTTACCAGAGGTGACGTAGTTTTTCGCCATATCCTCAACATCGTCCCAGAACGACGATTCAAACTTTGTCTCCGATTTGCCGGTTAAGCCCCCGCCTGATGTTGCTTCGTTGCCAGAAAGATCGAGCGTGGTTTCAGTTTTATTGTTTTCACCATAGAAATCCAGACGCAATACATAGGTATCAAACACGTTGATTTTCAGCACATTGTTGTCGTCGAGCTGAGTGCTAACGTCGTACAATGAGCTAATGTATTGCATAAAGCTTTCAAACGTACCGTCAAACTGCACAGAACGTGGAACGTCCCATGAGTTGTCTTCCGTTGCTTTTTTATCGCTTATCGCTGACGCATTAATGCGGAAACTGATACCCGTTTGGGCAGACACGGCATCCATCAACGTCGAAAGAGAGGTAGGCTCGTAAGATGTGATCTTCACATGCTTACTCATCACCTTCTGCTGCTCAACGCTGTACTGAACTTTTTTACCTAAAAAAGCCGTATCATATTTAATATAGGGTTTGGTTTTCGCCTCATCGCTGGTGGTCGCATCAGCGGTGTGTTCGCGTATTTTTTCAGGAACATCATATTTTTTATTGAAATCGCTTACGCATCCTTGCGCAAGGAAAGCCAGCAACAGCACACTAATCTTATGTTTCATGGGATCCTTCCGCTTACATTTCATCAACAACGATCACGTGGTTTTTCTCGTATTTTTTTACGACTAAACCATAGTTCTCTGAGAAAAAGAGTTCCCCTAACGACTGTAAAATATCATCATCCGTTTTACCGTTCAGGGTAATAGTGCTGTAGACCAGATAATCTTTTTTACTGTTCCAGAACAGTTTGTAATGATTACTTTCGGCCCACTGTTTTATAGCCTGGCTTAATAACACGTTTTCCTGTAGGCAAAGTGAACGCGTTACCGGAGCCAGAGATGAATAAGCGGGCGGTACGTTATTTTCCTCGGCAAAAGGGTTACGCGGAGTGGTGGTCGCTGCCGGGGTCGATGTATTTGCCGCAAGCTCGATCTCTGGCGATGTATTCATTGATGCATGAGTGTAACTCATACTACACAGCAATATACTTGCCACTGTCCATTTAGAAGATTTAATAATATTCATATTATTTATATTCCATTACATTAATTTTTAATCGTATTGCTGTGTGTCGAGAAGATCCGCTGGCGTATCGTTTTGCGGAACGGTACTGCACCAACGGGTTACTGAATACGATACGGTATTGGGGTTAAATACATTCATCCCTGTACCGGTCGCAGCGTGATACATTCCCATTGTTGTACTTATAATCCATACATATTTTGAATTATATTGTATGTAGTGGCCGCCTTTTGTGGTTGCACCGTCTTGTCCAAAGCCTCCACCCGCAGTGGTGTCTTGCTCCGCAAATTCGACCTGTACGGCAAGGCCACCAAACTGGCCCAATTCGGCTCCATTTGTGTCAGATAACCCTTCCCGCGTCCTGTCCTGCACTGAGAAACCTACCGCACTTTGCCCCCCTTCTCCCGGAGCATAAGCGGCGAGAGAAGAGATAGTTACCATTATTCTTGGATAAAGCTGCCGTACATATTTATATTTTCTCGGCTTACCTTCATCATCAAGCACAGGCGCACCGTCGCCATCAATCAGCGTGAGTTCCTGCTCCACTTTAGGACAGATTTGCACAGGATAACGAAAACCGTTTTTATTACTTTCGATCGGGTCGGGACGATCAGCATCAGTCCCATAAGCAAAATCACTGTATTTCTGATAGGCTGGCGGTTTTTCACTGTCAGGTATTTCAGTCCCATCAGCATTATGATCCAGGTTTGTTCCGTCTGAAACAGGGCCAGCGAAGTCAACAACGGGTGGCGTAACGAGTTCATAGGCATCGTAGAGCTGAGAGGGATAATCCAGAGCACCCAACGGCCTCTCGGTATCGACGGCTGGATCCCACGTATTGATACGCTGATCGTTCAAAGTGTATTCTGAAACGATCGTCTCATTGTTTCGCCACGTATCCGTCAGCGGTATTGGGTTGTTATTTTCATCAAACTGCAACCATCCGCTTTTACGTTTGAAAATGGCGACGCGGGTCCCCGTATTTTCCATGACGATGTTCGATTCCAGCGTTCCCATTTGGTCACTGTTTCGGGTGCTATTCGGATCGGTCATGGTCAGGCTCATCACCGTGTCTTCTCCATGAGACCCCGTTCCGACATCATCGTCGTAGCACAATTTTACGCCACTATCCCCACGGGACCAGCACATCTTCCCGCCGGCATTGCCGCTGTTGCTGGAGTTATCGTTAGTATCAATGGTAAAACGCACGCCAAATTCGTCTTTGGTGTATTGCTCCAGCGCGTCGAGGTTGCTGGCGATGCTGCTCAGTTCAACAGGCGTGGTTTTGTCTTGCTTATTCATCACCAGCTGCCAGTTAGACGAAGTGTTGGCGCGATGCACAATCATGGCGTGCGAGACCGCAAAACCGGATTTTGAGAACGCCTCGGCAAAATGGGGCGCATAGTCAGCGAAATGATAGTCGCTGTTCTTCTCTTCTTTTTTAAAGCGGACGATGACGTCCATACGATTGATGTCATTTTTGCGATCAGAATCGTCGCGCCCACCCGCAAAACCGATGCGTTCGATCACCGCTGATGAGTTGGTTGCCACGTTGCGCATAAAGCACGGCAGGTACTCTTTCTCAAAAGCAAATTTTGATTTAAGCGACGTTTTACACTTCTCGCTTAAAAAGAGATAACGCTGTTGGTTAGCTTTATTGTTCTTATTACCCCAGAGATAATAGTTATCCACGCTTCCCGTATCGGTATCATTAATTTCATTTGTTATGCGGAAGTGGTAGTCGCCATACTCAGACTTCTCATTGCTGTAAAGCGGGTTGTCCATTTCCTGCTGATTCTCTGGTTCAAGCAGCGCAATGGTGTCATCATCAATAAAATTGAGCACCCCTTTCATCTCTTCAGCAAGGGCGTCAGCGACGTTCTGCTGAGCAATATTTTCGGCTTTGTTACGCGCATAATGGGTGTACATCACCATAATACCGCCTGAAATAGCCAGCACGATGATGATTTCCAGCAAGCTAAAGCCTGAATCCTTTCTGATGCGCATAGTTAAAAACCTTTTAGAACGATTAACAAAGCACCTCCGTATAAAGGAGGTGCTCACTAATATAATTACGCGTTCAGTAATTAATTATTTGCTACCGAAGATAACGCCGTTAATCGCACCGGCACCATCACATACATTTGTAGCAGTAATTTCATCAGCCTTGATTTCACCTGAAATCATAGTTTTCAGAATCGCACCAGACTTCGCAACACTCAGGTTTTTACCATCAATGTTCGCGACATCTTTACCAGCGTTAGCGCCATCCTTGATTGCTTCAACATAATCCCACTGGTTACCCATTTGAGAGATCAGGTTACGACATTCTTCGGTTTCCAGTCCGTTAACCACCAGGACGAATGCTTTGCTCTGAGAAGAAGTATCATCCAGTTTTGCATTACCTAACTGGAAAGCATCGTTAGAAATGCCGTTGAAAGATTCTTCTGGAGAGACTTTACCCAGTTTTACCAGAGTAACGATTGGAGCCTTGCTGGCAGAAGCAGAAATTGAAGATTTAGTCAGACCCACAATGGTGTCTGATGCAGGATAGCTGCCTTCATCTTTAAACGCTTCCGCCATAGAAGTACGGATGCTGTTCGCGTTGTTCTGAATGTCAGACAGATCCTGTGCGGTAAATGCACGCTGCGCCAGAATAACAACGCCTGCTGCAATAACGCCGATAATACCCAGTACAATGATGATTTCAAGCAGGGTAACACCGCGCTGCTTTCTCATCTCCTGTAATTTCGCAGCCTTGCGATTCATGTTTCCTTTCAGTTTCCAAACCAAAGCGTTCATTCTATTTCCCTTTAAATTATATTCTCAAGACCCTTTCCTGAGAACTCACGCATTATAGGAACGTGCTTCATAGTTTTAAACCTACGCCAATACACAATAGGAATAAATTTAGATTTAACGACGCAACCCAGTAAAATACGTGATAGAGAAATAATCAAACATTATTGACTTAATAAGATGTTAAGTAAAA
>NZ_JADBRA010000028.1:0-52050 GCF_014896205.1 Enterobacter cloacae complex sp. I2
GCATTATCATCATAAAACGTATTAATTAAATACTCACCATTGATTCGAATATCAATAAAATCATCGCCGCATGTAGATTTGATCTCATTGAATTTATTTTCAGTTGGAGAAAAGATGAATAATCTATAAATTTTAAACTTACCCATTCCTTCATCTACATGCCATACACTGAAGTCCTTATAGTTATCACGATTATAATCCTCGATAATAATATGGTTCTTTTTCTCGGATGAAACATCTATATCCTTTGTGCTAAGAATTTTACCATTACCTAACACCGATACTGGCAACGAATCATTATCTTCCAGACAAATTTTCGCAGAAATCCCTTCAGTATTGTTAACGTCTAAATATGTGTTATTGCAACTTAATACAACACTTGAAAAAACACAAATAATAAAAATAATATACTTCATGATAACCCCTTATGATTTTGTTAAGTCCACAACAATACGCGATTTTCCAGTAGGGTTTAGACTGACAGTTATATCAGTATTCATCTCATCCATTAAATAAAAACCAATAAATTTCGAATAGGCTTGTCTTTCATAGTACCCATTCGAGCCTCCATTAACCAAACGATTGATTAACCCGACATTATCTGCTGTAAAATCTTCATCCGCGACTCTATTTATTGAGGTTTTTCGTTTATATACCTTTGAAGCCCAGTAAAATCCACCAGAATCACAAGAGCTGTATTTATCTTCAGCTACGATATCAGGATCGAATCTTGGAGACCACCGAAACAAAGTCCCCCCATCATCGGGATGGGTTGCATAATGGGTTGAGACTGAGGTAAGCCGCGGAACATCAGGGCGTAATCGATCCATATATGAACCTGAATGATTTGGAAATTTTCGGTATTCACCGTAGGTTTTATACAGTCCTGCCCATGTAAGTTGCATGATCCCTCTACCATAAAAAACAGTATAATACTCCGTGGCAGGATTCACTGAATTATAACGTCCAAACCCCCACTCATGTAATAACCTCTTACTTCCACCTAAATCTCTCCACTGAGCAGTTTCTAGCAATGTTTGTGGTAGGAAAAATGATATTCTTTTCTTATCGCTTCCAATATATTTTCTAATACATAAATTCAACGATTCATAATGCGACTCAATCCTAGCTTTAGCTTGCTCATGATCTATTGAATATACACTTGCGGGCTGCTTTTGAGCAGTTCTTGGATTACCGCTTGATGAGTAAAATAAATATTTCGGAAATGTGGCAGCTAGCTCATCAAGATTCATCCAACTACATTTTCTAAATTGTTCAATGAATGCTTTTGGCTCAAAATGCCACAGCCTGCCACTACTGAATGCTCCGGAATCAAAGCACAACGCTTCTGCATGGGCCTTGAATTTTGCATAATCTGCTTCCGTCATCGGAGCACGCTTATCATCCCCCGTTTTCAGCCATGAAAAACGGGTATCGATCGTACTTTTTTCCCATTCGAACGGGAAATGACAGATTAACTTTCCACACTGATTATTGTACTCACCGTCCTCCTGCAGCTTCCTGATTATGGCTGAGCTACACTGACTGTTACTGTCAGCATCGTCATCGACCAGCTGCCAGCCCGTCCAGTGAGGAAAATCAGCGTCACTGAACTTTTTGATATTCGCGTCAGCAAGATTAACCATCCCTTTGCCACCCGGGTAATTCACGGTCATCCATAATGGCGCATCTGCCGGTGCCAGCGTTTCGTGCTCCGTATTGATCACCCGGCCAAAACGAAGCAGTTCAAACCCCGCGCTGGGGCTTTCCTTATAATTCCGCATCGCGGTTTTATAGAGATTATATTCGTAGTCTTCACCGTCAGCATTCACCAGAGGGTCGCCCAGCAGATCATACTTCCCGTCAGTCTGTGTATTTTTCTGGCGGGTCACCATCGTGCAGCTGCCTTGTGCCAGAGTCATACTGACATACAGCGGCGCACTGCTGGTATACAGCTCCGAAAGACCGGTTATGGAAGTACTGTTATCTGCGGGTGCCTTGTCATAAAACTTCGTTCCGGCCGGAAGATAAAAGTGAATATCGCCGTAAACTGCATCGGTTCGGCCATCTTTCGACACATCCAGTTCACGGGTCGTTCTGCCCGCCAGCTTGCTGATATTGTCGTCATCACAAAAAATCTGGAAATGGAATTCATTCTGACCACTGCACATTCCTGAAGAGCCCAGGGGGGCTTTACGGTATATTTTTGCATCCTGTTTGATTTCTGCCTCCAGAAATTTCATATGCATATACAGTGAATAGAATACGACCTTCCCGTCTTCTCCGCTTCCTGTCTCCGTTTCATGCTTCAGCAACACATAGCCGTCATCTGTCGGTCCGAGATAATTGAGTGGTTCTGCATCTTTAGACGACGATGGCTGGCGGAACGAAACCACCACGCCATCAGCAATTGCCCGTATTTTTCCAGGCGGCGTTCCACTATCTGTATGTGTAATGTGAACACCACCATGCCAGGATTCTGCTCCGTTTAAAGGAAATCCCTGAACTGAATTTACCGGCATCATTGCACCAGTCCAGTCGGCATCAGTCTGGGATGCAGTTCTGTTTCTCAGAAACGGCGGGCTGATAATCATGTTATGACTCCGTGTCAGGAAAATAGGAAATAGCTGGCTGGCCCAGGAGCTTCCGGACCAGCATCAGGGGCATCTTCAGCGTTGTCTGGATTTTCTTGAGGTTTGCTATCAGAGCTGACAGGCTCTGATGCTACCGGGGCAATACTCGGAAAATCTTCTGGTTTATTTGCCTTTAGCAGCCGGTCATAAAATCCTGCCCGTGTCCGGTAATCCCCGAGCGTCGCCGCTTCAATCGCATTCGCGTCCAGCGTGATATAGCTTCCGCCACCGTTCAGCGTGATCTTCTTCTTCGCAAGGATCCTGATTTCATCTTCCGTGCTGACAATGCTGATTTCCTTGCGTGCCAGCAGTTCCATCAGATCGTTCTGCGCCTGTACCTGCACCGGTCCCTGGTTCGCGATAAGCCTGATACCCAGCTTGCGGACAAACAGGCTCAGGGCGTTGCCCACCCCGATAAACAGATTTTTCACCACGCTGACGTCCGCATTTTTACCGGCCGTGGCAATCAGGTTCTGCCCGGCAGACACCTGCAGGTGTTGTCCGCTGGTCAGCGCCATACCGTCCGGTGCGCTCATCAGCAGCACCGATTTTTTGAGGTCCGTCAGATGCTGTTCCAGCAGGGTGATTTGCGCCTGAAGGTCTGCCGGATTCGCCGTCGCCGTCTTCGCATCATCTGATATCGCCTGCATCTGCGCCCGGGCATCACCCAGGTGGCTCACCGCCGGCTTCATATCAAGGACCTGACCCTGCGCCTTCGCCTGCGCGTCCGCGCTGATAAATATCCCTTTCTGCGCCCGTATCGCACCCCAGCTGTCCGTCCTGAGCTCAAACCCCTCGCCGCGCTGCTGCTTCTCGCTGTCGACCAGGTGGCCGAGGTTCAGCTGGCTCTTGCCGCCGTACTCCGTGCTGACCTTGATGTGCTCTTTCCCGCGCTCGTCGTCGAGGCGGATTTTGTTGTTCGCCGGGGTGCGCAGGACGTTACGTTTGTAGTTCCGGATGGTGACGTGGTCGCCGTGCGCAGAGTCATGCAGCACGCCGGAGATGTACGGCCGGTCCGGGTTGCCGTCTTCAAAGCCAATCGCCACTTCGGTGCCCGCCAGAAGCGGCAGGTGCAGGCCGTAGGTGTCCCCCGCATACGGGCGGGACTGACGGACCCACAGGCTTTCGAACCCGGTCTCCCAGTTCTCACGGTCAAACAGCATATTGACGCGATAGCGACCGTCCTTGTCGATATGCCCGTAGGTGTCATTTTCGGTGGTGCTGGTGACGCGGGCCGGTAAGGTGCCGGCCATTACCGGGCGGCTGCCGGGTTCCGGGCGAAAGCAAAAGTCCGCGCTGTCCGGGATGCCGTCAAACCTGACGCAAAAGTCTGCATCACGCCGGGCATGGCTGTGCATCGCCGTGACAACCACGCCCTGGGTAAACACCTCCGCCACTTCGTACCCGCCGGTGACTTTCAGCAGCATACCCGGTGAAAGGATCGGGCAGCTGGTGAAGGCAACGGTCT
Organism: Enterobacter cloacae complex sp. I2; assembly: GCF_014896205.1. Lineage (NCBI taxonomy): Bacteria > Pseudomonadati > Pseudomonadota > Gammaproteobacteria > Enterobacterales > Enterobacteriaceae > Enterobacter > Enterobacter cloacae complex sp. I2. The sequence continues at coordinate 4,102 of NZ_JADBRA010000028.1, forward strand.
GCGTCTGGCCATTCAGGTAGCGCTCATGACGGATGTGGGCGTAAAACGCCCCGGACTCCGCTGTCGGGTTGCGGTCATACGCACTTCCCTGCGTCAGAAAATTATCGCCGTAATGATAGGCCTCACCACAGGTGGTGGTATCCCCGCCGGTCGCGTCAACCCGGGTGTTCATATCCTCCGTGGCCTGACGGTAGTTGTAGTCGCGTGTGCTGACCTCCTTCTGCACCACGTTATGGTGGCTTTCCATATCCCACACCGAGTCCACACCCTGTGAGTGCTGCCCTGACGGCGGTACCGACGGCAGCGTCAGGCCTTTCTCATACCCCTGCTGGCTGTCGTAAAACTCCACCACGTCGATGTTCAACCGCGTATCGGTGGTGAAGCGGAACCATATACCGACCTCACCCAGCAGGCGGGTGATAAAGTGCAGGTCGTCCTCAGCGTACTGCATCACCTGCTCACGGCGCGGGTACTCTTTTGACAGTGAGAACAGGAAATCCTGGCCGCGCATGCCGTGGCGCTCGCGCAGGATTTTTTCCACGATTTGCGGAACCGACATGTCCTGGTAAATTGCGTTCTGGTGCGAGCGGTCAAGCAGCGCCAGACGCGGCTCAAGCGTCAGGGCGTAGCGGGTTTCATCTTTTGACGTGCTGAGGCGTTCAAAACCGGTCACCACGCCCTGAATCACCCGCACCGGCTGCTGTATTTTGATGCCATAACCCTGGTCAACCGGGGCCTGAAGCGTCAGGGAAGCCGCTTTCATCAGCATCATCTCTTTGCTGATGGCATGGTCCGCGCTGGTAAATTCAGTACGGTAGCTGAACGGTGTACTCAGGGCTTCATCGCCCTCAAATGCCAGCACATCAAGCCCTGCATCGCAGCCCTTCACCGAAAGCAGGTGATGGCTGTGGCTGAATCGTAAGGGAAGATTACTGCTCATGCATGCTCACCTTCTGTCCGGTCAAACTCGAGCACTATGCCCTCTTCCTCATCCCAGCCAAGCGTAAGATGCTGCAGCTTCTGCCCCGCCGCCATCTGGCTCAGCAGCTGCTGGCTCAGGACCGGTAAAATCTGCTGGTTCAGCAGACTGTCGACATTGCGCGCCCCGGTATCCGGCAGCAGGCAGGCGGCGGTCAGCGCGTCGTACAGGGATTCATTTATGGTGGTCGTCATACCGTAGTGACGCGTCAGGCGCTGGCTCACCTGGCTCAGCTTCATGCCAACAATCGTTCGCATTGCAGCTTGAGTCAGCGGACGGTAAATCACCGTCTGGAAGCGCGCCAGCAGCGCGGGCTGGAAGTGTTCGCGCAGTACCGGGCGCAGCAGCTCATGCAGGTCCGGCTCTGTCGCTTCCGGCTGTTCATCAAGCATCTGCATGATGAGATCGCTGCCGAGGTTCGAGGTCATCAGAATCACCGTGTTGCGGAAGTCAATTTCCCGCCCCTCGCCGTCGCGCATGAATCCCCGGTCAAAGACCTGGTAGAACAGGTTCATCACATCCCGGTGCGCCTTTTCCACTTCATCCAGCAGCACCACGCTGTATGGGCGCTTGCGGACGGCTTCGGTCAGAATGCCGCCCTGACCGTAACCAACGTAGCCCGGAGGGGAGCCCTTAAGCTGAGAGACGGTGTGCGGCTCCTGGTATTCCGAGAGGTTGATGGTGATAAGGGATTTCTCGCCGCCGAACAACTCGTCCGCCAGTGCCAGCGCCGTTTCCGTCTTGCCGGTGCCGCTCGGCCCCACAAGCAGGAACACGCCCTGCGGGCCGTTTTCTGGTGCAAGGCCGGTTTTACTTGCTCTCAGACGCTGCGCAATAGCGTTAAGCGCCGCGTCCTGGCCAACCACCCGCCCGCCGAAGTTTTGCTCCAGGCTCAGCAGTTCCGTCTGCTCATCCTTCATTAATGAAGAGAGCGGTACGCCGGTCCAGTCGGCGATAACGGTTGCGACGGTACGCGCGTCCACGTCCAGCCCCAGCAGCGGCATATTTTTCTGCACTGCAGTAAGCTGCATCTGTAGGTCTGCTATCTCCCCCTGATGTGAGTTATCAGTGCGGCAGGCGAGCAGTTCTTCCGTCAGCTTCAGCTCCTGACCGTACTGGTTTTCCCGTTCGTCGAGCTGCAAAATGATGCGGACTTCTTCCTGTTCGATGGCGGCCAGACGTTCGCCGTGGGCGGTATTGCCCACCGCGATATCCTCCAGTAGCGCCTGTTTCTCCATGGCAAGTGCCGTAAGCTGCGCCTTCATGCGGGTCAGCGGCTCCGGCACCGTATCCAGGCTCATGCGGATACGGGCAGAAGCGGTATCCAGCAGATCAACCGCCTTGTCCGGGAGCTGGCGTCCGGTCAGATAACGCCTGGACAACGTGACGGCGGCTTTTACCGCTTCATCGGTAATATGCACGCCGTGGTGCTCTGCGTAGCGTGACTTGAGTCCGCGCAGCATCAGACAGGCGGTGTCGTCGTCCGGTTCGTCAACTTTAACCATCTGGAAACGACGCTCCAGCGCAGCGTCACGCTCGAAATACTGTTTGTACTCGCTCCAGGTGGTGGCGGCGATGGTTCTGAGTTCACCGCGGGCGAGAGCCGGTTTCAGCAGGTTTGCCGCATCGGCGCCGCCCGCCTGGTTGCCCGCGCCGATAATGGTGTGCGCCTCGTCAATAAACAGCAGTACCGGTGATGGCGACTGTTGCACCGCTTCGATGATGTTTTTCAGGCGCTGCTCGAACTCCCCCTTCACGCCCGCTCCTGCCTGTAGCAGACCGAGATCGAGGGTGCGCACCGAGACCGGCTTCAGCGCGTCCGGCACATTGCCCTCCGCAATTCGCAGTGCCAGTCCTTCAACGAGCGCGGTCTTACCGACCCCCGGCTCGCCGACCAGAATCGGATTATTTTTACGGCGGCGGGAAAGAATATCCACCATCTGGCGGATTTCATTATCACGGCCAAAGACCGGGTCGATCTTCCCTTCACGGGCGCGGGCGGTAACGTCGAGGGTGAACTTGTCCAGCGCACTCTGCAAGGCCGGGTTCAGCTCTCCTTTTATATCCGCATTCACCGGACGGCCAACAAACTCCACCTCACCGCCCTGTTTAAGCTCCGCTTCCTGCTGCACCTCCGGGCGCTCATCCGACTGCGCATCCAGAAGCCCCCGCAGGCGTTCAAGCTGGCTCTGCGCCAGCGTCAGCAGCGGCCAGAGGCCGTCGCAGCGCACCAGTTTTGGTTTTTCCACCATGGCCATCAGGAGGTGAATGCTGCGGATATGCTCTTCCCCCGCCAGCGAAGCGTGCAGCCAGGCCCCCTGCATCAGAGCCTGAACGCTGTCCGACAGCTGCGGGCGGCTGCGCACCGAACGTGGCAGACGGTCCAGAAAACCCAGCAGATCCTGCCATATCGCATCCATATCCCATTCATAGCGTCGCGCCAGCACGGTCAGGTCGCCCTCGCCCTGTTCCAGCAGCTTCAGTAGCCAGTGTTCGGGCAAAATTTCCGCATGGGCGCGGGTCTGGCAGAGGGACGCGGCGCCTTCCATCGCGCGGGCACAGTATGGATTAAGACGGCGTAACAGGATGGCTGGATTTTCCATGAGACTCTCTCTTTATCAGTTCCGGACACGCTACCGCCCGTCGCTGTTCCCTGTTATTCAGGAACCCAAAGCGCATCAGGTCAGGCAGGCAGATTGTGTAGTTTTTTGCTGAACGCCCGTCAGTGCAGGCGCTCAGCAAAAAAAGCAGACGGCTGACCGTCTGCTCGGTCACTTACGCAGTGGCGCGTTCGTTCCAGGAATCGGAATGAATGATGTTGCCGTCTTTGTAGGTCCAGGTGATTTTTTCGTAGCGCAGCTCAATCTGCTCAAGGTGGTTATGCTTCTCGAAAGCAGGATCCTTGATGTCATGCATCTTCGGATTCACTTTCACCAGCTTCACGTTCTCAAGCTTCGTGTTGAAGTACTCCACTTCCTGACCCGCGTCGTTGATTCTGTACCATTTGAACTCGGCAGATTTCAGGGTCTGGCCAGTGGTCACCGCCTTGTACAGGTACGGACTGGAGGAGTCGATTTCCTTGGTGAACAGGAATGGCGTGTGGATACGCGTGCCGGTCAGCTTGCCGGTGTTGTTATCGGTCGGGATGTACAGGTTGTGCTCCTGGGCCACCACTTCGATACTACCTTCACGATCCTGAACGTCCACAGACCCTTTAATGTCCGCGCCGCCGTCGTCCTTCAGCCACAGATAGACTGGAATTGCCATGTTAATTACTCCGTTACATTATTATCAGCGTCATCATCCTGCGATGACGCATGGGTAGTGCCCGGTGCCTGGCAGGCATTCGCCTGCGGCACCAGACTGATTTCGACACGGCGGTTGAGCGCACGCCCTTCCGGGGTGTCGTTGGTTGCGACAGGACGGCTTTCACCATAGCCCTGCACCGCAAAACAGCTTTCCTGCACGTCGCCGGTGTCACGCATCCAGTCGCGCACCGCTTCAGCACGCTTCAGGGACAGCGTTTGGTTCAGTTGTGGATTACCGGTGTTATCGGTATGCCCGGACACGACAATCAGCCAGCCCGGCTTCGCTTTGATGCCAACCAGTGAATTTACCAGCATTCGGATGGAGCCCGCTTTGAGCTCAAATTTGCCGGAATCGAACAGCGACATGCTGTCGAGCCGCACAATTTTCGGTATCGGTTTGAGCTTCGGTTCAGGCGGCGGAGGTGGGGGCACATACGAGCGGATCGCATCCAGCACGGGCATGCGCAGACGCCCGCCTTGATAAAGCCCCAGGCTCAGCCGGGCCGGTACGCCGTTACGTGCATGGTCGTCCAGCAATGCCGCATCCTCGCGCAGTACCGCAACGGCGTCGGCTTTCGGACCGTAGTTGTCCATAGAAATGCGGTCGTAACGGACAATATCGAAGCTCACATGATGCATTAGCTGGCGATTATTCAAGCCACTGCTGAGCAGCGCAGCGATAGTCGCCAGCGTGAAGATCCCGAGCGCGCAGCGCCAGGTTCGCTCACGCGGTGTCAGACCTCGCCCTTCCGGCAGTAATGGCAGGATAAAATCCGGGTACAGGGAGATAACCGTACTGTTCGTTCCCACCGGCTGCCAGCCAGACACCTGCTGCATCGCTGTGTGATGGGAAAGCCACATTGTCCAGGCCGATGTGGCCAGGCTTCCGGCGAGGAACGGCCCCATTCCCCAAAGCATCGCAACAGGTGCAATCACAGGAATATCGGGGTTTTCATCTATAAATACAGCCTCTACGTGCTGCTGGAACCAGCTCATCAGACTGTTCATCAGCACCTGCTGCTGCACCGCAGGCGTTCCGCCGGTAGTAACCCATGCAGCAACAGAAGCTGGGGCTGAAGATTCACGCCAAACCCTCACGCCTTCTCCTGGTAAAGCAGCCTGCCAGAGTATGTCATTCGTCATCGCGCTGCCGACCTGACCATTCAGCACCAGCGGTATAGAATGACCGGTTTCTTTACGCAACCGGCTGATTTCCCAGCGCAGGGTCAGCAGCCGACTGGTCAGGGCTTCGCTGTCGGGGTGCTGCTGGGGGCAGACGCTGACCATCACCGACAGCTGACGACCCCAGTCAGGACGTAACCACAGTATCTGACGGGCAGCCTGCACCAGATCCTGATGATCTTCCACGCGGATCCAGCATCCCTGCGTGACAGTGAGTACCGGTGACGGTTGCGGCCAGGCTAGCGGCAGATCACCACAAACCAGCACCACGGGCTGACGGTAAGCGGCGTCAGGCAGTTCCTCCAGACGAAGGGTGGAATCATGCTGTTCACGGCGACTGGCGACAGTCCAGAACACCAGTATAAGCCCCACTACCGCCAGCAGAATGAGCACAGAAAACAGCCAGGATACCGGCAGAAAACCCAGGCAGACCACAGAACTCAGCAGGACGGCCCACAACGCAAGCCAGCGCTGTTGTGCAGGACTCATTTCACGGCCTCCGGCAACAGGGTCAGCAGCATCTGATCCAGCCAGCGATCCAGCCCCCACCAGAGTGCAACGACCACCATCACGCTCAGACCAATACGTACGGGCCATGACGCCAGCCAGCCGCCCATAATTCCCCGCCCGGTATGGCTCTCCGCAAGTACGGGGTGGGACTGTGGATAGCTGAACGGCGTGACATATTCGTTGAGGACGTTGACAAGTTTCTGGCGCTCCGGGTCATTCGGTGAACGGTAACTGCCGAGAAAACCCAGCATCATGACCCGCTGGAAACAGGTCACGACAGCGTGGTCTGGCGCCGGTTCACGCAACACATCACGCATCCGATCGCACAGCGTGTCACCAGCATCCATAGTGCCGAGGAAGTACCCTTGCAGAGGAATGTCATACCACTGTATACAGGCGTCATCCTCCACACCCCGACCTTTGACCGCCTCATCGAGTAGCGCGCATTGTGCCGTGAGAATATGCTGGCAGCTGGCTTCATCGAGCTCTCTCGCTTTTAGTTCACGTTGCACACGTTCCACATCAGCAATACAGCGCTCCCAAAGGATTCGCCCTTCGCCTTCCTGGAATATCGGGCCGTGACGCAGGCTTATCACCTGTAGCCAGGTGTCCTGGAGGAGATCATCAATATCAATGAACGCGGCATTAGCGCGTTTACGATCACTCATGTTCTCAGTACCGCAAAGAGTTCAAGTTCAGGCTCGGCAAGCATTCCAGGAACGTAAAACATACAGGTGCCGCTCTGGAACATTTCTATGGCCAGGGGATGAGAGACATCAAGGCTGAAATACTGATTTTCCAGACGCAGTGGTATGGCTGCCGGCACATGACGCAGCGGCGTCAGAGGAACACCTACCCGCGATGAGTTGACGATACTCCTGACATGATCGGGGCTGCCGACCTTGCACTGGCGCGGGAACTGCTCCTGCAATTGTGCCACCGGCAACGGTGAACGCACGGAGAGGTAATAATCAGCTTCTTCGCGCAAACGCGGATCGTGCAGACGAGCCTGCCAGAAGTGAAGCCGGGCATCATGCTCTAGTTCAATCGCTACCACACGCGATGGCAGGCTAGCTTCGAGCAGGTCACCTAATAAATCAAAGAGCGGCGGGAAGACGTTATTTAGTTGCTCATGTTGCCATACTGGGATCGCGCTGACCTGGTGCTCCAGCGAGAAGGTCAGTAGGCTTCCTGCAAGCCGAGCCAACTCTGGATACAGACGCTCAGGCGGGCTTTGTGGATTGCGCTGAAACTGCCCCAGCACAGGCTCAGCACTGTTAAGGGCATTAAGCAACCAGAACAGGGAGACATCGGCTACGGCAAAATCCGCCATACGCTCATTACTTTCCCGGCGCATGTCCATCAGACGGCCCAGACGAGCGCGCAGTTGCGTCAACAGTTGCTCCAGCTGAGTCACCAACCAGCGGCTGCCCAGCAGCGCCAAAAGTGGTGGAAGGTACGTCTCATCAAGTGCCCAGTTTCCCTGTGAATCCCGCTGTAGGTGAGCGACCGGACAGGTCAGGTAATCGCTGTTATTTTGATGAGCGAAACGCAACGTCAGTTCTGGCCGCATCACCGCAATCTGGCGAGTGTCATCCCCAAAAAGGTTGCGGACATCCTGCCAGCGCTGACGATAGCGAACAGGACGCCCTGCGACCTCATCAGGCTTAAGGCAGTTGCCACCATTCGCGCGTAGCAGCGGAAGGGCCAATACCACCACCACATCCTGTGATTCACTCTCCAACGCCAGCACCGGGGGTAGGTCGTCAGCATTATCCGTATCGATTAATGTCCCGTCAGGAAACCGGATGTGCAGATGACGGGCCTGCAAACGTCCCAGCTTGAGAATATCCGATTCGAAAGTGGCATTAATTACCCCCCAGGGATGGGTGAGACCCAGCCGGGCGACACATTCCGCAGACCAGGCCGCATAGGCGGCCTGTTGCTGGAAGTGCTGGGGAGAGACCATCTGGCCCCTGCCCCATAACGGTTGTTCCGTTTTCATGCTTCCTGCCTTACGTTACGCTTTCGCTTTCGGCATCTGGCTTACCAGAGACAGGTTCACGTCCATACCTTCCACCTGGAAATGCGGAACCGCATACAGCTTCACGCGGAAGAAGCCCGGGTTGTCTTCGATATCTTCCACCACCACCTTCGCGTCACGCAGCGGATGAGAAGCCTGCAACTCATCGCCCGGATCGGTCATTTCAGTCACCAGGCTTCGCACCCAGGTATTCAGCTCCAGCTCCAGCAGACGGCGGTCCTTGGTGGTGCCGATGTTCTCGCGCTGAATCAGCTTCAGGTAGTGCGCAATACGCGACAGCAGGAAGATGTAAGGCAGACGGGCATTGATGCGGCTGTTGGCCGTCGCATCTGCGGTGTCGTACAGCGCCGGTTTCTGAGCGGAGTTGGCCGAGAAGAAGCAGGCGTAATCGCGGTTTTTGTAGTACGACAGTGGGATAAAGCCAAGATTGGCGAACTCAAATTCGCGGGTCTCCGGGATCATCACTTCGGACGGTATCTTCACCTGGTTACCGGTACCGAGGTCGTACAGATGGATCGGCAGATCTTTCACCGCTCCGCCCGCCTGCGGGCCGCGGATTTGCACGCACCAGCCATTATTGATGAAGCTCTTCACCATGTTAGAGGCAAAGGAGAATGACGCGCTGGTCCACAGGTATTTCTCGTGATCCGGGCCTTTCACCTGCTCAACGTAGTTGAAGCTGCGAACAGGCACGGTATCAGGGCCATACGGCAGACGCCCCAGCACACGCGGCATCACCAGGCCGATATAGCGGGCATCGTCAGTGTCGCGGAAGGATTTCCACTTAATGTATTCAGCGCGGTCGAAGTAGTTGCCGATATCCTTAATCGCAGCGACCTCTTCCATAGAATCTTTCAGGAAGAATTTCGGGCCGACAGAACCAATAAATGGCATGTGTGCGGCAGCAGACACTTTAGAGATGTTGCGCAGCAGCGCCACATCCTGCGGGCTGGCGTCAAATTCATAGGATGAAATGACTGAACCAATCGGCTCGCCGCCAGGGGTGTCGTATTCGGCGGTATAAGTGTGCCAGTAGAGGCCGCTCTGGATCAGTTCCGGTGCATCCTCAAAATCCTGGCGCAGGTCGTCCTTGGAGACGTCCAGAATCTCGGTTTTCACATTCTGGCGGTAGTCGGTGCTGTCCACCAGCTGCTTCAGGCCGCGCCACAGGGATTCCACTTTCTGGAACTCCTGATGATGCATTACGGCATCCAGCTGACGGCTAATCTGAAAATCCAGCTCGGCGATATGGTGGTCAATCAGCGTCTTGTCAAGCTTATCTACGGGCTGACCGGATTTGCGGATGCAGTCCATAAATACCTGCATCGCCGCCGTCAGGCGTTCACCCGCCGGAGCATCAGAAAGTGCGGCATCATCCAGAAAAGCATTGATATCACCCAGGCTGGAGGCCGGGGTCAGGTTGATTTTTTCAAACAGGGAGGCGTAAACGCCCTCTTTTTCCAGTACGGTGGTCTGCCCCTGCGCAGAGGCGGTTTCAGTATTCACAGACATCAGCATATTCCCGGTTAATCCATTAAATTACACATGCCGCTTATTTCGGGGCCAGTGCACTCATTTCGTCGCGTAATTCCTGAGACAGCGCTGGGTCTTTAAGAATTTTCTCGAGTTCTTTTCTGAAAGTAGCGTTATCAAGAAGATTGGATTTGAGATCGCGTAATAAATTACGCATAGCCAGCATGGCACGGAGCTGAGGGATCTGGCGGGCCACCTGTTCAGGTTCGAAATCCTTAATATCGGAGAAGTTAAGTTTTATACTTTCTTCAGAACCATCCCCTGCCATTGTGTTTGGAACCGTCAGATTAACTCCCGGGTTAAATTCCGAAAGTACACTGTTGAAGTTATTTTTATTGACGTTGATTTTCTCCCTTTCGGATAATGGACGATTCTCTTTTCCATTACTGAAATCACCGACGGTAAGGAGTTTAAGCGGCAGTTCAACTTTCTTCTGCGCGCCACCTGTATGCAGCGCCAGCTTTAAATTTATGCGTGCCTTGGGCACCTCATTCTGGAACGAATCGGCCATAGCAGTCCCTTTCTTCAAAAGAAATAATGTTAAGTGAGTGACGGTTCTTTACAAACCCATATTAGAACAAAAGGCCATTCTAGATCAACTAATCAGATCAAAGATCTACATTTGGACTTTTCTTAAGAATTTTCCACTAACCATTAGTATTTATAAATACCAGACATACGTGGCACGTAAAAAGTATTAACCATTTATTCACAATAAACCAGCAGGAATGCCTGCGTTGACAGAGAATATTGAATTCATTGCCCCCTGTCGCTGAATAATTGATTTTTATCAATGCGATTCTAAACATCAGCCGCAGAAGCGCAATCTAATATCATCTTATCCAATAAATCTGCTGAATATGGAAAAGTCCTATACCGGACAAAATCAGGTTTTAAATAGCAGAAATCATGCTGTTATACAGATAATGAATTAATGGTTACGCGCTTTTCGATAAACCGGAAGAGAAATATCGCTGGTGGCATTCATCAAAAGAATGAATGCGGTTTTTTATGGAAGGATTTTGCTAATAACTCGCCTGTAAATAGCATTAACCCTGCGTTCAGGCGCTTAAGCGATGTACGGCTATTTGCCATAGCCACTTAAGCGCCTTACCTGGTTTTTAATGCTTTTCAATGTACATTGTACGACTGTACGCAATATCCTCTGGGTTATTTATCGGATACCCTTTAACCCAAGGCTTAATGAGACGACCATTGGTGTACTGATAAATAGGGGCAATCGGTGCTTTCTCGGTGAGGATCTTCTCGGCCATGTTGTAGTCTGCATTACGCGCTTTTTCAGTCGTTTCAAGCGTCGCCTGATGAAGAATCTTATCGTAAGCAGGATCGTTAAACCGGGAGATGTTGCCGGTGTGTGAGGACGTCAGCAGCGACAGGAATGTCGACGGCTCATTGTAGTCTCCTACCCACGACGCACGGATCACGTCAAAATTCCCGGTATTGCGGCTGTCGATGTAGGTCTTCCACTCCTGATTCTGCAACTTAACGTCAACGCCCAGATTTTTCTTCCACATAGATGCGACGGCAATTGCGATTTTCTGGTGGTTTTCAGACGTGTTGTACAGCAGCGTTAATTTCAGCGGGCGCTGGGGACCATAGCCTGCCGCCTGCAATAACGTTTTCGCCTGAGCATTCAGCTCCTGCTGTGACATCTGCTCAAATGGCGAGGGTTCCGGCGTAAAACCCGCAGTGACATCAGGAGTGAAATGCCAGGCCGGTTTCTCACCGGTTCCCAGAACTTTTTCCGCCATAATGCGCCGATCGATAGTCATGCTGAGCGCCAGACGCACGCGCGCATCAGCGGTTGGGCCTTTTTGCGTGTTAAACGCGTAGTAATAGGTACCAAGCTGTGGCGGAGTATATACCTGCCCCGGAATATCCTTTAGCAGCTTCTGGTACATGTTTTTGGGAAATGATTCCGTGATATCAATGTCGCCCGCCAGGTAGCGTTTGGTCGCTGAGGACTCCTGGTTGATCGGCACGAATGTGACTTTTTTTATCACCGTATTGGCGTTATCCCAGTAGTGAGTGTTCGGCTCAACCACCAGCTTTTCATTCACCACGCGATCTTTCAGCACATATGCACCGTTGCCGATGAGCGCGCCAGGGCGCGTCCATTCTTTACCGCTTTCCACGTTTGCCTTTTGAACCGGATAGAACGCAAAGTTCGCCGTGAGGTTGCTGAACCATGGCAGCGGTTTGTCCAGCTGCACGCGCAGCGTTTTAGCATCAACTGCCGTCACGCCGAGCGTATCCGGAGCAGCTTTTCCATCAATAATGGCCTGCGCATTGTTAATGCCCGCCAGCGCTGCAAACCAGGCGAAAGGTGACGTCGTTTTGGGATCAACCAGGCGACGCCAGCTGTAAACAAAATCTTGGGCCGTCACAGGGCTACCGTCAGACCATTTAGCGTTATCCCGCAACGTGAACGTCCAGACACGGTTATCGTTGCTCTGCCAGCGCGTCGCCACGCCGGGAATCAGCTCCCCTTTTTCGTTCTGATTCACCAGCCCTTCATAAAGGTCGCGGATCACCTGTATCTCGGGTAAACCCACCGCTTTAGCCGGATCGAGCGATGCGGGTTCATCTTTAATGTGTCGAACCAGCTCCTGCTTTTGCGCCAGAACCGTTCCTTTGGGAACCTCCGCGGCATATGCAAGTGAAGAAAGCCCGCACAGCCACAGCGCAGTACAAAGAAGCGAAACAGGATGCTTCATACGATCCCCTTAATGATGTCAGGTAACAGGCAGATGCGTAATTATTTGTTTCGACACGGAGAAATGCAAATGCTTCCTCTGGAAAGTTGATGTCAGGCAATTTTCCATCCAGACGGAAACTATTTGATTAAGCGCGGGTTTTGCACAACACTGCCAGAAGCGACTTCATCATCAGGGTTTACTATGGCAACCACCCGACCAAGAACGGAACGCGGCGCCTTCCCGCCAGGGACTGAACATTATGGCCGCTCATTTTTAGGCGCTCCACTGATCTGGTTTCCCGCACCTGAGCCCGATCGTACTAGCGGCTTAATCATTGCGGGCACGCATGGCGACGAAAACTCGTCCATCGTGACGCTTTCGTGCGCGCTACGTACGCTGGCCCCCGATTTACGACGACATCATGTGATTTTGAGCGTCAACCCGGACGGTTGCCAGCTTGGATTACGGGCAAATGCACGAGGCGTTGACCTTAACAGGAATTTTCCGGCAGCAAACTGGCGCGCGGGTGAAACGGTGTATCGCTGGAACAGTTCGGCGCAGGAACGCGATGTGGTTCTGCTCACGGGCGACAAACCGGGTTCCGAGCCCGAGACTCAGGCGTTGTGCCAGCTTATTCATAAGATCCACCCGGCCTGGGTAGTCTCTTTCCACGATCCCCTCGCCTGTATTGAAGATCCTCGTCATACGGCGCTCGGGCAGTGGCTGGCGGATGCGTTTGCTCTTCCGCTGGTAACCAGCGTCGGCTATGAAACTCCCGGGTCGTTTGGAAGCTGGTGCGCCGATCTCGGCCTGCACTGTATCACCGCAGAATTTCCGCCGATCTCCTCGGATGAAGCGAGTGAAAAATACCTCAGAGCGATGACGGATCTTCTGCGCTGGCAGCCTCAAAGATGAAGAACGCCAGAGGTAAAACTCAGGGCGGGTGAAACGTCAACCGCCAGCCAGGTTGGGCCATCCAGATCGGCAAAACGCACGCTGTTCACCAGCGGGAGTGCAGCGCCGATCGCTCTGGACGTGCACAACATACAACCCAGCATCAGGGTAAAGCCTTGCGCCTGCGCATGCTTTGCCAGCGCCAGGGCCTCGGTTAACCCCCCTGTTTTATCCAGCTTGATGTTCACCATCTCGTAGCGGCCTTTGAGATCTGAAAGACTCTCGCGCGTATGACAGCTTTCATCTGCACAGACGGGAAGCGGATGAATAAAATTCGCCAACGCGGCGTCGTCGTCTGCCGGGAGAGGTTGCTCCAGCATGGCAACGCCCAGATCGGCAAGCAGCTGACAGCGGGCCGCCAGCCCTTCGCTGTGCCATGACTCGTTCGCGTCGACTATCAGGGTGGCATCAGGTACCGCCGCCCGAATGGCGACCATGCGTTCGCTAATCAGACGATCGTCGAGCTTCACCTTTAATAAGGTTGCACCGGTGGCATATAACGCCTGAGCGCTGGCCGCCATTTGCTCGGGTTCACCGATGACGACCGTTTGCGCGGTGACGATCGATTGCGGCAGCGTAACGTCCAGCAGTGAAGGCAGCGGTTTGTGTTGCTTCGCCGCTTCCAGACTCCAGAGCGCGCAGTCGATCGCATTGCGTGCCGCGCCGGCCGGCAACCGTTGCTGAAGGGCCTCACGCGTCAGCCCCGCCTGCAAGTCGGGCACCACCGTCATAATTTGCGCCATGACTGAGGCCAGGCTTTCTCCGTAGCGAGGATAAGGGGTACATTCACCGACGCCTTTTACGCCATCCTCTTCACATTCAACCACCACCACGCAGGCCTCATTACGGCTGCCGCGCGAGATCACAAACGGGGTGTGCAATGGCCAGGCTTCTTCATAGACCTTAACGCTTCTCATCACTGACTCCTTGCAGGCCGGTAAGGCATAAAATTGGTTTGCCGTGCTAACTGCGGATGACATACACTAGCCACGACGTTAACTATTTGTAAACAGGAAGATATCTATGTCACAACTCGTTCATTTCCAGGGCAACCCGGTTGCTGTTGCAGGTTCCATCCCTCAGTCTGGCAGCAAAGCACAGCCTTTTACTCTGGTGGCTAAAGATCTGTCTGACGTCACGCTGAGCCAGTTTGCTGGCAAACGTAAAGTCCTGAACATTTTCCCAAGCATCGATACGGGCGTTTGCGCGGCATCCGTGCGTAAATTCAACGAGCTGGCGACCGAAATGGACAACACCGTGGTGCTGTGCATTTCTGCTGACCTGCCGTTTGCCCAGTCCCGCTTCTGCGGCGCTGAAGGCCTGAGCAACGTCATCACCCTTTCCACTCTGCGTAGCCCGGATTTCCTGGAGCAATACGGCGTTGCCATTTCAGAAGGCGCGCTGAAAGGTCTGGCTGCACGTGCGGTGCTGGTCATCGACGAAAACGACAACGTTGTTTTCAGCGATCTGGTTAACGAAATCACCACCGAACCGGATTACACCGCTGCACTTGAGGCACTTAAAGCCTAAACGTAAAAAAGCCTCTGCAAAGAGGCTTTTTTGTTTATTCGTCACCCTTCTTCTGGTTCAACCCATATTCGCGCAGCTTATTCGCAATCGCGGTATGTGAGACCCCAAGACGTTTCGCCAGCTTGCGCGTGCTCGGATAGCTACGATAGAGCTGCGTTAACACCGAACGCTCGAAACGGCTGGTGATGTCGTCCAGCGAGCCCTCCATTGCCTCTTCGCCTACCGATACCGTCCCGGCATCGTAATCCGGCAACAAAATATCCTGAGGACGCAGTTCATACCCTTCAAGCTGAGTTAATGCGCGATAAACCGCATTTTTTAGCTGACGAATATTGCCCGGCCAGCCGTAACGCGTCAGCACGGTGCCGAGGTCGGCAGAAAGCTTCGGACGCGGCACGCCCTGCTCGTCGGCAAAACGGGCGACAAACAGCTCCGTCAACGGCATGATGTCCTGCGGGCAATCGCGCAGTGGCGGGATATTGAGCGTCAGAACGTTCAGACGATAGTAGAGATCTTCGCGGAACACCCCTTTCTGCACCAGCTCCACCAGGTTTTTCTGGGTGGCGCAGATGACGCGCACATCCACGTGCACTTCATGATCTTCCCCCACGCGACGGAACGTGCCGTCATTCAGGAAGCGCAGCAGCTTCGCCTGCATGCGGGGCGACATTTCGCCAATCTCGTCCAGCAGCACCGAACCGCCGTTTGCCTGTTCAAAGAAGCCTTTTTTGCCTTCCGGCGCATGCCCGAACAGCTCGCTTTCCACCGCATCTTCCGGAATCGATGCACAGTTCAGCGCCAGATACGGTTTTGCCGCGCGCGGGCTGGCCATGTGCACAGCATGCGCCAGCAGATCTTTCCCCGTGCCGGTATCACCGGTAATCAGCAGCGGCGCGGTCAGATTAGCCAGCTTGCGCGCCTGGTCGATCACGTGACGCATCTTCGGGCTTACCGCAATAATCTGGCTGAATGCGCCAACGTCCTGGCTGGACAGATTTTGCAACTGGCGGCCCATGCGCACCGTGGAGCGCAGCATGATCACTGCGCCGGTCAGCACCCGCGCGGCATTTTCGCCTTTCAGGTAGACCGGCGTGATCTCCATCAGGAAATTCTGTCCGTTAATGACGACGTGCTCGCTATGGGTATTTTGCGGGCTGCTGTCCAGCCAGCGCTGGAAATTAAACCCCGGGATCAGCTGCGTAGCGTGGTGACCGATGAGCTTTTCCTGGCTCTGCGCAAACAGCTGGCAGCTGGCCTGGTTAACGCGCTCGACTTTATTTTTCAGATCGAGAGACAGAAACGGCTCCGGCATCGCTTCCAGCAGCGCGCTCAGCGCGAGATGTTCTCGCTCGGACGGCATCCAGGGGATGGTGCGAACATCCGTAACGCCAGCGATACGGCGGATTTCCGCCATCAGGCTACTGAAGGTATTGAATTCAATTTCGGCAAAGTTGAGGTAAATTCGCCCGACAGGGTCGATCTCAATGCCACGTAAATCAATGCTACGTAAAACAAGAAGATCGAGTAACTCGCGGGTCAGACCGAGACGGTCCTCACAAAAGACTTCCAGACGCATGGGAAATTCACCGTTTAAGCCATTAACAGTAAAATGATATGTCAGATCACGGTGTTCGGGAAGGTGGCTGTCAACAAATATTGACAGCCCGCACGATTAGTAAACAAATCCTCACTGCACAGGTTTTTTACTGAGCGTCTCTTTAAGCTGACCTACCAGCTCGCGGCGGAAATCGCCCAATCGCGGCTTGTCGCCGTCGATCCAGGGAAGCGGACGACAGACCTCCATCGCTTTAATACCTAAGCGTGCCGTCAGCAGACCGGCACCTATCCCCTGCGCCGCCCGCGCGGAGAGACGCGCCGCGAGATCCTGCGACATCCAGTCCATTCCGACCTCGTGCACCAGTTCGCTGGCCCCGGCAAAGGCGATATTCAGCAACACCAGTTTGAACAGGCGCAGACGGCTGTAATAGCCAAGCTCAATGCCGTACAGCCTGGCGATGCGGTTAATCAGGCGCAGGTTGCGCCAGGCGATAAAGGCCATGTCCACCATCGCCAGCGGGCTAACGGCGATCATCAGCGTGGATTCCGCCGCCGAACGGCTGATCTCACGGCGAGCCTGCGCATCCAGTACCGGCTGGACAATATGGGCATACAGCGTGACCACCTCCTGATCATTCTGGGTTTCGTGGATCGCCGCATACCAGCGCTGTAGCGCCGGATGAGAGTGATCTATCCCGGCCTGAGCCGCCAGTTTTTCACAAAATGCACGCCCTTTTCCCGTGCCGTGGCTGTGCAGCAGATCCCGCGCTTCATCGCGTTCGTGCGCGCGCTGACGCAAACGCCAGAGGCGACGCCACTCGGTGACGACTGAGCCTACGCCCGCACCAACGATCAACACTCCGGCGGCACAGCCACCAAGCGCCACCCAATCCTGGGTTTGCCAGGCATTGATGCCCCACTGCACGCCCTGCCCGATTACGCTCGCGCCAAAAAGGGCCAGCCCGGCGGTGACCATCTTGCGCCACAGGCTGCGTTTCGGGCGCAGTGCCGCGTCAACGACCGCTTCCGCCTGCCCCTCTTCAACCAGCGGTTCCTCTGTCAGCACGGGAGCAAAGTTGTCGGCCTGCGGGCCGCTGAAGGTTTGCGCCGTTTTGAACGCTTCATGCGGGGTCTGATCAAGCTGACCGGTAAAATCAATGCGTGGTTTCAACGGTTCCGTCATCGCAATTTATCTCCAATCAAAAACTCCAGCGCCGCATCCAGACGGATGTGCGGCAGTGGCTGGTCAACGTTCATCCTCTGCGGACGGAAGGCTTCGAACTGAAACCCCTGGCTTTGCCAGAAGGCCTGGCCCGGCAGACGCGCGGGAACTTCCCCTGGATAGACCGTGAGCGGCTCCCCGTCGCTGAGGCGGTTGCCCCGAAGGGCCGGAATTTTCTCGCCGTTAACGTCAATCAAACCGCTTTGCGTAGCCTGTACGGACGCCAGCCCCAGACAATCCATGCCGATCCCTTCGAAAGCCGCATTCTGCCAGGCATCCTGCACCAGCTGTTGCAGCAGGGAAACCATATTGGCGTGCTGATCGACCGTCACATGGTCGGCTTTTGTGGCGGCAAATAACAGCTTATCGATGACCGGAGAGAACAAACGGCGAAACAGGGTACGCTGTCCGTAATGGAAACTCTGCATCAGCTGCGTCAGCGCCAGCCGCATATCATTGAACGCCTGCGGCCCGCTGTTGAGCGGTTGCAGGCAGTCCACCAACACGATCTGGCGATCAAAGCGCAAAAAGTGATTTTTATAAAAGCCCTTAACCACCTTTTCACAGTAGTAGTTGTATCGCTCGCGGAGCATACCGGCGTTGGTGGTCTTGTCCGCCTGCGCCAGCTTCGATTCGCCGATGCTGTCAACGTCCGGCCACGGGAAAAACTGGAGCGCGGGGGCGCCGGCTAAATCACCCGGCAGCACAAAACGGCCTGGCTGGATAAAATGAAGCCCCTCCTGTTTGCACTGGTGCAGGTAATCCGTCCAGGCTTCGGCTATGACGGCCAGACGATTTTCATCCGCCGGCGCCAGCGGATCCAGCCCTTCGCAAAGCTGGCGCCATTTGGTCGACCACTCTGCCCGCTGCCCCTGCAACAGGCCGGTCATCTGTCGGGACCAGCTCAGGTAATCCTGCGCCAGCATGGGTAAATCAAGCAGCCATTCACCCGGATAATCCACAATTTCGAGATACAGCGTGGACGTTTCTTTGAAGTGACGCATCAGGGATTCATTCGAGCGGAAACGAAGCGCAAGGCGAATTTCGCTCACGCCACGCGTCGGGGTGGGCCAGGCGGGAGGCTCCCCGTATAACTGAGCCAGACCTTCATCATAGGTGAAACGGGGGATGCCAAAATCACGTTGCGGTACGCGTTTCACGCCCAACAGCCGCTCCTCACGCACCGCGCTTAGCAGCGGCAGCCGCGCTCCCGCATGCAGGTTCATCAGCTGATTGACCATCGCCGTAATGAATGCCGTCTTACCGCTGCGGCTCAGCCCCGTCACGGCAAGACGCAGGTGGCGATCAACGCCACGGTTCACCAGAGAATTGAATTCGTTTTTAAGTCGCTTCATCGCCGTCCTTCATTGCCTGGAACCCTGAAAAGAGTCACTTCAGAATACAGTAAATTGGGGCAGATCGTTGATTATCAATTCTTAATTATTGCTATTGCCGTTTTCTCTCCAGTAAGATGGGCGCAATTGCTGTCCGTCTGGAGTGAGTAAGGTGTATGTCACCCACCATCTATGATATTGCCCGCGTTGCTGGCGTTTCGAAATCAACCGTGTCACGCGTTCTGAATAAACAAACGAATATTTCTCCTGAAGCGCGTGAAAAGGTGTTGAAGGCGATAGATGAATTAAATTACCAGCCTAATAAACTTGCCCGCGCACTCACCTCATCTGGCTTCGACGCCATTATGGTTATTTCGACCCGCTCAACCAAAACCACTGCTGGAAATCCCTTTTTCTCTGATGTACTGCATGCCATAACGGCAAAAGCAGAAGAGGAAGGTTTTGATGTTATTTTACAAACGTCCAAAAGCAGTGAAGACGATCTGCAAAAATGCGTGGGTAAAATAAAGCAAAAGATGATTAAAGGGATCATCATGCTAAGCTCGCCGGCGAACGAGTCTTTTTTCTCGACGCTGGATGAATACGGTGTGCCCGTGGTTGTTATTGGTAAAGTGGAAGGGAATTACCAGAATATCTATTCTGTCGATACGGATAATTTCCGCGACAGCGCCATATTAACAGACTCGTTTATCAAGCATGGCCGCACCAAAATTGCCTGCCTGCATGCCCCGCTCGATTATCACGTTTCTATCGATCGTCTGGCGGGCTATAAGTCCAGTCTTAAGAAACACGGCATCGAAATTAACCCGGCCTGGGTTATCGATGGCGGATATACCCATGAAAGCGCGCTTCAGGCGGCCAGCCAGCTCCTCTCCTCAGACAACCCGCCCGATGCGGTTTTTGCAACTGACAGCATGAAATTGCTGAGTCTTTACCGTGCCGCAGATACGCTAAATCTGACGATCCCGGAGCAGGTTGCCATGGCAGGATACAGCGACCCGATGCTGTCTCTCATCTTGACCCCTGCACCCGGCGGCTTTGATATCCCAACGAGAAAGCTCGGCGAAGAGAGCTGCACTCTTTTATTCAAGTGCATTGCAAATAAACCTGCGCCGCATAAAGTGTTGGTTGAAACCCACTTTACAGATGCGGCTTCGTTACGCTAAAAACCAGGGGCAAACGCCCCTGGTATCACGTCATCAGAACGCGTAATTCACGCCGACACCCGCATAGTGGAAGCGGTCGCTGTCACCTTCGTCATGATTTTCCCATTCGTAGGCATACTCGAGCGTCATGGAAAGCCCATTCGCAAAGTCGTAAGCGTAGAGCAGCCCCAGTCGGTTGAAGTCATGCCCTTCACGGGTTGGATCGTCCTGCCAGTCCCAGTTTGACCAGCGATCGAGCCCCAGACGGGTGTAAGGCGTAAGCGTTGTCTGGCCTAATGAAACCGGCAGGTAGGCACGAATTTCTTGGGTCGAGAATTCACCGTTATTACGTGAACTGTCCATATTGAAACCACGCTCTAAATAGTAGTTAACTTTTGCAGAGACGGTTTCGTTTATTGTCCAGGTAAAACCGGTTTCCGTTTCAACACGGCTGTCAGAATAACCGGTTTTTCCCAGGTCATTCGCAAACTGGTACATGGCAAACCAACCGCTAAAACGCCAGTCATCGGTTAATTTCAGATCCCAGTCTGGCTGAATTTTGTAGCGCTGCATATTAGCACTGCCGTCTTTCGCACCGTGTTCATTTTTAAAATGATATCCATAATTACGGAAACCGCCCGTAAGACCCAGCGTAAAATCATCGGTGCCAATGAAGCGATACCGTAATTCGAATTCAGGGCGATCGAAATAGGTGCCGCGCGTCATGCTGCTGTAATCAACCGGGCCTTCCTGATACATGGCCAGTGAAATGGTCCACGCATCATACGTGGCGTTAAACCACACGGAAGGTTCATATAATCCATCTTTATCGTCACCCTGCCCTTCGACGTTTTCAATTTCATACATGGCACCAATATTAAACTCCCAGTGTTTTGCTGTTTCTGTTGCTTGCGCGCAGCTAACCCCTGCGCACAGAACGAGCGCAGCACTTCTTAGTAGAGTACTCATTAAAATATTCCTTTATAATTAACTCACAAAAAAACCGGAAATTTTCATTTCCGGCGAACACCTTTCTTATCTAATTGCTGCTTCAGTTTCAGCATCGAAGAAATGGCACTTACTCATATCGAACTGGATGCCGATAATATCCCCTGCAACGTAATCATCCGCCGCACCCGCACGGACAACCAGTTCATGCCCACCCACGGTGGCATACAGCATAAATTCTGCCCCGGTGAGTTCAGCGACGCTGATTTTCGCCGTAACGTTTTCACCGCTACGCTGTAGAGTAAGAATGTCTTCAGGACGGATCCCAAAGACGACCGCTTTACGCTGGTAACCCTGCGCATTCAGTATGGCGAGCTTGTCTTCCGGGATCTCCAGGCGCAGCGTTTCCGTCACGAAATAGCGATCGTCGATCGCGCCACGAATAAAGTTCATCGCAGGTGAACCAATGAACCCTGCCACGAACATATTCGCGGGTTCGTTGTAGACCTGTTTCGGCGCGCCCACCTGCTGGATGATGCCGTCTTTTAAAATCACGATGCGGGTCGCCATCGTCATGGCTTCCGTCTGATCGTGCGTCACGTAAATCATGGTGGTATTAAGCTTCTGGTGCAGCTTGCTGATTTCAGCGCGCATCTGCACACGAAGCTTGGCATCAAGGTTTGACAGCGGTTCATCCATCAGGAAAACCCCGGCTTCGCGCACTATCGCCCTGCCTAACGCCACGCGCTGGCGCTGACCGCCGGACAACGCGCCGGGTTTACGCTGGAGATAGTCGCGTAAGCCCAGGATCTGGGCCGCCCAGCTAACGCGTTCTTCAATGATGGAGGGGGCAATTTTTTGCATCTTCAGGCCAAACGCCATGTTATCGTAGACCGTCATATGCGGATAGAGCGCATAGTTCTGGAAAACCATCGCGATATCACGGGATTTGGCGGGAACATCATTCATGCAAACCCCGTCAATAATCAGTTCACCTGCGCTGATCTCCTCGAGGCCGGCAATCATTCGCAGCGTCGTGGATTTACCACAGCCCGATGGACCGACGAAAACAATAAATTCTTTGTCTTCAATTTCGAGATTGAAATCCTTAACCACGTGGACCTGGTTATCATAGATTTTCTGAATGTGTTTCAGTGACAGTTGAGCCATTATAAATTCCTTATCAATACGCCCGGGATGCCCAGAACGCCGTCAGGCGTTCCCAGGTCAGCTCCTGCGTTGAATGAAGTTGTAATCCCGCATGGTCCAGGCCAGGTCCAATCCCGACCGACAGCATTCCTGCGGCGTTGATCGCATCCACACCCGCGGCGGCATCTTCAATACCGATGGCCTCTTCAGGACGCACGTTCAGTCCTTTACATGCCGCGAGGAAGATCTCCGGGTCCGGCTTTGAGCGGCGGATCCGGGAGGCATCGGCGCAAAAATCGAAGGCCTGATGAATACCCAGCGCATGCAAAATCCCCGGGGCGTTAAGCGATACGGATGCCAGCCCAATTTTGACCTTCGCAGCACGAATATCGGCCAGCACCTCGCGAATACCCGGAAGCAGCGAATCCTGCGTAAGAGACGCCAGCAACTGGACATAGAGCGCGTTTTTCCTGGCTGCAAGCGCCAGACACTGCTCTTCACTGAACATCCCCGCTTTCCCGCCGTGCTTCAGGATGCGCTGAAGAGAATCCATGCGGCTTATCCCCTTCAGCTGTTCGTTAAACACTTCGTCGAAGGTGATCCCGATCTCCTGGGCCACGGCACGCCAGGCCAGAAAGTGAAGGTGCGCGGTATCGGTGATCACCCCGTCCAGATCGAATACAACAGCGTTAAGCATCATGGCGCCCCTCCGTGGTAGCGGTCCCATTAACAGGTACAAGAAAATCCTGATGCGCACATACCTTCCGCCCCGATACGTTCAGCGTTTGACCCCACAGCGTCAACGTGACGGGGGCGGTAGTTTCAATGGTTAACAGATCATCTTCAAAGGTGATGTGCATAGTTGCATCCCGCCACCGTAGCGGGAAGGCGAGTTTCCGCCAGTGAGCGGGCAGCTTCGGCGCAAGATGCAGTTCCCCGTCGCTAATGTGCATCCCGGCAAACCCCTGAATCGCCCCCAACCAGATCGCGCCGGTGGCCGCAGCATGTATACCGTCATCGCTGCTGTGCGGGTCGTCCCCCAGATCGATGGCGATACCGTCACGCCAGAAGGCATACGCCCCCTCGGTGTCACCGCAGCGCGCGAGCACAATGCCGTGAATGGCTTTACTCAGTGACGAATCATGAATCGTGCGCGGCTCGTAGAACGCCAGATTGGCGGCACATTGCTGCGGCGTAAACCGTTCCGGCAGCAGGTAGTTAAGCATCACGACATCGGCCTGCTTCAGGATCTGCATCTCGTTCACTTCCGCGCGGGAGTAATCGAGCAGAATGGTCTGTTTACCCGCTTTGGCCTTGTAGCGGCTCAGATCGATGGCCGGTTTTGTCATAAAGGTGTCATCCTGCGGGATCACACCCTCTGCATTGGCCTCCGGTAACCACAAACGCGCCAGAAACGTCTCGGCATTTTCCGTAAAACGCGCATCGTCACGCCCAAACATCGCCATAAACTGGCGCGCACAGGCCACGTTGTGCCAGGCCAGGTAGTTGGTGTAGGCGTTGTTGTTGACATGCTCGGTGTATTCGTCCGGTCCGATCACATCATGGATTTCCAGACGACCATTGACGTCCGTCGCGCGTCCCATCCAGAACGAAGCGGTTTCCATCAGCAACGTCAGGCCTTCGTGACGCATAAAGGCATCATCATGCGTCGCCTGCCAGTAAGCGACGACAGCCCAGGCGATATCTGCCACGATGTGGTGTTCAGCGAGTGCGGAAGCCACCTTCTGGCGAACCCCGGTACGAATGTTAATTGCCGCGAACTCAGGCGTCTCTTCCTGTCCGCTGGCGGCGCTTTCCCACGGGAACAGCGCGCCCGGCCAGCCGTTACGACGCGCTTTTTCACGGGCGCCTGAGAGATTAAGCCAGCGAAAGCGCAGCAGGCTGCGGGCAATTTTTGGACGGGTAAACAGATGGAACGGCAGCAGGAAAATTTCGGTATCCCAGAAGACGTGCCCCTTGTACCCCTCACCCGTCAGCCCTTTTGCAGCGATACTGCTTCGCTCATGATGGGCAGGCGTCATTGTCGTCAGGTGCCAGACGGCGTAATCCAGCGCCAGTTGATCCTGTTGCGCCGGGGAAGTCACTTCCACACGGGCGTCGCGCCAGACGTCTTTCCAGGCATACGCTGAGCTCTCACGCAACGCCTCGTAGCCTCTTGCCGCACAGACTTTGAGATCGGCCAGCGCGTTGCGCGCGAAAGTTTCCTGCGATAGCGCTTTATCGCTGCGATGCGTTACCCAGACGATTTTCTCAAGCGTGACAGTGTCACCCTGAGCAATCGTCAGCGAATGATGCACGCTGAGCCGACGATTTTTGGCGGTGAAGCAGCTGTCGCTCTTCGTCGAGAGCTGGCAAAACGCCGAAACCACAATCTCAGACGCCCGGTCCTGCGTTTCATACACGCCCTGCATGTAATGCTGGTCAAAGACCCTGACCGAGATTTCATCCAGATGCTGTCTGCCGCTGTTCGTTTGCGTCGCATCAATACCGGTTTTCAGCACGGCCTGCGCGGGGGCATCAAGGGGGGTGATTGCAAGCTGCATAGCCACTAAAGGCAGCTGGTCCAGCGACACAAAACGACGGCTCTCCAGCCGATAGCGTTTGCCGTTGGGTGAACGCCAGACAACGTTGCGATGCAGTTCGCCGTTTGCAAAGGCCAGCTCGCGCTGCCACTCAAGTATTTCCCCTGAAAGGAGGGTGAAATTGATGCCGTCCAGCTCAACATCAATACCGGTGATATCCGGCAGGTTGACCAGTTCAGTGGTCTCGTTGCGACCCGCGCGATGATAAAGACCGGCAAGATACATGCCCCTGGTTTGCAGGGTGTAATCTTCTTCATGCGCAGCGCGAATGCCCATGTAGCCATTACCGCAGGTCATGACTGAGGCATATTTATTCAGGCTGTGAGGACAAAATCCCGGATCGGTTAATACAGATATGTTCAGCATAATGTCACGCTTTCCCCTGTTTCTGCGGATTCATAAAGCGCGGCGACGAGCTGTTGAATAACCAGTCCCTGCTCTGCGTCAGCGATCATCACAGGCTCACCCAGCACATGCCGTACGAAGGCATCCATGCTGCGCAGATGGCGCCGATCGTCCGCCTCTTCACGCTGGGCAAGGGTTTCCAAAATACCGGCTTCGTCGTTATAGATATGCGCCGGGAACAGCGTTGCGCACGCCTTTTCACCGCAGAAAGAGACGTTCATGATGGACTGCTCGCGGATGTTAAGCGCAAAGGAGGTATCCAGACGCAGAACGCCGCCGTTGCAGAATTCGATCGTGCCAAACAGGGCATCTTCTACGGTAAACTGCGTGGGATCCCACTCGCCAAACTGGCCGCTGTGTTTCTGGTTTCCGAGCTTCTGGAAGCTGTGCGCGGTCACCCGCTTCACCGCCGGGAAACCCAGGACGTACATGGCGGCATCCAGCATATGAATGCCAATATCAATAAGCGGTCCACCGCCCTGGAGCGATTTGTTGGTAAATACGCCCCAACCCGGTACACCGCAGCGGCGCAGCGCCTGCGCCGAGGTAAAGTAAACTTCGCCGAGCGTGCCGTTCATCACCGCATCACGCAGCAGCTGGGTATCCAGGGCAAAGCGATGATGAAAATCATACGCGAGGACTTTTCCAGCCTTACGCGCCGCAATGCGCATCTGGTCGGCCTGTTCCGGCGTCATCGCCGGCGGCTTTTCACACATCACATGACAACCCGCTTCGAGGGCCGCCATGACGTGTTCAAAATGGAACCGGTTAGGCGAACAGACGCTCACCACATCCGGTCTTACTGTTTGCAACATCTCGTGAGCGTCCTGCCATGCCGATGGAATAGCATAACGTTCCGCGAACGCCTGTGCCTGTTCAGGGCGGCTGTCCATGACAGCCACCATTTGAACATCACTGCGCGTGGCGTAATACGAGGCATGCACTTTGTCTGCAACCTGCCCGGCGCCAATGATGGCGACGCGCAGAGGCAAAGGTGTAGAAGCACTCATCACGCTCGTCATCCTTAGCATTCACGCAGGTAATTGAGTGAGTCTTGATAGGCCTTGGCCGGATCGTCGGCACGAACCCGGCATTCGTACACTACATAACCCTGATAGTTATCGGCACGCAGCCGATCGAACAGGCTGGCGAAATCGAGGCTGCCGCTGCCCGGCTGATAGCGGTGGTTATCAGCAATATGCACATGGCCCAGCAGATCGCGATTGTGATGCAGCGCATCCGTCAGCGAGTCTTCTTCAATGTTCATATGATAGAAATCACCGATGATCTGCACGTGCTTCAGGCCGTTCTCTTCGATATAACGACGCGCGTCGGCCAGGGTATTGATCATATGATCCTGATAACGGTTCAGCGGCTCCAGGTAGACGGTGGTCCCGGTACGCGCGGCGACCTCATCCAGCCAGCGCAGGGAGGCGCTAACCGCTTTGCGGTCACCGTCCAGGCTGCGTGGCGAGGTCATTGGCGGCAGACGGAAGGTAAACATCCCCCAGGCCGCCGGCACGATGATCCCCTTTCCGCCCACTTCAGCCAGGGCTCCCAGTATGCGTTCAATCTGCTGTAAACCGTTCAGACGGCGTTCTTCGATGAAATCCCCGATCCAGCCGTCGTATCCGCCACATGCCGTGGTCACCGGCAGGCCAGTGGCTTTAATAGCGGCTTTAACTTCATCGAGATTTTCCACCAGCAGGCGGCCATCAATTTCATAGCCATCAAATCCCATCACTTTGATATATTTGAATTTTTCCATGATGTTAGTCGGGAAAAAGGCCTGGTTTTGTGTTGCGATCTTCATGATTTGCTGTCCTTAGCTTAAAAAGTGACGCCCATTTTGATACTCAGTTCCGGGTGCTGATCGACATACTTCATATAGCTGTCCGGGCTGGTGGCGAAGGTGACGACCGGGTCGATGAGATCCTCACAGTTGAGATAACCGTTCATCAGCAGTTCCCAGCAGGTCTCTTCAATGCGCTTGCGGCTCCAGCGCGGATAGTCCGGGTTCGGTTCACTGCACGCGCGGGAGAAGACAATCTTCGCGTTGTTGAAATGCGCTTCGCGGCCCAGGTTGAAGCCCGCCGCAAACGGTTTTGCGAACGCCACGTAAGAGATCGTGCCGCCGTAGGCGAGCCCGCGCAGCGCAGATTGCAGCGCATCCGCAAAACCGCTGGTTTCGATGATCACATCCGCACCCTGTTTGCCGGTCAGTTTCTTAATTTCAAGACCGACATCGGTACCGATTGGGTTCAGGCAGTGGTCAGCACCGTGACGGCGGGCGATGTCACAGCGATGTTCGATAGGATCGACACCAATCACCACGGACGCACCGGCCTTTTTCGCCAGCTGAATGGCGATCTGGCCAATCGCGCCCAGCCCGACAACCACAACGAAATCCCCCACGCGGACGTTTGCGTCACGCACGCCGCTCATGGCGAACTGCGCCGGATCGTAGCAAACGGCGTTTTTCCAGGACGCACCCTGCGGCATTTTGCGCAGCTTATAGTTGTTCACCGCGTTGACGATGACCGTCTCCTGCAATGGGCCGTAGCAGCAGACGCTGTCGCTGATCTGGTATTCCGTCACGTCTGCACCACACTCGATGATGTCGCCGACGATCATGTTCCCCAGCTGAAATTTGCCAAATTCGATGCCGCGCGCTGCCCCTTCTTCACGTGGGGTAAACATCTGCCACTCGGCGTTGAACTCTTCATCGATAAACGGGCTTGCCGCGCGAAAATCCACGACTTCGGTGCCGTGCTTCGGTGCGCCATAACGGGCGCGAATTTTCACCTCATGCGCAGCAACGGGACGATCTTCGTATTCCACCAGCGCCGCTACACGAGGCGCTGTCGCAACTAATTTTTTCATGACTCACTCCTTGTTAAAATCGGCCGCCTCAGCCCTTCACGCCGCCGGCGGTCAAACCACTTTTAATAAAACGTTCAGACAGGGCATACATAATGACGACCGGGAGCGCCGTCACCAGCGATGCCGCCATCATTCGGCCCCAGATGTAATCTGGCGTACTGAAGAGCGTGTTCAGCCCAACCGGCAACGTGAAGTTGCTGGAGCTGGACAGGAAAATGGAGGCGAACAGATAGTCATTCCACGCCACCATGAAGCAGTAAACAAAGACCGACACCAGGCCAGAGATCGCCAGCGGCACGGTGATGCGGAAGATAATTTGCAGGCGGTTCAGGCCGTCCATCATGGCGGCTTCTTCAATTTCGTCCGGGATGGTGTCGAAGTAGCTGCGCAGCATAAAGACCGCTGTCGGTAACGTCTGAGTCACCATGGTGACGATCAGCGCCAGCTCGGTGTCATAAATGCCGAGCGCGGTGATGATTTTGAACAGCGGCACCACCAGCAGGATCCCGGAGAACATATAGACGGTGTAAAAGCTCGCATTGATCGTCGTGCGCCCCTTAAAGCGCAGTTTGGACAACGCATAAGCGCCCAGCGTGCCGAGAAACACCGCAATGACCGAGGAGGTCAGCGACACCACCATGCTGTTACGGAAGTAATCCACAAACGGGAAAATCAGCGGGTTAAAAATGTCGACGTAATGCTGAAGCGTCCACTCCTGCGGCAGAATGGTCGGATGCAGCGATATCGCCTCTTTCGCGCTTTTAAACGACGTCATTAACATCACAAAAAACGGAAACAGCGTGATAATCAGAAATACCGCCAGCCCCAGGTAAAAACCGATGCGGCCCAGTACGCGTTTATTTGTTGCCATTGAGGTTTACCCTTTTTCTGGTCAGCAGAATGACGGCGAAGATGATCACAAACAGCACAACGGAGATCGCAGCCGCTTTGCCCAGGTCATTGAATGCGAAGGCCGTTTTGTAGAGATACACGCCCAGAATATCGACCTTCGTGGTCAGCAGATAAACATCCGCGAACATGTAGAACATCCAGATGGTTCGCAGCGTAACCACCGTAGCCAGCACCGGCATGATGGCGGGCAGCGTGACGATGCGAAAACGCTGCCAGGCGTTGGCGCCATCCATCTCTGCCGCTTCGTACAGTGATTTATCAATGGTCTGCAAAATCGCGAGGAACGAGATAAAGGCATACGGGAAGTAGCGCCAGATGGCGAACAGCACCACCAGCACAAAGCTGCTGCCCGGATTGTCGAACCACAGCGGTGCCTGGTCATAGAGATGCAGCAGGTCAACGCCCAGATAGTTCACAATCCCGTAGCCGTTGTTGAACATGTATTTCCAGGCAAACACCAGGGAAATAGACGGCGTCACGTAGGACAGAATCACCAGCGAACGCGCCGTTTTCCGCATACGGAATTCACGGTTAAAGAAGATCGCCACGGCCAGCCCCAGCCCGGTGCTGCCGATCACCACCAGCGCCGTGTACCAGAACGTCATCCACAGGGAGTGCCAGAATGCGGCATCGCCCAGAATGCGAATGTAGTTATCCAGGCCGACGAACGCCGCATCAATACGCGGGTTCAGCGGTAAACGTAAAAAACTGATTTCAATGTTGGAAATCATTGGCCAGGCCACCAGGCCCCCCAGCAAAATCAGGCTGGGGGCCAACAGCAGCATGGCGAAAGGCATATCTGAACGACCAGAAAACAACGTCTTCATAATTCCCTTCGCAAAGCGCTCCTATCGTTGTGATATCAGGTCAGTCAGTTTTTTCTGGCTGTTGCTTAACGTCGCATTGAGATCTTTTTGTCCCACCGTCACGTTATGCACCATGGAACTGATAATGCCGGACCCGGTAACGTCTCCCATGCGGGTAAAGTTTTTGTCGCCCACGGCACCAAACACCTGGACGTTCGGGAACTGCGCAATCAGCTCATATGGCAGTTGACCAAAGGCCTTGATAACGTCGTTGTTTTTCCAGGAATCTGTGCCCACCACGAGTTTGTTGACCGGTAGCGCGGCGCCCGGAGACATCATGACCCAGTCAGAGGCGTTCTGAGCCTGCTCCATCCAGGTGACAAATTTCTCGGCGGCCTGCGTTTCTTCTTCGGTCTGACCGGTGGTGATGGTCAACGAGGTGATCATGCCGTAGACGGCGGAGGATTTTTCCGTCGGGACCACGAAGCCAAGGTTGGCCGGCGAGCCATCTTTGTAGACCGCAGGCAGGATATAGGTGGAATACACGGCCATAGGCGCAGAGCCGTTCATGAAGGCGTCTTTGATCTCCATGACATCGTTCGAACCCGGCATCGTGGTCGCGGCCAGTGCCTTATAAAATGCCAGCGCTTTCGACATTTCAGGGGTATCGATTTCCACGTTGCCGTTTGCATCAAAGACGTTGGCGCCGCCCGACAAGGCAAACTGCGAGAAGGCCTGCTCGGTCATAACGCTTTCTGCGGTTGGAAGCGCAATACCGTAATGTTTTTTAGCCGGATCGTTGAGTGCCTGACTGGCTTTCAGCAGTTGCTCCCAGTTGTGCGGCTCTTCAATACCCGCGGCTCCGAGCGCATCTTTGTGATACCAGATGCCGGACAGCCAGGCGCTAACCGGCACCCCCGTCCATGCGCTGCCATCTTCCGTGCGAACCACACGTAAAATGCCGTCGTAAAATGTCTCTTCGCCCACCGACTTGATGGCGCGGCCGATGGCGTCACGATCCAGCAGTTGCTCTTTATCCATGACTTTGGCGTAATCATGGCTGATCTCAATCACCTCCGGCAGCGCACCGGTACGGGCCAGCGTAATGACCTTGGTGTTGTAGGCATCTTCTTCAACGGGTACCTGCTTCACCGTAATCGTCGGGTTTTCTTTCTCGAATTTCTCGATCAGTTTCGTTATCACCGCCTGGCGTTCCTGTTCCACCGACGAGTGCATAAACTCAATGGTGACCTGAGATGCTTTATCGTCCTTACAGCCTGATAACAGGGCGCACGAAACCAGTGCTGATAACAGCACAATTTTGGGCATTTTCATTTTAGGGTCCTTTTTAGTTTTCTTTAATCCACATTACCTGCCATGGATTGAGGGTCAGATCCGTACCGCTAATATGTTGTCCTGATAATAATTCCTTACCAGATAGCGTTTGCTCATAAACGGTCTGCATTTTATTGCTAAAATTAAATAATGCTGTAATACGTTCGCCATTTTCAGCAACGCGGATAATTTTAAGAATTTGTTCACCCACTGCGTCGAAAACAGCCTGACTGTCTGGATGGAATGCACTTTCCCCGCGACGAATAGCGATAAGCTCACTCAAACGAGAATAAATTTGAGAACGAACACTCTTCTTATTATTCAGTTCGCTATCGACCTGCCCCGCCGTGTATTTTTTCCGGTTAATCGCGCGGTTATAGCCAAGGCGTTCAACACCTTCATAATCGTTACGCGAACCAAGAATGCTCTGAATATAAACGGCCGGTACACCTGGAAAACTTAACAACACGGCATGCGCGAGGATGAACCGGGCAATACGCTCATCATCTGAAATGTCTTGTAAACTTAAGGCATCAAGATAGGTGACATTAATTTCGTAGGGGCTTCGCGTTCCATCAGGGTTATTTTTCCAGTTGACCAGCGCGCCTTCCTGCTGAAGCTTCTCGACCAGCGAGAGGATCTCTGATTCCGGAAGAATGCCGCGCAGCGGATTCAAACCGATACCATCATGCGAGGCCAGGAAGTTAAACCAGGTGGTGTGCGTTGAAGGCAGCGCCAGCGATCCCGCCCACTGGCTGAGGGCTTTAACGTCCTGACAATGAACGGCATGCAGCACCAGCGGAGGTAAGGAGAACTGATAGACCATCTGGGCTTCATTTTCACCATCACCGAAGTAAGAGATATTGTCTTTGTGTGGAACATTTGTCTCAGTGATGATCACCGTTCCGGGTGCAACGGCATCCGTAATGGCGCGGAACAACTGGATGAGACAATGGGTTTGTTCCAGATGGATACAGCTCGTGCCAGGGATCTTCCACATAAAACCGACCGCATCCAGTCGGATGTAACGCGCCCCTTCTGAGAGGTAATGGAGCAGTACGTCCACCATGGCAATCAGCACCTGCGGCGAGGCGAAGTTGAGGTCGATCTGGTCTTCACTGAATGTGGTCCACAGATGACGAACGCTGCCATCATGCAGCGTAAACGGCGTCAGCAGCGGCAAGGCACGTGGACGCGTCACCGCGGATAAATCGGTTTCGGGGTCGACTGAAATAAAGAAATCTTCATAGCCGGGCTTCTGCGCCAGATAATGAGCAAACCATTCGCTTTTCGCTGACATATGGTTGCAAACGAAGTCAAACATTAAGCTGGCTGACTGTTTTAATTCCGCGACATCCTGCCAGGTACCCGTTTCAGGTGCAACGTTGTGATAATCGATAACGGAAAATCCATCATCTGACGACCACGGATAAAAAGGTAATAGATGGACATGGGAAAACGTGCGAGAAAGCCATTCATTATAGAACCGGGTAAATACTGGCAATGCTTTCTCCCCTTTCGCGGAGAACTGATCGGCATAGGTAATCAGAACGACGTCTTTTTCATCCCAGCCTGACTTACGCTTTTCCGTAATATTAACCGCCGCCTGTTCAAGCTTCGTTAATAACACGTTCAGGTGTGCATCTGAAAATGATTCACCGTAAATATGATTGATGAGTTTTTTAATTTTTGCGTTCACTTTATTTTCCATGGTAGCGGTCCCACGGACTGGCAATCTACTCCCATGAAAAATATCTGTCAACGCACCTGTGGGCTGAAAAAGGCATTCTCAAAGCAGCGCAACGCAGTAATGTGAGCTGCCGCAAAGAACGAGAAAAAGCAGAGGGGAAATTCATGCCCTCTCTCTGAGCGAGAAAGGGCTTTTGCGCGAGGGATTAGCGTGAAAGGTAGCGGCGGGAAACGCGTTTCGCCAGTTTCTTTAATAGCGGCTCCAGTGCGACCGCCAGCACCATTCTGACCGGCTTACGGGCAACAGACTTGATCGCCCAGCCAGCCACACCCGCCGGACCATAACGTAATGCCGTCATCAGAACCAGTTTACCTGCGATTTTCAGGCCGGGTTTTACCTTCTGACCGGCCTGTTGCCAGTTTTGTTTCATGTATGTTCTCTCTTAAAGCTGACGAAAACGACTTCTCAGCGTAAAGGTATCGGAGGTGACGTAACGTTCCATCTCGCGCAATCGCTTCTCCCCTGCGCTCAGCTGCTCGTCTACCGCATTGAGGAGATCGCTGCTGGTTGGCGTGTTCTCTGCATCCAGTTCACCGTTCGGCATAGGATCGAGTACAAACGACAGAATGATGTATGCCACCAGAGTAATAAAGGCCAGGCCAAAGAAAATCGACAATACGGTGACCACGCGCACCAGTTTTACCGGGACATCCAGATAGTGTGCCAGCCCGGCGCAAACGCCCCGTACCATGCCCTGCTGTGGAATGCGCCACAGTTTTTTATTCAGATTCAGTCCAGCCATTAACGCTCCCTCCAGTTTGGGTGTTCCGCATCCAGGATAGCTTCCAGCGCCTGAATACGTTCGCGCATTTTGTTTGCCTCAGCAGAGAGCTGCGCCAGCCGCTGCTGTTCACTCTGCGACAGCTCACCGCGTGAAGTGCGGTTGCTGTAGTGCAGCCATAACCAGATGGGCAGAACAAACAGCACAAAAATTGTCAGGGGTATTGCCAGAAAAAGCGCGCTCATGTGTACTCCTTGTTTTGCGATGCGGCACGCTCAGGTGCCGCAGGAATTATTATTGATTATCTTGTTTCATTTTGGCTTTCAGCGCAGCCAGCTGCTCGCTAATTTCATCATCGGCTTTCAGGTCAGCAAACTGCTGATCGAGGGTTTTCTGCTTACCGATGCTGTGGCTTTCGGCTTCCGCTTCCATGTGGTCGATACGGCGTTCGAACGATTCGAAACGCGCCATCGCTTCATCCAGTTTGCCGCTGTCCAGCTGGCGACGCACGTCGCGGGACGAGCTTGCAGCCTGATGGCGCAGCGCCAGCGCCTGTTGACGCGCACGGGTTTCGCTGAGTTTATTTTCAAGCTCACCGATCTCTTTCTTCATGCGGGTCAGGGTATCATCCACCAGCGTCACTTCATGTTCCAGCGTGGCAACCATCTCGGTCAGCTTCTGCTTCTCAATCAGCGCAGCGCGGGCCAGATCTTCTTTATCTTTGCGCAGCGCCAGTTCAGCTTTTTCCTGCCACTCGTTGAGCTGGGCAGTCGCCTGCTCAATACGACGCGTTAACTGCTTTTTCTCTGCCAGCGCGCGGGCGGAGGTGGAGCGTACTTCAACCAGCGTGTCTTCCATTTCCTGAATCATCAGGCGCACCAACTTCTGCGGATCTTCCGCTTTCTCCAGCAGCGAGTTGATGTTGGCGTTCACGATGTCGGCAAAACGAGAAAAAATACCCATAATTCAATCCTCATAGTTCTGTTATCGGGCGATGCCCTGCTGTGTAGTAAATACAATTCCCGTGCCAACTTTTTATCCTATTGATTTTATTGAATCTGATTGATATTTATCCTGCCAGAGACTATTCTCACCTGGTGAATATCACTAAGGAGTGGTTAATTTCATCATGGCTGAATACAAAGACAATTTGCTTGGCGAAGCGAACAGCTTCCTGGAAGTGCTTGAACAGGTGTCACGCCTCGCGCCGCTGAATAAACCGGTGCTAATCATCGGGGAGCGTGGAACCGGTAAAGAACTCATTGCTAACCGCCTGCACTTCCTGTCTGGCCGCTGGGACGGTCCCTTTATTTCGCTTAACTGCGCGGCACTGAATGAAAATCTGCTCGACACGGAGCTTTTCGGTCATGAAGCCGGCGCCTTTACCGGCGCACAAAAACGCCATCCTGGCCGTTTTGAGCGCGCCGATGGTGGAACGCTTTTCCTCGACGAGCTGGCCACAGCGCCGATGCTGGTGCAGGAAAAGCTGCTGCGCGTCATAGAGTATGGCGAACTGGAACGCGTTGGCGGTAGTCAGCCGCTCCAGGTCAACGTTCGCCTGGTGTGCGCCACTAACGCCGATCTGCCCGCGATGGTGGCAGAAGACAAATTCCGCGCCGACCTGCTGGACAGGCTGGCTTTCGATGTCGTTCAGCTGCCGCCGCTGCGGGAGCGACGTAGCGATATCATGCTGCTGGCCGATCAGTTTGCCATTCAGATGTGCCGGGAACTGGGCCTGCCGCTCTTTCCGGGCTTTAGCGAACAGGCCACCGAGACCCTGCTCGGTTACCACTGGCCGGGAAATATTCGTGAACTCAAAAACGTGGTGGAACGGTCCGTTTACCGTCATGGCAGCAGCGAGTCCGAGCTGGACAACATTATACTCGATCCGTTTCGGCGCGAGGTTAAACAGGCCCCTGCCCCGGCAGCGCGCCAGCAGGGTCCGGCGTTGCCGCTCGATTTACGCCAGTTCCAGCATCAGCAGGAGCAGCAGCTGCTCGAGCAGAGCCTGAAAGAGGCGAAATATAATCAGAAACGGGCGGCTGAACTGCTGGGTCTGACCTACCATCAGTTAAGGGCATTGCTCAAAAAACATCAAATGCGCTGACATTATCAGCACTTACCCCCAGACATTTTTACGAAGCAGGCGTAAGTGCGATACACTTTGCAGATCGAATCTAAAAACCTTAAAAACTATGCGCCTGGTTTTATCGTCCCTGTTTGCACTCGGTCTGTTCAGCAATCTGGCCTTTGCTGCGCCCGATCGCGCTGTGCCCCCTGATATCCGTGAGAGTGGTTTCGTCTATTGCGTCAGCGGGCAAGTTGATACCTTTAATCCGCAAAAAGCGGGGAGCGGCCTGATTGTTGATACGCTGGCCGCACAGCTCTACGATCGCCTGCTCGATGTCGATCCTTATACCTATCGGCTGGTTCCGGAGCTTGCCGAAAGCTGGGAAGTGATGGATAACGGCGCAACGTACCGCTTCCGTCTACGCGATGATGTTGCTTTTCAGCACACCCCGTGGTTTACGCCAACCCGCAAGCTCAACGCGGATGACGTGGTTTTCACCTTCCAGCGCATCTTCAACCGCAATCATCCATGGCATAACGTCAACGGCAGCAACTTCCCCTATTTCGACAGTCTGCAATTCGCGGACACGGTCAAAAGCGTGCGCAAGCTGGATAACCGCACCGTTGAGTTTCTCCTGACGCACCCGGACGCCTCCTTCCTCTGGCACCTGGCGACGCACTACGCCTCCGTCATGTCAGCGGAGTACGCGGATCAGCTGACGAAAAAGGATCGTCAGGAACGCCTCGATCGAGAGCCCGTGGGCACAGGGCCGTTCCAGCTGGCTGAGTACCGCGCCGGACAATACATTCGCCTGCAACGTCACGATAATTTCTGGCGCGGCAAGCCGCTGATGCCGCAGGTTATCGTTGATCTGGGTTCAGGAGGAACAGGCCGCCTCTCCAAGCTGCTGACCGGCGAGTGCGACGTCCTTGCGTGGCCTGCGGCCAGCCAGTTAACGATTTTGCGCGACGACCCTCGCCTGCGCCTGACCCTGCGCCCGGGAATGAACATCGCTTATCTGGCATTTAACACCGATAAGCCGCCGCTGAATAATCCGGCCGTGCGCCATGCGCTGGCGTTAGCGATCAACAATCAGCGTCTGATGCAGTCGATTTACTACGGTACCGCGGAAACCGCCGCCTCGATTCTGCCGCGTGCCTCATGGGCCTATGACGGCGAGGCGAAGATCACGGAATATAATCCGGCCAAAGCGCGCGAGCAGCTTAAAGCGCTGGGGGCAGAAAACCTGACGCTACAGCTTTGGGTGCCTACCAGCTCTCAGGCGTGGAACCCAAGCCCGCTGAAAACCGCCGAACTGTTGCAGGCAGATATGGCGCAGGTGGGCGTTAAGGTGATCATCGTTCCGGTCGAAGGCCGTTTCCAGGAGGCGCGGCTGATGGACATGAACCACGACTTAACGCTGGCTGGCTGGTCTACCGACAGTAACGATCCGGACAGCTTCTTCCGTCCGCTACTGAGCTGTGCAGCGATAAATTCCCAGACCAACTATGCCCACTGGTGTAACCGTGAATTTGATGCCGTGCTGCAAAAAGCGCTGGCGTCCCAGCAGCTTGCGTCACGCATTGAAGCCTACGATGAGGCGCAAAATATTCTGGCCAGAGAGCTTCCCGTATTGCCGCTTGCCTCTTCCCTGCGCCTTCAGGCCTACCGTTACGATATTAAAGGGCTGGTACTTAGCCCGTTTGGTAACGCCTCCTTCGCGGGCGTGACCCGTGAGAAAGAGCAAGAGGTGAAAAAGCCATGATTATATTTACCTTGCGTCGGCTGCTGTTACTGCTGGTCACCCTGTTCTTGCTGACCTTTGTCGGCTTTAGCCTTAGCTACTTTACGCCGCACGCTCCGCTTCAGGGCTCTTCCCTCTGGGACGCCTGGCTGTTCTGGTTTAACGGCCTGCTGCACTGGGATTTTGGCGTGTCCAGCATCAACGGACAGCTCATCTCCGAGCAGCTTAAGGTGGTGTTCCCGGCCACCATGGAGCTGTGTATACTCGCCTTCGGCTTTGCCCTTATGGTGGGGATCCCGGTGGGGATGCTGGCGGGAATTTATCGCAATAAATGGCAGGATAAATTCATCAGCGCGCTTGCCTTAATTGGCTTTTCTATCCCAGTCTTCTGGCTGGCGCTGCTGCTAACCCTCTTCTTCTCATTGACGCTGGGCTGGTTGCCGGTGTCGGGGCGTTTTGATCTGCTGTATAACGTGCAAACGGTGAGCGGCTTCGCCATCGTTGACGCCTGGCTTTCTGATTCCGTCTGGCGCGACGAAATGATCGTAAGCGCGTTGCGCCACATGGTGCTGCCGGTGCTCACGCTGGCCGTCGCGCCCACGACAGAAGTGATCCGCCTGATGCGTATCAGCACCATCGAAGTCTTCGAGCAAAACTATGTTAAAGCCGCGGCCACGCGCGGACTGTCTCGTCTGACGATTTTGCGCCGCCACGTGCTGCACAATGCATTGCCGCCGGTGATCCCCCGTCTTGGGCTGCAATTCTCAACCATGCTGACGCTGGCGATGATCACCGAGATGGTCTTCAGCTGGCCGGGCCTTGGGCGCTGGATGATCAACGCGATTCGCCAGCAGGACTATGCGGCTATCTCCGCCGGCGTGATGGTGATTGGCTCACTGGTTATTATTGTTAACGTTGTTTCCGATATTTTGGGTGCCATGGCCAACCCGTTGAAGCATAAGGAATGGTATGCCTTACGATAACGTCTACAGCGAAAAGCGCACGCCCGGTGCGCTACGTACCGTGTGGCGTAATTTTTACGGCGACACCACGGCAATGATCGGCTTTTACGGCTGCATTGGCCTCGTGTTGCTGTGCGTTTTGGGTTCGTGGTTTGCGCCGTATGGCATCGATCAACAGTTCCTTGGTTACCAGCTTTTACCGCCGTCATGGTCGCGCTACGGGGAGGTTTCCTTCTTCCTCGGTACTGACGATCTCGGACGCGACGTGCTAAGCCGTCTGCTGAGCGGCGCGGCCCCTACGGTGGGCGGTGCATTTGTGGTAACGCTTGCCGCAGCGATCTGCGGCCTGGCGCTGGGTATTTTTGCCGGATCAACCCACGGGCTGCGCTCAGCCGTGCTTAACCATATTCTGGATACCCTGCTCTCTATTCCTTCGCTGCTGCTGGCAATAATCGTCGTGGCCTTCGCGGGGCCGCACCTGACGCACGCGATGTTTGCCGTCTGGCTGGCGATTCTGCCGCGTATGGTGCGCTCGGTTTACAGCCTGGTTCATGACGAACTGGAGAAAGAGTATGTCGTCGCCGCCCGTCTGGACGGTGCCACCACGTTCAATATTCTGTGGTTTGCCGTGCTGCCTAATATTGCCGCTGGGCTGGTGACGGAGATCACCCGCGCCCTGTCGATGGCGATTCTGGATATCGCGGCGCTGGGCTTCCTTGACCTGGGCGCGCAGCTCCCTTCTCCGGAATGGGGCGCTATGCTCGGCGATGCGCTGGAGCTGATTTACGTTGCGCCGTGGACGGTCATGCTGCCGGGCGCGGCCATTATGGTGAGCGTTCTGCTTATCAATCTGCTGGGCGACGGGATCCGCCGCGCAATCAATGCGGGGGTGCAATAATGCCGTTACTTGATATCCGTAACCTCACCATCGAAATCAAAACGGGTGAAGGCTGGGTTAAAGCCGTGGATCGCATCAGCATTACCCTTGCAGAAGGCGAAATCCGCGGTCTGGTGGGCGAATCGGGTTCAGGTAAAAGCCTGATCGCCAAAGCCATTTGCGGCGTGTCGAAAGACAACTGGCGCGTCACCGCCGACCGTATGCGCTTCGACGACATCGACCTGTTGCGTCTCTCACCCCGCGAACGCCGCAAGCTGGTGGGCCATAACGTCTCGATGATTTTCCAGGAGCCGCAATCCTGTCTTGACCCGTCCGAGCGCGTGGGCAAACAGCTGATGCAGAACATCCCCGGCTGGACCTATAAAGGCCGCTGGTGGCAGCGTATCGGCTGGCGTAAGCGCCGTGCCGTTGAGCTATTGCACCGCGTCGGGATCAAAGATCATAAAGACGCAATGCGTAGCTTTCCGTATGAGCTGACCGACGGTGAATGCCAGAAAGTGATGATAGCTATCGCCCTGGCCAATCAGCCGCGTCTGCTGATTGCGGATGAACCCACGAACGCGATGGAGCCAACGACCCAGGCGCAGATTTTCCGCCTTCTTACGCGTCTGAATCAGAATAACAACACCACCATTTTGCTGATCAGCCATGACCTGCAAATGCTCAGCAAGTGGGCGGATAAAATTGACGTGATGTATTGCGGACAGACGGTAGAAACCGCGCCAAGTGAAGACCTGGTGACGACGCCGCATCATCCCTACACGCAGGCGCTGATTCGGGCGATCCCTGACTTTGGCAGCGCGATGCCGCACAAGAGCCGTCTGAATACCCTGCCCGGCGCGATCCCCCTGCTGGAGTCGCTGCCCATTGGCTGCCGTTTGGGTCCGCGTTGCCCGTATGCTCAGCGTAAATGTATTGAAACACCGCGCCTGACAGGGCCGAAAAACCATCTGTTTGCCTGTCATTTCCCGCTGAACATGGAGAGAGAGTGAAATGGTCGAAACCTTACTGGAAGTGCGTAACCTGAGTAAGACCTTTCGCTATCGTACAGGCCTGTTTCACCGTCAGACCGTCGAGGCGGTTAAACCGCTGAGCTTCACGCTGCGCGAAAAGCAGACGCTGGCGATTATCGGTGAAAATGGTTCGGGCAAATCGACCCTCGCAAAAATGCTCGCGGGCATGGTAGAGCCGAGCGGCGGTGAAATACTGATTGACGATCATCCTCTGGAATTTGGCGACTACTCTTTCCGCAGTCAGCGCATTCGGATGATTTTTCAGGATCCGTCGACGTCCCTCAACCCGCGCCAGCGTATTTCCCAGATCCTGGACTTCCCGCTGCGGTTGAATACTGACCTGGAGCCGGAAGCGCGTCGCAAGCGCATTGTCGAAACCCTGCGTCTGGTAGGCCTCCTGCCCGACCACGTGAGCTATTACCCCCACATGCTGGCCCCGGGCCAAAAGCAGCGTCTCGGTCTGGCCCGCGCGCTGATCCTGCGCCCGAAGGTGATTATCGCCGACGAAGCGCTGGCGTCGCTGGATATGTCGATGCGTTCGCAACTCATCAACCTGATGCTGGAGCTACAGGAAAAGCAGGGGATCTCGTATATCTACGTGACCCAGCACCTGGGCATGATGAAGCACATCAGCGATCAGGTGCTGGTGATGCACCAGGGTGAAGTGGTTGAGCGCGGCAGTACCGCTGACGTGCTGGCCTCCCCGCTCCACGATCTGACAAAACGCCTGATTGCCGGACACTTTGGTGAAGCGTTGACGGCGGACGCGTGGCGGAAAGATCGTTAGCCGTTGCGTAACCCGCTTGCCAGCAGAGTAAACACCTCAATGGCATGCGGCAGCGTCTTCTGCGGCTCATCGCTCGCGGCAATCATCAAAGCAGCATTCAGCGCAGCGCCGTTTAGCAAATGGGCTGCGACTTTCGCATCCATTTTTTTAAGCACGTTGCGTTCGATTAATGTTTCGATGGTCTGGCGAGTCGACTCAAGACAGCTGTTCTGGCTGGGCCATTGCGCCGGATCGCCCAGAACGGACGGGCCGTCAAGCAGCACGATGCGCTGAACTTCCGGAACGAGCGCCATGTTGATGTAGGCGATACCCTCCGCCAGCAGGCGCTCCCAGTCATCGTCTGCGGCTGCGGCAACGGCTTTCGCGTTGGCCGCCATTTCGCTGTCTATCTGCGCGACCACCGCCGCCAGTAATCCTTTCTTATCGGTAAAATTATGATACAGCGCGCCGCGCGTTAACCCCACGCTTGCCGTCAGTTCATCCATCGACGCTGCGGCATAGCCTTTTTCAGCAAAAGCCTTCCGCGCCGCCTGA
Organism: Enterobacter cloacae complex sp. I2; assembly: GCF_014896205.1. Taxonomy (NCBI): domain Bacteria; kingdom Pseudomonadati; phylum Pseudomonadota; class Gammaproteobacteria; order Enterobacterales; family Enterobacteriaceae; genus Enterobacter; species Enterobacter cloacae complex sp. I2. The sequence goes on from NZ_JADBRA010000028.1 coordinate 45,662, forward strand.
ATCATTTTTTCGCGATTTTCCTGAGCCGTTTCAGCACGACGTTTTGTAGCCATAGAACTTCCTATAAAAGCGGTATTTTTAATTTGACATACGCGGCGTATGTGAATTACCTTTTTTTCACATACATCGCGTATGTTACTTCTCTTAAGTAACCACAACAACACCTCTGACAGAAAAGGAAATGCCATGCCTCCACGTAATCCTGTCTTCCCTGCCAGTCGACATGCCCTTTATGAAGAGCATGGCTATTCGGCTGCCATTCGCTCTGGCGATCTGTTATTTGTTTCCGGTCAGGTCGGCAGCCGCAGCGATGGCACGCCTGAACCTGACTTCGCCGCTCAGGTGCAGCTCGCATTCGATAATTTACAGGCGACTCTGGCCGCCGCAGGATGCACGTTTGACGATCTGATTGATGTCACAACGTTTCATACCGATCCTGAAAACCAGTTCCCCGTCATCATGGAGGCGAAAAAACGGGCCTTTCCGCAGCCACCTTACCCCAACTGGACGGCTATCGGCGTTAACTGGCTGGCCGGATTTGATTTTGAAATTAAGGTTATTGCCCGAATCCCCTCGCCAGCGAATGAATATCCGCCCCTGTAAGCGTGAAGGCCAGCTTCTGGTTGGATGAGGCGAACCCAGCACCCGGTGATATACTGCTGGAATACGCACGAAACAGCCTGATGAAGCGTCAGTTCAACGTCTTCCATGAGCCCAGTCAACGCCCTGAAGCGAGAAATATCGTGACACAAGGGGCTGTGAGTGGGCTATAATTTCGAGCTAATTTCGAATGATTTTGAAATACTGCCTGTAACGCTATGAATTACAAGGCAAAATAAGCAATGAATATAAGGATTAAAGCTATGGGTTTTCTTTCCGGTAAGCGCATTCTGGTGACTGGCGTTGCCAGCAAACTGTCCATCGCATACGGCATCGCACAGGCTATGCATCGCGAAGGCGCTGAGCTGGCGTTCACCTACCAGAACGACAAGCTGAAAGGCCGTGTTGAAGAATTTGCCGCGCAGCTGGGTTCCAGCATTGTTCTGGAATGTGACGTTGCACAAGACGAAAGCATTGATGGCATGTTTGCTGAACTGGCAAAAACATGGCCGAAATTCGACGGTTTTGTTCACTCCATCGGCTTCGCTCCAGGCGACCAGCTGGACGGCGACTACGTGAACGCGGTTACCCGTGATGGCTTCAAAATCGCGCACGACATCAGCTCTTACAGCTTTGTTGCGATGGCAAAATCCTGCCGCGCAATGCTGAACCCGGGCGCAGCCCTGCTGACCCTGTCCTACCTGGGCGCAGAACGTGCTATCCCTAACTACAACGTGATGGGTCTGGCGAAAGCGTCTCTGGAAGCCAACGTACGCTACATGGCGAACGCAATGGGTCCTGAAGGCGTGCGTGTTAACGCCATTTCTGCGGGTCCAATCCGTACCCTGGCCGCTTCCGGCATTAAAGATTTCCGTAAAATGCTGGCACACTGCGAAGCGGTTACCCCGATTCGTCGTACCGTTACCATTGAAGATGTGGGTAACTCTGCGGCATTCCTGTGCTCTGACCTTTCCGCGGGTATCTCCGGCGAAGTGGTTCACGTTGACGGCGGCTTCAACATCGCTGCAATGAACGAGCTGGAAATCAAATAAGCCTGTAACTCTCTTCCCGCCAGGGAAGAGAGTTTTCTCCCTCCCCGCACGTCGTTATTCCGTTCTGCTATTTGTTATCACCTAACAATATTTTTCCCCTCATCCGCCTTACGCCAGGATATTGATCGCCATTTTGAGATCAAGGAACGCCCATGGAACAACGCCGTTTTTCCGGCAAAGGCCACTGGTATCATGAAACCCAGTCGAATCATTCGCAGACGGATGTTCTGCCGCTGGTGCCTGAAGCCGCTAACGTCGACGATCGTTTTTTGCTCGATTTAGCCCTGCCTGATGACATCCTCGCAAGCTGCGCTGGCTGGCTCACGCCTGCCCGAGCTCTCTGTCACCTCCTGTTCCCGCTTGATACTCCTGTTAACCGTCTGCACACGCTTAGCGCCTACGACAGGCTGAGTACGGCCTTAACGGTTGCGCAGGCGTGTGGCGTCCAGCGGCTCTGTAACCACTACGCGGCGCTGCTCGCCCCCCTTCCGGGCCCCGACTCTTCCCGGGAAAGCAATCGACGCCTTGCAGAAATCACCCAGTATGCCCGCCAGTTATCCAGCTCGCCCGATGTCATCGACGATAAAGCCCAATACCAGCTTGATGAGGTTGGACTCACGACGTATGACATTGTGCTTATCAACCAGATCATCGGTTTTATCGGTTTTCAGGCACGCGTAGTCGCGGTGTTTCAGGCGCTGCTCGGCCACCCGGTACGCTGGCTGCCCGGACACCACATTCAGCCCCATACGCTACCGGTCAGCTTCCGCAGATGGGCCGCCACGCTACCTGCGGTTGAACTAAAATATGCCAGCGCGCTTCAGCTTGAGGCACTCTCACGCTGGCAGACGGAACCGGCGCTACAGGCGCTCACGCCGGTGCTGTGCCATGAACCGATGCTGCTTAATCTGACGGGCGACATTCTGGTTAACCATCCGCAAAGCGAAGGCCCCTCCTCTTCGATGCTCTCAGCCGCCCATACGCTGCTCGCCGCTTCGCCGGATCGCTTTAGCGCCGCCCAGTTAACGCCTTTAACCGAGTCGGGTATCCCGCCAGAAATCGCCATTAATTTGCTCACCCGGCACGCGTTTTACGGCTGGCTGGACCGCCTGCGCGTGGCGCTCGGCAGAGAGGAATAACCGTACTCTTTACCTAAAGAGCGCTTGCTGTAGCAGTGAGAATCGCGTAAAACTGTCAGCCGCTCAATGGCTACGAAAATAGAACATTATGTTTCAGGACAACCCGCTGCTTGCGCAGCTTAAACAGCAACTGCATTCCCAGACGCCGCGTGCAGAAGGGGTCGTAAAAGCCACGGAAAAGGGCTTTGGCTTTCTGGAAGTTGACGGACAAAAGAGCTACTTCATTCCGCCTCCTCAGATGAAGAAAGTGATGCATGGCGACCGCATTTCGGCCGTTATTCATACCGAAAAGGAACGAGAGTCTGCCGAGCCGGAAGCACTGATCGAGCCTTTCCTGACCCGCTTTGTCGGGAAAGTGCATAAAAAAGACGATCGTCTCTCTATCGTGCCGGATCATCCTCTCCTGAAAGAGGCTATTCCGTGCCGCGCCGCGCGTGGCGTTGAGCATGATTTCGTAGAGGGTGACTGGGCCGTTGCTGAGATGCGCCGTCATCCGTTAAAAGGCGATCGCGGCTTTTACGCCGAGCTGACCCAGTTCATCACCTTTGGCGACGACCACTTCGTGCCGTGGTGGGTGACGCTGGCGCGCCATAACCTGGAAAAAGAGGCGCCGGATGGCGTGGCGACAGAAATGCAGGACGAGGGACTGGAGCGTCGCGATCTGACCGGGCTGGACTTTGTCACCATCGACAGCGCCAGCACCGAGGATATGGACGACGCGCTGTACGCGGAAGAAGCCGCGGATGGCAAACTGCATCTGACCGTTGCGATCGCCGACCCTACCGCATGGATTGTCGAAGGCAGCAAGCTGGACGAGATGGCCAAAGTGCGTTCATTCACCAACTACCTGCCGGGCTTCAACATCCCGATGCTGCCGCGCGAACTTTCCGACGACCTCTGCTCCCTGCGTCCCCATGAAGTGCGTCCAGTACTGGCGTGCCGCATGACCATCGCGGCTGACGGTACCATTGAAGAAGATATCGAATTCTTCGCCGCCACCATCGAATCCAAAGCCAAGCTTGCCTATGACAACGTCTCCAACTGGCTGGAGAACACCGGTAACTGGACACCTGACTCTGAGAATATTGCCGCGCAAATTCGCCTGCTGCACCGCGTCTGCCTGAGCCGCAGCGAATGGCGTCAGACCCACGCGCTGGTCTTCAAGGATCGCCCTGACTACCGTTTCGTGCTGGGTGAAAAAGGCGAAGTGCTGAACATCGTCGCTGAGCCACGCCGTATTGCCAACCGCATCGTTGAAGAAGCGATGATTTCCGCCAACATTTGTGCCGCACGCGTGCTGCGCGACAAATTAGGCTTTGGCATTTACAACGTGCACACCGGGTTCGATCCGGCAAACACCGAAGCGCTGGCTGCCCTGCTGAAAACCCATGACGTACACGTTGATCCTGAAGAAGTGCTGACCCTGCAAGGTTTTTGCAAACTGCGCCGCGAGCTGGACGCGCAGCCGTCAGGGTTCCTTGACAGCCGTATTCGCCGTTTCCAGTCCTTCGCGGAAATCAGCACCGAGCCAGGCCCGCACTTTGGTCTCGGTCTTGAGGCGTACGCCACCTGGACCTCCCCGATCCGTAAGTACGGCGACATGGTTAACCATCGTCTGCTGAAAGCGATCGTTAAAGGGGAATCCGTTGCCCGCCCACAGGATGATACGACGTTGCAGATGGCAGAGCGTCGCCGTCTGAACCGTATGGCGGAGCGTGATGTCGGTGACTGGTTATACGCGCGCTTCCTGAATGATAAGGCAGGAACTGACACCCGTTTCCCGGCTGAAATTATCGACATCAGCCGAGGCGGTATGCGCGTACGTCTGGTGGATAATGGCGCCGTAGCCTTTATCCCTGCCCCGTTCCTGCATGCCGTTCGCGACGAGCTGGTTTGCAGCCAGGAAAACGGGACCGTGCAAATTAAAGGCGAAACGGTTTACAAGGTCACTGACGTGATTGATGTCACCATCGCTGAAGTTCGTATGGAAACCCGCAGCATTATCGCGCGCCCTGTCGCCTGATAATCACCTGGAATATCGGCCATCTTCTTAATGGATGGCCGATACTTCTCTCCCGTAGTATCTCCCGCAAAATCATCGTTTTTACTCACACTTTTCAGTCTCCCACCGCCATGTATACCGCGGGGTGGAGAGCGCGAAAGAAGACGCCTTTCTGACGAAGAACGGCGTCAACGAACGGCAGGGTTATCTTTTAGCTCAGCCCATGCCTGCTGCCGAATTCGAGCGATGGCTAAAGCACTATCAGGCCAGGAATGCCCGTTAGGGCAATTTTAGACTAATCCCCCCTACAACCCGCAGCCTGCGGGATTTACATTTCTCACTTTCATTTAACGAATTTGGTTATTGCATTTTTTACCTTCTCTTTTGAATCAATTTTCTGCATCATTGATAATATTAACTTTTCGCTTCAGGGTGAGTTTATGTCTAACATTGATGCAGCAGCCGTGGCACAGCGTATCGATACCGTGCTGGATATTCTTGTCGCGGGCGATTATCACTCTGCTATCCGTAATCTTGAGATCCTCAAGTCTGAACTGCTGGCTGAGAACGGCGCCGATAACGCACCAGACTCCACTCAACCAAAAGCCCCGTGGGAAGTGTAACCACGTCGTTTCCGCCTTTGTCTTTTAAATGGATGCTATGAATTCCCGACAACAAATCATTTTGCAGATGGTGATCGATCAGGGACGCGTTAGCGTGGTCGATCTCGCTAAAGCCACCGGCGTTTCTGAAGTCACCATCCGTCAGGATCTGAATCTTCTGGAAAAACAGAGCTACCTGCGTCGTGCGCACGGTTATGCCGTTCCACTGGACAGTGACGACGTCGAAACCCGTATGATGAACAATTATGCGCTCAAGCGGGAGCTGGCGGAGTTTGCGGCATCCTTAGTGAATAACGGTGAGACCGTCTTTATTGAAAATGGCAGCAGTAACGCCCTTCTGGCACGCACGCTTGCCGATCAAAAAGATATTACCATCATCACCGTCAGCAGCTATATCGCCCACCTGTTGAAGGAAACTCGCTGCGAGGTGATCCTGCTGGGCGGTATTTACCAGAAGAAAAGCGAAAGCATGGTCGGGCCTTTAACGCGTCAATACGTTCAGCAGGTTCACTTCAGCAAAGCCTTTATTGGTATTGACGGCTGGCAGCCTGACACCGGTTTTACCGGCCGCGACATGATGCGCTCCGATGTGGTTAACGCCGTGCTCGCCAAAGAGTGTGAAGCGATTGTGCTGACCGACAGCTCTAAGTTTGGAGCAGTGCACCCGTATACGATGGGGCCTGCTTCGCGCTTCAGCCGCGTAATTACGGATGAGCGTTTGCGCGAGGAATACCGCCAGCAATTAGAACAGGACGGCCTGACTGTCGATATTGTGAAAAAAACGGCCTGATTATCCTGCTGCGCCCGAATAAAGGGCGCACTTAAACCTTTCTCTGAGATTATTCCGATCCCTCCTTTAAGAGTTTTTACCTGTTGAAACCTTTCTAAATACGTACAATTAATATTAGCGATATAACAGGAAGTGACTATCACCTGCGTGATGATGAAACGCCTGCGCGACCAGCTTTCACGG
>NZ_JADBRA010000029.1:0-50297 GCF_014896205.1 Enterobacter cloacae complex sp. I2
ATAAAAGCATGGTTATTAAATATGGGTCTGATAATATTCATAAATTACATAAACAAAAAGACAAATAATTTCTGCTGCACTTCTATAGGCGCCAGAATTTTTGTTGAGTATGTCCAGAACAACTTGGAATAAGTTTTTCTAAGCGTATTACATTATAGCTTGGCCTAACTTAATCATGGGTTTTCCAGAAAAATTAATTTTTCAAATCCTAAAAACAGTTTCCCACAGCTTTCTCCTTCCCCCAGATCTACCCTACCCCCAACTCATAGCAGTACCCCTAAAAGCTTCCTGTTCTAAGACGAACTGTGACCTGTAAGAAGCGCCTTTGGCGGTCAGCCCCCCGGTCAACCAGGGAACGAAGCGTGGTCTGAAACTGACCTCCTGTCTCGATACAGGTGACCACACCCTTTATCGCTACCCTGTTGCAAGCGTAGCGACAGACAGAACGCTGTAGAGAAGTCGGACGGCATTGCCGAAGGCTTTGCGTCCGTACTTCCTGCTAAATGTGCAAAACGCGGCGTCATTTTTAAGAGCGTAAGCGAGTGAAAGTGACGCCAGCGCGCAGATCAGCATCAACCCAGCTACTGCCTGCAAATCCACTGCAACAAATAGGCTGACACTCAAACAGATGTCAGAAATTCACTTACCAGGAGGAGAAACCAGCACTACCGAACCGATACCGGAGGACAGGTTATTTTACCTGTGGGGATATACCTGCCTGAGCAGGCGGCTGCATTCGTACATCACCGTACCCCGTCTTACCTCATCCGCGCATTCTCCGCCGCACCGGTATCGTTCAGCACAGCACGCTGTGTCCAACCGCGCGTCGGAGAATTGAGTGGAGAATAGCTATGTCGAAACTTACAAAACGCATGGAAAAACTCCCCCTGCTGGTTGGTGGCAGTTTTAAAACAGTCCATGATCGCCTCCGTATCGCCAGGCGTTTAAGCCAGCATCTGCACAAGCTGAATATCCAGATTCAGGCTCTCCAGCATCTGAAATCGTCACATATCGAAAGCTACGTGATGGCACGACGGGAAGCAGGCATTACGCCACGCACGCTACAAAACGAGATGGCCGCCCTGCGCACCATTTTTGCTCAGGCTGGACGCGAAAGGTTTACCCAATCGGAACGAAGCGTTCGAGTTGGGCAACGCTAGGCTCACTGGTAGTGAACCAGACAGGGTTGGCGTACCGGTTATCCGACCCCGTGCTTTTTTCGAAGCCCCTGCTGGGGGCTGAAATCTATTAGAATGAAAGCTTACATTAGTTAAGTAACCATCTGATATATAGAAATTTATAGGACATAGATAATGCCCTCAAAACAGTGTCTTTTTAATCAAAAATGGGCATCGCTAGTAGCTAAATCCAGTTGTCGCTCTTTTTGCCTTTTCTCTTAGTCTTCCAGTACGCTATCGTAATTAGTCATACGAAAAACAGGGATTTTCCCGCCACACAGACAGGAAGTCATCATGATTATCAGCCCGCCTTTTATCCGCGAACAGAACGCTGGTGAAAATGATTATACCTGGGTAAACAATATGCTTCCCATCGATGCACGCCGAAGTTTTCCGCTGAATACACATGGTTCTTGGCATGGTGGCGTGCATGTCACCCATACCGATGCAACCAGCCGCCCGGAAATGCTCCGGGCTATTGCTGATGGTGTGGTGGTTTCTTTTCGCAAACCTTCTGGTCTGGAAAAGCGCGATGCGTTCCCGCTGAACTACAACGGAAAAACAGATGACGGCTATGTGCTGCTAAAGCATGAAACAGCCATTGGTAGCGGAGACAGCGGCAGCATTGTTTTCTATTCCCTGTACATGCATCTGCGGGAGCGGCTGGACCCAGCCATCGTGGAAGGGGCCAAAATCTGGCGCAAGGATGTCATTGGACAGAGTGGCATGGTGGATGGCGCGAATGCCTTCCATTTTCAGGTGTTCTGTGACGATCAGAACATGATGAAGCTAACCGGCCGCACCACTCCGGGGCTGAATATTGCGTCAGACGGCAGAACGGACACCGTATACGGTGATATTCATTTTTATCTGCCTGCCGGGACCGTGTTTTACGAGCAGATCCCGGACATGGCGTCACCGGATGCCTCTCAGCTCAAAGTCATTCATACCAGCACAGAGTCGCTATACGTCAGTATGACCTTCGAAAAAGGTAGCTGTACGATGGTTACACGCAGGAAAAATTCTACTTGTGATGCTGCCTATGATGTTATCGGCGAAGCTCTGATTGATGTGGACCACAAAAATTATGAGTACACACTCTATGAACTGGCAAAACAACTTTACCCTCAAAACCGTTCTGCTGGTTTTGAGTTACTACGTTTTGGGCGCGTCATCAGTACCAATGTCACACTAACGCCAACAGATTCGCCATTATGGCGAACGATTAACTTCCCTGGTGGTTCAGGCATGGTCAATCTGGCCGTCCCAGAGATAAAAAAATTCAGCGACGCTGATTTCCCCCACTGGACAGGATGGTGGATGGTTGACGACGATACCGACAACAACAGCCAGTGCAATTCGTTATTCGTGAAATCATTACAGAAAGATGGGCATTTCAGTGCACTCAGCAATCGGCTGGTTTGCCAGTTCCCACTGGAGTGGAATGCAGCCACCTTCGATCAGCGTTATTCGTGGCTAAAGTCGGGCAACGACGATATTACAGCCATGCAGGATGCTGATTACGACAAACTGAAAACCCACGCATCAGCGTTATGTTTCGACCTGGGAGAACTGGGCTCAGGCCGTTTATGGCATTTTCACCCGGCTGAGTTTATTAGCCATTTCCGCAAATGCGGCTGGCTAAGCCAGCAGGAACTGAAGCAAATAGTTCCCATGCACGCCATCCGTAATGCAGGGAAAGTAAAAGGTATGGTGTGGGAATCCATCCCTTGGCATGACGGGGAAAAAAGCCTTGCTGAACTTCTTAATATCCCTCTGAACCGGGCGATGCAGAAATACCTTATCACTACTCCTCTGCGCACTGCCTGCTTCCTGGGAAATGCCATTCAGGAAACCCAGTGGCTAACGCGCACGGAAGAAGGCGGAAGCACTCACCTCTGGTACTACCCGTGGCACGGCCGCGGGCTGCTGCAACTAACGAATCCAATCAACTATTTCACCTATTTCACTTTCTGCGGCAAATCATACCCGGAAACGGTCAGTCAGAATCTGATGACGGAATACAGACGATTATCTAACCTCCCGGCAGACCAGCGGCATAAAAACAGTAAGCTGCCCGACGACGATCACCCTGATTTACCAGCAAATGTGATTGAGTGGCGAAATTATGTCGCCAGCTCTGATGAAACAGTAGCAGACAGTGCAGGGTTTTACTGGGCTTTAAACCCAATGGCCTTTTATGCCGATGAGGAACACAGCTTAGAACGATGCGCTGTTAGTGCCGGTATGCAAACACGTGTTTATTATCGTAGCCCAGCATTCTGGAAGGCTTGCGCCACAGTGAATCTACCAGGGAAAAGAGATGATCAATATTCACACGCCCTGAACGGTTTTGAGGCCCGCTGCTGTGTGTATGGTAATGCCATCTCTGTGCTGACGGAGATGAAATTCCCGAATGCAAATCAGAAGACAGTAAACGATAAACCAGAATCAAATCAGCTAAGGAGAGCAAAATGAGCAAACATTTTTTACCTATAATATTAATTCTTTGCTCATCAACAGCATGGGGAAATATCACACCAGGCATAACCATGCCTGATGGATTTAAAAAGAGCTCATTTTCAGCCGTTCGTCTTGATGCCGGTGGATTTGAAGGATACAACGCAGTGACAAATAACGGCTGTGGAGGGGTGACATATAAAGACTTCACTCCAACACCCTATCGCACCCTAAAAGATAAAAACAACGATCCTGTGTATAAAGGGATAGATTTTTGGTACTGCGAGTTTGAGAACACAGTAAGAAAGGATGGGTATGGTCCTGGTCGCCTGCTCCCGGAAAAAGTCTATTTTGATGAAAAAAACGGGATCTGGAAGAAAAAGAAATACCACCTGAGCAAGGAAGAAACGAAGGCGTCATTACGCACTTACGGGATCAGCGTTATCAACACCCTGCAACCGGTAACGGTATATAACATTGAGTCAGTGAACGCCAAAGGGTATGCCGTCATTGACAGCAACATCCCCAAAGAAGACCGCAACTACGGAATGAAAGGTAAAAGAATTTCATTCTGCCTAATGCACGATGGCGATGCTCTGTGTGGCTCTGGCCCGATGGTTTACACATTTGACGGCAAGGATGTTGATTTCAGCCCCTATGTGCTCAAATCCCTTGAAACGATTGAAATGGGTCTTCCGGCAAAGCTGTAAAAGAGTGGCTCCGATAAAGAACCAGGAAGCTATTAACGTCTTAGCCATTTCCCGGTTGCTGTATCGGTGATTTCCTCCCGGGAAATCACCATTGTCCAAATGGCAACTCGCTTTATCCCCTTCATGCCCCCTATCCTGCATGCCTGCATCCATGGGGGATTTATGGCTCGTTTTCTGTTCTGTAGTTTTGCACTCGTTCTGCTTTATCCATCCGGCATTGATATGTATCTGGTAGGGCTACCGCATATTGCCCGCGATCTGGGGGCCAGCGAGGCGCAGCTGCACATCGCGTTTTCGGCTTACCTTGGGGGGATGGCGTCGTCGATGGTGTTTGCCGGGAAAATCGCGGATAAAGCCGGTCGTCAGCCCGTCGCCATTACGGGTGCGGTTATCTTTGCGCTGGCATCGGTCCTGTGTTCAATGGCTCAGGAAAGCACAATGTTCCTGGCAGGGCGCTTTATTCAGGGCATTGGCGCGGGTGGATGCTACGTGGTGGCGTTTGCCATTCTTCGCGATACCTTAAGCGCCCAGCGCCGCGCCAGGGTGCTGTCGATGCTGAACGGCATTACCTGCATCATCCCGGTGCTGGCGCCGGTCGTGGGCTACCTGATCATGCTGAAATTTCCATGGCAGAGCCTTTTCTGGACCATGGCCACCATGGGCACTATGGTCTTTATTCTGTCCGTGACGGTGCTGAAAGAGACCCATCCCGGTTCGCAGCAGATGCACCACGCTGCTACCTTTCATCCGGCTGAAAAGCTTCTGAATCGCTTTTTCCTGAGCCGCCTGACCATCATCACGCTCAGCGTGGCGGTGATCCTCACCTATGTAAACGTTTCCCCGGTGTTACTGATGGAAACGATGGGCTTCGATCGCGGTGAGTATTCGACGATGATGGCGCTCAATGCGATGGTCAGCATGGTGGTTTCATTCTCGATGCCCTTTGCACTCAATATTTTCCGCCAGCGCACGATGATGCTCACTTCACAGACGCTGTTTCTCGCCGCCGGCGTGATTCTGGCGACCGCCACCTCACACGCGCTGATGCTGGTGAGTATGACCCTGATCTGCGCCGGATTCTCCGGCGGCTTCGGCGTGGCGATGAGTCAGGCGCTTGGTCCGTTCTCACTGCGGGCTGGCGTGGCAAGCTCGGTGCTGGGCATTGCGCAGGTCTGCGGTTCGTCGCTGTGGATTTGGCTGGCGGCAGTGATCGGCCTTCACGCGCTGAATATGCTGATCGGGGTGCTGATTGGCTGTAGCATACTTAGCATTATCTTACTTATGGTCATCCAGCCCGCGGCGCACTATGAAGAAGCCCATCAGCAGTCTCGATCTTAATCTTTTACTTTGCCTGCAACTGTTGTTGCAGGAGCGCAGCGTCACCAAAGCCGCGAAGCGGATGAACGTGACGCCGTCCGCGGTGAGTAAATCGCTGGCGAAGCTGCGCGACTGGTTCGACGATCCGCTGTTTGTAAAAACGCCTTTAGGGCTACTGCCCACGCCGCTGACGGTGAGCCTGGAACAGGACCTGGCCGACTGGATGCAGATTGGTAATCAGATCGTCGATAAATCTCACCACAGCTCTCCTGGCGGGCTCAAGTTTGTGCTCGCCGCCGAAACGCCGCTGATGCTGATTCGCTTTAACACCCTGCTGGAGCAGGTGAATCAGCGCTACCCGCAGGCGACGGTGAAGTTGCGCCAGTGGGATTACGATTCGCTGGACGCCATTACGCGCGGGGAGGTTGATCTCGGTTTTACCGGCCGCGAAACGCACCCGCGCTCCCGCGAGCTGCTGAAGCTGATGCCGTGGTTTGTTGACTACGAAATCCTGTTCAGCGACCGTCCGTGCGTCTATCTGCGAGAAGACCATCCGGCACTTCGCGAAGCGTGGAACCTCGAGACGTTTCTGCGCTACCCGCACATCAGCATCTTCTGGGAGCGCAGCGACACCTGGGCGCTTGATGAAGTGCTAAAGGAGATGGGCCGCGAGCGCAACGTCGCCATGTGCCTGCCCGGCTTTGAACAGTCGATGTTTGTGGCGGCCCAGCCGGACCACAACTGCATTGCCACTGCGCCTTACTACTGCCATCACTATAATCAACTCCACCAGCGTAAACTGGTCTGCCTTCCCATTCCTATCGCTGAGGCACAGGCAGAAAAGTTGACCGTCCCCTTCACGCTCATCTGGCATAAGCGGAACAGCCATAATCCGAAAATTATCTGGCTGCGCGAAACCATAAAAGCCCTGTATACCGCGCCAGGTCAGGTTTTTGCCTAAGATAATGTAAAGTTCGGTCCTCAGGCTTCTCTTATTTCTATTTACTGATTAAAACAGAAGCTGAGTTAAGCGATAATCATGTAACCGTTTAACCGACTACGACCATTATCAAGGAGCGAAAAATGGCTACGCACTTTGCACGAGGAACATTAGCGGAAGGGCATCTCGTATCGGCCAGAATGTCTTCAGCCTGCCACAGTGAGGCGCTCAAGCTACCTGAACACCGCAGGACGCGGTTTTTAGCCTCCAGAGCACTTCTCGCAGAACTGCTTTTTATGCTGTACGGCACCAGCGAATTACCGGACATACTCACCCAGCCAGAAGGTCGCCCGGTTTTTGCGGACCCGGCACTCCCCCATTTTTCCATTGCGTACACCGGCAACATTGTTGGCGTCGCGCTGACCACCGAAGGCGATTGCGGGCTGGATATGGAGTTGCAACGCGTCACGCGCAGCTTCCACGGGGCTAACGCGCTTGATGAATACCCGCTCTCCAGCAATGAAAGGCTGTGGATACGTAACCAGAACGACCCCGTTGAAGCCAGAGCGCAGCTCATTACCCTTCGCCAGAGCATCCGCAAACTGAGCGGTGCGGCGTCAGACGACGCCAGCCTGTTGCAGCTGCTGCCTGGCTCCGGACGCCTGCGGGCCACAAAAGCCTCGCTGGTAGAGGCGCTCAGCGACGCTGAGGACGTGTTGATCTGGTCTGTTGCGGTGAGTCCCGCCATCGAACGGCTGAAAATCTGGGAATTTGACAGTATTCGCGGTTGGCGTAGTCTTCCGGATGTCCCCGAGCGCGCCAACGAGCCCGCCGCGCGCCTGATGCGATTAACCAGTTTACCGGCAGAAAAAGCATACACCCATAGCTGATCCGTCCAGGATCATCATGATGAAACAGGAGTAATCATGTCTGATACGTTGAAAGTTGTTACGTTACTGGGAAGCCTGCGCAAAGGTTCTTTTAACGGGATGGTTGCCCGTACGCTGCCGCAGCTGGCGCCTGCGGGAATGGAAATCAGTGCCCTGCCGTCTATTGGCGACATCCCGCTTTATGATGCTGACGTTCAGCAGGAAGAAGGGTTTCCGCAGAGCGTGGAAGCGATAGCCGAGCAGATCCGCCAGGCTGACGGCGTGGTGATTGTAACGCCAGAATATAACTACTCGGTGCCGGGTGGCCTGAAGAACGCGATTGACTGGTTATCCCGTTTACCGGAGCAGCCGCTGTCAGGCAAACCGGTGCTGATCCAGACCAGCTCTATGGGCGCTATCGGCGGCGCGCGCTGCCAGTATCACCTGCGTCAGATCCTGGTATTCCTGGATGCGATGGTCATGAACAAGCCGGAATTTATGGGCGGTGTGATTCAGAACAAGGTCGACCCGCAGACGGGTGAAGTGGTGGATCAGAGTACGCGTGACCATCTGTCTGGCCAGCTGACCGCGTTTGGGGATTATATTAAGCGGGTTAAAGCCTGATAAAAAAGCCCGGTGGCGCTAGCGCTTACCGGGCCTACACGCGTCAGTAGGTCAGGTAAGCGAAGCGCCATCTGACACCACAAACCGCACCTTAGTGCGCGTCAATAAACACAATCTTCAGCACAAACAGCAGCGCCACAATCATCACGCACGGGCTGAGTTCGCGGAAGCGACCGGTACCGATCTTCATCACACAGTAAGAGATAAAGCCCAGCGCGATCCCTTCGGTGATCGAGAAGCTGAACGGCATCATTACGGCTGTAATAAAGGCTGGCACCGCTTCGGTTAAATCTTCCCACTTCACGCGCGCCAGGCTCGAGGTCATCAGCACGCCGACATAAATCAGCGCACCCGCCGCCGCGTACGGTGGCACCATCCCGGCGAGTGGAGAGAGGAAGATCACCAGCAGGAACAGCAGACCCACCACCACCGCCGTCAGGCCGGTACGGCCGCCCACGGAGACGCCGGAAGAGGATTCAATGTAAGCGGTAACAGACGAGGTGCCGATGAAAGAACCCGCAACGGAAGAGATGCTATCCACATACAGCGCCTGCTTCATGCGCGGGAATTTGCCTTTCTCGTCCGCCAGACCCGCTTTGTCCGTCACGCCAATCAGCGTACCGGAGGAGTCAAACAGGTTGACCAGCATGAAGGAGAAGATCACCCCCGCCAGGCCCAGGTTCAGAGAGCCCGCCAGATCAACGTGACCAATCACGGTAGAGACGCTCGGCGGCGCAGAGACAATACCGCTGTAATGCACGTCACCCAGCATCCAGCCCAGCAGCGTGGTCACGATGATAGAGACCAGCACCGCAGCATGGATGTTGCGCGACGCCAGGATCGCGATGATGAAGAAGCCCAGCACGCCCAGCAGCACGCTGTGCGAGGTCAGGTTACCGATGCTCACCAGCGTTTCCGGGTTCGCCACGATCACACCGGCGTTTTTTAGCCCCATCATACCGATGAACAGACCGATACCGCTGGTGATACCCACGCGCAGGCTCACCGGGATATTGGCAATCATCCAGTAGCGGACGCGGAAGATGGTCAGCAGCAGCAGGCCGACCGCGCCCCAGAAGATAGCGCCCATACCAACCTGCCACGGCAGGCCCATCGCCTGAACCACCACGAACGCGAAGAACGCGTTCAGACCCATCGCCGGGGCCAGCGCCACGGGCAGGTTAGCGAAAACGCCCATCAGAATGCTGCCAAGGGCCGCGATCAGACAGGTGGTAACAAAGACGGCGCTGGTGTCCATGCCAGCCACGCCCAGAATTTGCGGGTTCACAAAAACGATATAGACCATCGTCAGGAAGGTAGTAAAACCGGCGATCACTTCGGTGCGTGCCGTTGTGCCGTGCTCGCGCAGTTTGAATACGCGCTCAAGCAGACCCTGACCAGATGTCTGGGTTGTGTGTTGTTGACTCATCATCAATTTCCGAACAAGGAGGGAAAATTCGTCGCTATCCTATACCAAAATGCGACAATAGTGGCGGTTACGGGATACTTTTTTCATTGATTTTGCTTATACGGCAACGATTGCGTCTCGTAAATCTGTCGTACGTAAACGTTAAACTTGTTAAAAGGGAAGGGCATGTCCGGAATTGAAGCGGTATTTTTCGACTGTGACGGTACGCTGGTCGACAGTGAGGTCATTTGTTCCCGCGCGTATGTCGCCATGTTCCAGGAATTTGGCATTACGCTCGATCTCGAAGAGGTGTTCAAACGCTTTAAGGGCGTGAAGCTGTACGAGATCATCGACATCATTAACGAAGAGCACGGGGTGGATCTGGCGAAAGCGGATCTGGAACCGGTGTACCGCGCCGAGGTCGCACGCCTCTTCGACGCCGAGCTGGAGGTTATCGCCGGCGCTAACGCGCTGCTGGATGCGATGACGGTGCCGATCTGCGTGGTCTCTAACGGCCCGGTCAGCAAAATGCAGCATTCGCTCGGCAAGCTGGACATGCTGCACCACTTCCCGGAAAAACTGTTCAGCGGCTACGATATCCAGCGCTGGAAGCCCGATCCGGCATTGATGTTCCACGCGGCGAAGGCGATGAACGTCAACGTGGAGAACTGCATTCTGGTGGATGACTCGTCTGCGGGCGCGCAGTCGGGGATTGATGCAGGAATGGAAGTGTTTTACTTCTGTGCCGACCCGCACAACAAGCCGATCGATCATCCAAAAGTGACGACCTTCACCGACCTGGCGCAATTGCCAGAGTTGTGGAAGGCGCGCGGGTGGGATATTACGCGTTAAGCTAACGTAGGGCGGGTAAGCGCCAGCGCCACCCGCCACAAACATCACTCTTTCGGATCTTTACCCGCCAGCAGCTTGTCCAGCTCGTCGCCGCCCACGTGACGGAAGTCCTGCCCCTTCACGAAGTAGAAGATGTATTCACAAATGTTCTGGCAGCGGTCGCCAATACGCTCGATTGAGCGCGCGCAGAACAGCGCGGTCAGCACGCTTGGAATGGTACGGGAATCTTCCATCATGTAGGTCATCAGCTGACGCACAATGCCTTCGTATTCCTGGTCAACTTTCTTGTCTTCACGGTAGATACGCACCGCTTCGTCCAGATCCATGCGCGCAAAGGCGTCCAGCACGTCGTGCAGCATCTGCACGGTGTGGCGACCGAGAGACTCCAGGCTGACCAGCAGCGGCTGATGCTGCTGGGAGAATTTCTCCAGCGCGGTGCGGCAGATTTTATCCGCGACGTCGCCAATACGCTCCAGCTCGGCGATAGTTTTGATGATCGCCATGACCAGACGCAGGTCGCTCGCGGTCGGCTGACGCTTGGCAATGATGCGCACACACGCTTCGTCGATGGCGACTTCCATCATATTGACGTTGTGATCGCCTTCGATAACGCGCTTCGCCAGCTCGCTGTCCTGGTTGTGCATCGCCGTGATCGCATCAGAAAGCTGCTGCTCGACCATGCCGCCCATGGTCATCACCTGGGTGCGAATGCTTTCCAGCTCTGCGTTAAACTGGCCGGAAATGTGTTTATTAAGATTGAGGTTGTCCATGGTTTCTCCACATGCACTAAGGCAAATCAACCGTAGCGGCCAGTAATGTAATCTTCGGTTTGTTTCTTCGCGGGCCGGGTGAACAGCGCGTCCGTATCGCTGAACTCAATCAACTCGCCCAGGTACATAAACGCCGTGTGGTCAGAACAACGGGCAGCCTGCTGCATGTTGTGGGTGACGATCACCACGGTGTAATCCTGCTTCAGCTCGGTGATCAGCTCTTCAATACGCCCGGTTGAGATCGGGTCCAGCGCTGAGCACGGCTCATCCAGCAGCAATACTTCCGGGCGAATGGCGATACCGCGCGCAATGCACAGACGCTGCTGCTGACCACCGGAGAGAGAGTACCCGCTCTGGTGAAGTTTATCTTTGGTTTCGTTCCATAATGCGGCCTTGGTCAATGCCCACTGCACGCGCTCGTCCATGTCCGCACGGGAGAGCTTTTCAAACAGACGCACGCCAAAGGCGATGTTGTCATAGATCGACATCGGGAACGGCGTGGGTTTCTGGAACACCATCCCCACCTTCGCGCGCAGCAGGGCGATATCCTGGGTATTGGTCAGGATGTTGTCACCGTCCAGCAGAATTTCACCTTCCGCACGCTGCTCCGGATAGAGCGAATACATTTTGTTGAAGGTGCGCAGCAGCGTGGATTTACCACAGCCAGACGGACCGATAAATGCCGTGACCTGGTTCTTCGCGATATCCAGGTTGATATTCTTCAGGGCATGGAATTTGCCGTAGTAGAAGTTCAAATCACGAACCTGAATCTTACCCGGGGCAGTATCAACCATACTCATTGACTCATTTCCTCATTCGGCGCCGCGATGTGCCGCGCCGTAAAAATTTAACCGTGTTTCTTCTTCGCGAAAATGACGCGCGCCAGAATGTTCAGCAACAGTACGCAAAGGGTGATGATCAGCACCCCGGCCCAGGCCAGCTGCTGCCATTCCGCGAATGGGCTCATCGCAAATTTAAAGATCGTCACCGGCAGGTTGGCGATCGGCTGCATCATGTCCGTGCTCCAGAACTGGTTGGAGAGCGCGGTAAACAGCAGCGGTGCGGTTTCACCGGCGATACGGGCGATAGCCAGCAGGATACCGGTCATGATCCCCGAGACGGACGCTTTCAGGGTGATCGCCGAAATCATCTTCCATTTCGGCGTGCCCAGCGCGTAAGCCGCTTCACGCAGGCTGTCCGGCACCAGTTTCAGCATGTTTTCAGTGGTACGAATAACGATAGGCACCTGCAACAGCGCCAGCGCAATCACACCTGCCCAGCCGGAGAAGTGTTCCATTTGAGCCACCACGATGGTGTAAACAAACAGACCCACAACAATCGATGGGGCAGACAGCAGAATGTCGTTAATAAAGCGGATGACTTCAGCGATCCAGGATTTACGTCCATACTCCGCCAGATAGATACCCGCCATGATGCCCAGCGGCGTACCGAAAACGGTCGCCCACAGGATCAGCAGGCCGCTACCCGCCAGGGCGTTTGCCAGACCACCGCCCGCCGTGTTTGGCGGCGGCGTCATCTCGGTGAACAGCGCCAGGGACATTCCATCGATGCCGCGGGTGATGGTAGACATCAGGATCCAGATCAGCCAGAACAGGCCGAACGCCATCGTGGCCATGGAAAGCGTCAGCGCAATGCGGTTTTTAATCCGGCGCTTTGACTGCATTTTGCGACGGGATTCCGCAAGCTGAGCGGTGTTTTGCATGTCGAGAGTCGCCATTAGCGTGCCCCCTCGTTTTTAGCCAGACGCATAATCATCAGCTTGGAGATAGCCAGTACGATAAAGGTGATAACAAACAGGATCAGGCCCAGCTCCATCAGCGCGGCAACGTGCAGACCGGATTCCGCTTCGGCGAATTCGTTCGCCAGCGCAGAGGTAATGCTGTTGCCCGGCATGTACAGAGAGACGCTGTCGAGCTGGTAGGTGTTGCCGATGATAAAGGTCACCGCCATGGTTTCACCCAGCGCGCGGCCTAAGCCCAGCATGATGCCGCCGATCACCCCATTTTTGGTGAACGGAAGGACGATGCGCCAGATAACCTCCCAGGTGGTGCAGCCGATGCCGTAGGCCGACTCTTTCATCATCACCGGGGTTTGTTCGAAGACATCGCGCATAACTGCCGCAATGTACGGAATAATCATGATGGCGAGGATCACGCCAGCCGCCAGAATACCGATACCGAATGCCGGGCCAGAGAACAGGGCGCCCACAAACGGAACGGCAGAAAGCACGTTACCGACCGGCTCCTGGAAGTACGTTGCAAACAGCGGAGCAAAGATAAACAGGCCCCACATGCCGTAAACGATACTGGGAATGGCCGCCAGCAGTTCGATGGCGATACCCAGCGGGCGTCGCAGCCAGCCCGGCGCCAGCTCTGTCAGGAACAGGGCAATACCGAAGCTTACCGGCACCGCAATCAGCAGGGCGATAAAGGAGGTTACCAGCGTGCCGTAAATCGGCACCAGCGCACCGTAGATATCGTTCGGCGCATCCCACTCTTTGGTCCACAGGAAGGCGAAACCAAATTTCTGAATGCTCGGCCAGGAGGAAAAGATCAGGGACACGATAATGCCGCCCAGCAGCAATAGCACAATCAGCGCAGCCAGTTTCACCAGGGCGCTGAAAATCATGTCACCTTTTTTACCCGGAGGGTTAAATGCAGGCTTGGTTGCAGCCATAAATTACTCTTCTTTTTGAGACGTCTTACGAATATGCCCGGTGGCGCTGACGCTTACCGGGCCTACAGGATGAACCGTAGGGCGGGATCGCTGCGCGCCACCCGCCATCTTCGTCAAAAATATCCTGTTAGTACAGCGCTTTACCGCTGCTGTCTTTCACGTTGGTTTTCCATGCAGCGCGAATCTGCTCAACCACGCTGTCCGGCAGGCTGGCGTAGTCCAGGTCGTTAGCCTGTTTGCCGCCGTTTTTGTATGCCCAGTCGAAGAATTTCAGCACTTCTGCACCCTGCTCAGGTTTCTTCTGATCTTTGTGGACCAGAATGAAGGTGGTAGAAGTGATTGGCCACGCATCGTCGCCTTTCTGGTTAGTCAGGTCCTGCGCGAAGGATTTACTCCAGTCTGCGCCTTTTGCGGCGTTAGCGAAGTTCTCTTCGGTCGGGCTAACCGGTTTGCCGTCAGCAGAAACCAGTTTGGTATAAGCCAGGTTGTTCTGCTTCGCGTAAGCGTATTCTACGTAACCGATAGAGCCCGGCAGACGCTGTACGAAGGCAGCGATGCCGTCGTTACCTTTACCGCCCAGACCGGTTGGCCAGTTAACGGTAGAGCCGGAACCGACTTTGGATTTCCACTCTTCGTTCACTTTTGCCAGGTAGCTGGTGAACACGAAGGATGTACCGGAACCGTCAGCGCGGCGAACCACAGCGATGTTCTGCGAAGGCAGCTTAACGCCCGGGTTCAGCTTAGTGATGGCTTCGTCGTCCCATTTTTTGATTTTGCCCAGGTAGATGTCGCCCAGGGTTTTGCCGTCCAGCACCAGCTCGCCTGATTTCAGGCCAGGGATGTTAACGGCCAGCACAACGCCGCCGATCACGGTCGGGAACTGGAACAGGCCTTCCTGATTCAGTTTTTCATCAGACAGCGGAGCGTCGGATGCGCCGAAATCAACGGTATTCGCGGTAATTTGTTTTACGCCACCGGAGGAGCCGATACCCTGATAGTTAACCTTGTTGCCGGTTTCTTTCTGGTAGGTATCCGCCCATTTGGCATACACCGGCGCAGGGAAGGTTGCACCAGCGCCAGTCAGGCTTGCTGCTGCGAAGGCAGAGAAAGCGCTCAGGGATAAGGTCGCGGCGACAACAGTTGCGACAGTGGTACGCATAACTTTCATAATGTCTCCTGCAAGGATTTCGTAAATCATTGTTTAAGTGGCTACGATGAGCAAAATAGGACAAACAGGTG
Organism: Enterobacter cloacae complex sp. I2; assembly: GCF_014896205.1. Classification (NCBI taxonomy): domain Bacteria; kingdom Pseudomonadati; phylum Pseudomonadota; class Gammaproteobacteria; order Enterobacterales; family Enterobacteriaceae; genus Enterobacter; species Enterobacter cloacae complex sp. I2. Next base: position 15,065 of record NZ_JADBRA010000029.1, read on the forward strand.
ACAGATAAATGTACGAATTATGACAGTTTTATGACAATCAACGCATTTGCGTTAAGTGCATGATTTAAATATCAATAAAATCACGTCCTTGTCATGAGAATGTCACACTGAGATGCGTTAAGCCTGGTTCAAAGACGGGAATATGACAACGGCTGTCATAAACAGCCGTCATAAGATCAGTTAGAAAATTCCAGGGTTATGGTGGCATCCGCATTAAACGTGCCGGGCTTCGGTCTGGCTCCGGTAGCGCTGGCCGGGGCGGCAGAGAACGTAATAGTGCCGTTACTTCTTCCCCCAATAATGCTTGTAGAACCCATCTCCGTTTTGAGCGCGCCGCCGTTCACCATCACCGGGTCGCCGTTTGTATCATAGATTTTGATCCCCACGTCGTTGTTTGACGTTGAAACCATCGTGCTGTCGGCGCTGGCTGCCGTAGCGTTAAAATCAGCGTTCACCTTTTGCGAGCGGTCCAGACCGGAACAACTCACCGTAACGGTTTTCTCAATTTTTTTACTGGTTATCGATGTGCCGGGCGTGGCGGAAAATTCAGAGGCGGGGATCTGACCAAAATCGATATTAATCACCTGCCCGTCGTTAATTTCACACTGCTGGGATGCAATGATTGAGCCTTTAATCCTGACTTTTGCGATCGCCTCTCCCCTGGGCAAATCATTAGATATTCCGCCGTAGACGAGGGCGACATCGGTCAGGGGAATCGTGACCAACCCGGTGATCGATTTTCGAATATAAAACGAGAGCATCGAAGACGTTCCGGTATCAAGCGTAATATCGTTTGACGAACCACAGGTGTGAGAGGCCGTACTGCGGTTAGAAACGTGCTCAAAAGGAATTGCCGTATAACCCACGTTTTTGATGAAGATCTTTACGCCGACATCGAGATATTCGTTTAGATTGTAATAAGAGACCTCACCAATCTTTTTATCAAATACGAGACCGCCGGTTGGGTCCGCCGTGTAGTAGATTGCCGAAAATCCCTTATTAAGCCGGTGCTTTGAATCGCAGGAACAGTTGACCTGATAGCTGTCGCTGGCCGTCGCCTCGGCGACATCCACCATCGTCTTTCCCGGAACGTTATCTTTAGCGCTAATACTCGTTTGGGGAAAATTCAGGTTAAGCACATGCGTGCCTGAAGTGGTCGTGCAGGTTCCTGCCACCTCAGCGAACGCCGTCGGGCTGGCCAATATCAGCAGGCCAGCGATAAGTAAGCTCTTCATCTAAAATCCTTTTTAGTTACATACTACGGTTTGTTGGACCAGCGATGCTCCGGTCTGAGGGGAAATATGGAACGGTGCCCGGCATTCCACGCCGTTACCCGCACCCCACCGCAGCGCAAAAGTACCCTCTTCCGGAACGCCAGACAGGTAAAGTTGCCCGTTTTCTCCCACGATGCCCGTCAACAGCTCACCTTTACTTTCGCCGTTCGCGACGGCACCAAACGGTGCAGGCTTGCCGTTTGCCAGTATGACGTTGAATAGCACCCTATAACCCAGGTGGGTCAGAAACTCTGCTTTGACAATCGCACCGCGGGTCGGAACAAGATCGATCACGCTGTTTTCAAGCTCCACGTTGGCTCGGGAGAAATAGTCGTTGTCGATGGCAACCCGGTTTTCGTCATAAGGATTAAGCTGGGTTTTCACCGCATAACCGCGCCAGTCGGTGGCTACGCCAGAGGTGTTTTCAACGGCTAGCCCCGACGCGCCAGGCGTTTTGATCAGCGCAACCGTCTCTCCAAGCTGCTGCGAGAACGTGACGCCTTCACCGTGCACAATAACGCCCCCGCGCGCGCCGAAATTAAGGTGTTCGGCGTTTGCGCTGTAGGCGTAGCTGCCGTCCAGCGTGCCGTAAGTGCCGTTATAGGTCATCGCAAGGTTGCTGGCATCCGCTGCGCTATCGCCTGTCCAGGATTGTTGCAGGTTATACGAGAGATTATCTCGCTCCAGCAGCGTTCCGCTTAACCCCACCTGATGGGATGCCTGCGCATTGTCGTTTTGCGTCATGGCATAGTTGAGGTAACTGTTTTTCGCCCAGCCGGACAGCGGAACCGAAAGAGAAAACATAAAGATATTTTCACCCCCATTGTTATCCTCATCTTCGCTGGCGCTGTCGTGGTGCGTCGCGCTATCGGTGTAGCTCCACGACACGTTCCAGGAAACCATGCCGAGATTGTTGCTGTAGCCCGTCTGGATCAAGCGCTCTACCGCGTCGGTTTGCCAGTACTGTTGACGGCTCAGCGTCAGATAAACGTTCCCCCAGCCGCGTCCAAAAGACTGCGTCCATGTTCCCTCCAGACGGCTACGGCGGTTGCCCGTTTCCCAAAAATCACTTTCATCTCCCTGACGCGATGACCACTCGTTAAGGGTATAAAAACCCTGGGTAGAATAGCGGTAGCCCACCAGCCTGAAATTCGTGTCGGTGGCATCAATACGCTTGGAGTATAAGAAACGGTAGGATTGCCCCTGGGATTCATCGCCCTCATCAAACCGGGCTTTCGCCTGCGTCACGTCCATAGAAAGCGCACCAAACGCGCCCAGATCTTTACCCACGCCCAGCGCCGCCGCGCGGTACTCGTCCGCCAGCTGCACGCCGCCATAAAGCGTGACGCCGGCTGGCAGCCCGCGCATGATTTGCGCCTGCATGACGTTTGGGGTAAAGCGATTGTCTTCCCGCATTTCGCCAATGCTGACGTCGAAGTCGGTTTGTCCTTCACGTTTCAGAATGGCCAGCGAAGCATAAGGCTGGATAAAATGTTGCTCGCTGCCGTCCTCTTCTTTGATGGTCACGTCCAGATCCCCACCCGAGCTGGTGGTATTGAGATCGGTAAGGGCAAACGCCCCCTGCGGCACGGCAGACTGATAGATGACGTAACCATTTTGCTTGATCGTCACCATGGCGTTGCTTTTCGCTACGCCACGCACCACGGGGGCGAAGCCGTTCATGCTGGCGGGCAGCATGTCATCATCGGTGTAAAGCCGCACCCCGCGCAGTCTGGCCCCCTCAAAAACATCGCTTGCCGACCAGGTATCGCCCACCATGAACTGGCTGCGCAGCCCGGGAATATCACGCTGTAGCCACGAACTGACGGAGTGATATTCTGCATTGCCGCCTTCAGAGCTGAACGTGCTGTAGTTGCGTACCCGCCAGGCACCGAGATTCAGACCATTTTGCAGGTTGAGGTAATAGCTATCCGCCGTGTCGTCGTAGTCAGAGCGTACGGTATGGGAGCCTGAAAAATCATAATTAACCGAAAGCGCATTGATCCCCTGGTCCCAGCGTTCGGGGCTGATATAGCCCATGGCATAGTTGTCCAGCCAAATCTGCGGTATCACAATATTGAGCGTCAGCTTGTCCGTATCGAACTGCCATACGGAACCTTCAACAAGCGGCCCCGGCGCGACGCAGTCATCGTCATCAATGTGAGTAAGCGCTTTGATGGCATCCGCTTTTACACCGAACGCTTTCAGCTGGCTGGACAGGTGGGTGAAGCAGGGCTGAATCTCCCCCTCCGGCTTATCCGCTATAAATGTGACCTCGCGCCGCTCACGTTTTTTCCCGTTAATAAGGATATCCACTTTGTACGTGCCGGGTGGCAGCGTGTTTGCGCGATCGAACTGATGAATATCGATACCCACCGGATGGTCAATCTCCAGCAAGGCGGGGTTAAAGAAGGCTTCTTTCGCCTGTAGCTGGCAAGCCAGCAGGAGCAGCGCCCCGGAGGCAAAGAGAACGTGAACAGGTGAACCGGCCATCTCGCATCATTCCTTGTTTTGCACTTAAAGGGAGAGATTCAGAGGCTCGCTAATCGCACCGTAGTCATTGATAAAACGCCAACGAAGCGTTTTGCCAGCCGCACCAGCGGGTAAAGGCAGCTCTAGCTTCTCGAAGGGTTTAAGCATATTGAGCGGAACTTCTATGCCGTCGACGAACACATCCATCACGTTGATATGAATTGGAGCTGGGTTTTCTATTTGCAGATGGTTTCCCACGCGATGCCATTTCACCTTCATATACGCTTTTTCGGGCGTCATATTGAGCGCCACCGGGCGCCAGAACAGTTTGATTCGGGTTTTTATGGCAATTTCCATCGTGTTGCTATCCGCACTGCTCCCGGATGGTGGAATATTTTTGATATTCAGCCAGAAAACCGATTCCCGATCTTCGGGAAGCGCACCCTTGGTTTTAATAATGCGCAGGATTTTTTCCTGCTGCGGCTCCAGACGTGAAACCGGTGGAATAGCCGTGAAGGGAGGTGGGGTAGTCTCTTTTTTATCAAATGGCTCAACCCAAACCTGGATCAGGTAGGGAACGTTTGTCTCTTTATTGAAGATAGAAAACGTTTCATCAGCGCGATCGCTATTAAAAATCACGCGGGTGCCGCCGATAATGACCCCAGCCCAGGACGAAGACATATTCAAAAGACAAATAACAACGAACAGCGACTTAATAAGATTGCACAACATAATTTCATCCGTGAAATGAGCCTGCTAAAGGAAAATTCGCCAGTACTCTCGCTTTTAACGTCAGCAGGCCCGGGCGAAAATCGATTACTTCATGTATTCGATGGTGAACTGTGAATCAGCGTTAGCCGTGCCTGGCGTAACATCGGCAGAAGTCGCGATATAACGCGCGATAAATTTCAGCTCAGCATTTCCTGAATCAATGGTTGTATAAGCGGAATCTTTGTACAGCTTAACCTGTGAATTATCAGCGCGGTTATAGATACGAATTGCCACGCCCGTCGCCGCAGTCTCTGTACCCTCACCGGTATAGTCGCCTGGCGTCGATGCAGTTATCGGGGTGCCGATGGCTAAATCGCCGTTGCCGTCAGAGGCTTCGGTACCGTCAAAACGCGCTGCCGCCTGAGTGTACGTGGCCGGACATTTTTCCAGCTTAATGCTAAATTCGGTCGGGGCCGCCGTGGTGCCTACCGTGCTAAAAGCAGATCTATTGACTTTACCCAGAGCAACGGTCTGGCCAATAGTATCCGTGGTGACTTCACAGGTGCTGTCGATAACCTCACCGGTAAAATGCACCACGCCATCAGACGCGAGCGCCTGGTTTGCCATAAACAGTGAGCACAGAACAAAAGAACCTGTAATCCAATTACGTTTCATTACCACTCCGTTAAATCATGATTAATTCATTCACAAAACAAATATCAGCGAAAGAATTCTTCGCCTGAATGAGATTATATTTTATTAAGATTAACGGACAAAATCTGGAGCAGGTAAGCACAAGTTAAATGAAAAGGTAAATAAATTAACTTGATAAAATAAATGCTGATTAATTAGAGATTTAGAAGAAGTTAACTTTCTTTATATTAGCTAAAAAGACATATTCAGAAACATACACAAATAACACTTAATACTTTTTAGGAATAAATTTAGGTCGTAATAAAAAAGCCTCACATTTTCATGCGAGGCTTTTTCCATTATGTGTCGAGACGATTACTCTACGGTAACCGACTTCGCCAGGTTACGCGGCTGGTCAACGTCGGTGCCTTTGATCAGCGCCACGTGATAAGCCAGGAGTTGCAGCGGAACGGTGTAGAAGATCGGCGCAATCACCTCTTCCACATGCGGCATCTCGATGATGTGCATGTTGTCGCTGCTGACGAAACCGGCGTCTTTATCCGCGAAGACGTACAGCACGCCGCCACGGGCGCGGACTTCTTCGATGTTAGACTTCAGTTTTTCCAGCAGTTCGTTGTTTGGTGCAACAACGATCACCGGCATATCCGCGTCAATCAGCGCCAGCGGGCCGTGCTTCAGCTCGCCTGCCGCGTAGGCTTCCGCGTGGATGTAGGAGATCTCTTTCAGCTTCAGTGCGCCTTCCAGCGCGATAGGGTACTGATCGCCACGGCCCAGGAACAGAGCGTGGTGCTTATCAGAGAAATCTTCAGCCAGCGCCTCAATGCGTTTGTCCTGAGACAGCATCTGCTCGATACGGCTCGGCAGCGCCTGGAGACCGTGAACGATGTCATGCTCAACGGAAGCGTCTTCGCCTTTCAGTCGCGCCAGCTTCGCCACCAGCATCAGCAGAACGGTCAGCTGCGTGGTAAACGCTTTGGTGGAGGCCACGCCGATTTCAGTGCCCGCTTTGGTCATCAGCGCCAGATCGGATTCACGCACCAGCGAAGAGCCCGGCACGTTACAGATGGCCAGAGAGCCCAAGTAACCCAACTCTTTAGACAGACGCAGCGCCGCCAGGGTATCCGCCGTTTCGCCAGACTGGGAAAGGGTGATCATCAGGCTGTTACGGCGCACAGCGGATTTACGATAGCGGAACTCAGACGCGATTTCGACATCGCACGGCACGCCCGCCAGGGATTCAAACCAGTAGCGAGAGACCATCCCGGAGTTGTATGAGGTCCCGCAGGCCACAATCTGAATATGCTCAACCTTGCCGAGCAGCTCGTTGGCGTTCGCCCCCAGCTCGCTCAGATCCACCTCGCCATGGCTGATGCGCCCGGTCAGGGTGTTTTTGATGGCGTTAGGCTGCTCGTAGATCTCTTTCTGCATGTAGTGACGGTAAGCGCCTTTGTCGCCCGCGTCGTATTGCAGGTTAGATTCGATCTCCTGACGCTTCACCTGCTCGCCTTTGGTATCGAAGACGGTCACGCTGCGGCGCGTCACTTCCGCGATATCGCCCTCTTCCAGGAAGATAAAGCGACGGGTAACCGGCAGGAGCGCCAGCTGATCGGACGCGATAAAGTTCTCGCCCATGCCCAGACCGATAACCATCGGGCTACCGGAACGCGCGGCCAGCAGGGTAGATGGATCGCGAGAATCCATGATCACCGTACCGTAGGCGCCGCGCAGCTGAGGAATAGCACGCAGCACTGCCTCACGCAGCGTACCGCCCTGTGCCAGTTCCCAGTGTACGAGGTGAGCAATCACTTCGGTGTCGGTTTCAGAGACGAAGGTATAGCCGCGCGCTTTCAGTTCTTCGCGCAGCGGTTCGTGGTTTTCGATAATGCCGTTATGCACCACCACGATGTGTTCAGACACATGCGGGTGCGCGTTACCTTCAGACGGTTCGCCGTGCGTCGCCCAGCGGGTGTGCGCAATACCGGTTCCCCCGTGCAGCGGATGTTCTTCCGCGGCCTGGGCCAGCATCTGCACTTTACCGAGACGGCGCAGACGGGTCATATGACCTTCTGCATCCACGACAGCCAGACCGGCAGAGTCATAGCCACGGTATTCCAGACGACGTAAACCTTCGAGAAGGATTTCAGCAATATCACGCTGCGCAACTGCGCCAACAATTCCACACATAATTTAGATTCCGAATTTAGGCATTATGCCTGCGTTGTCGCTGACCTGTATTTACCCTTTCCGGGCACCCCGAGCCTTGTAGAGAGTGGGGTTATTTTTATGGGTACTGCCTGTGGGGGGAGATATATCTTTATCTCCTCTCCCGGGTTTGCCTGATGACGGCTACGCCTTATCAGGCCTACTCAATCGTAGGGCGGGTAAGCGCAGCGCCACCCGCCTTAGGGTTACTTTTTCTTCACCGGGCGTTTCCAGCCCTGCTTGCTGACCTGCGGCACGCGGCTTAACACCAGCTCGTTATCCGCTACGTCGCGCGTGACGGTCGTTCCGGCGGCAATGGTCACCCCGTTACCCACGGTGACGGGCGCCACCAGCTGCGTGTCAGAACCCACAAACACATCATCACCGATGATGGTTTTAAACTTATTGGCACCGTCATAGTTACAGGTGATGGTACCTGCACCAATATTCACGTTGTCGCCAATTTCTGCATCGCCCAGATAGGTTAAATGACCCGCTTTGGAGCCTTTACCCAGACGGGCTTTTTTCATTTCAACGAAGTTACCAACATGTGCGCCTTCCAGCAGCTCAGCGCCCGGGCGCAGACGCGCAAACGGGCCGATGGTACACGCCGCATCTAGACGCGCGTCTTCCACCACGCTGTACGGGCTGATTTCGCAGTCGTCGCCGATAACGCTGTTTTTAATCACGCAGCCAGCACCGATTTTGACGCGGTTACCCAGCGTGACGTTACCTTCCAGGATAACGTTAGTATCAATTTCAACGTCGCGCCCGTGGGACAGCGTACCGCGCAGATCGAAACGCGCCGGATCGCGCAGCATGACGCCTGCGAGCAGCAGTTTCTCTGCCTGCTCGGACTGGTAAATGCGCTCCAGACGGGAAAGCTGAAGACGGTTGTTTACCCCGTCCGTTTCGCTGATGCGTGCCGGGTGAACGGCGGCAATCTCACGCCCTTCCTGGTACGCCATAGCAATAATGTCGGTGATGTAATACTCACCCTGTGCGTTGTTGTTATTCAGCTTAGACAGCCAGCGCTTCATATCAGCACCGTTCGCAATCAGGATACCGGTGTTGATCTCCTGAATCTGACGCTGCGCTTCGCTGGCATCTTTATGCTCAACAATCCCCGTCACGTTGCCGTTTTCACGGGTAATGCGGCCATAGCCACTCGGATCGTCCAGCACGACGGTTAACAGCCCAATGCCGCCCTGCGGTTTGGCTTCACGCAAACGAGTGAGGGTTTCAACGGAGATCAGCGGGACGTCGCCGTAGAGCATCAGGATGTCTTCATCATCAGAGAAGAAAGGTGCAGCCTGCTGCATTGCATGACCGGTACCCAGCTGTTCTGCCTGTAGTACCCAGTTGAGATTGTCGTCACGCAGCGTTTTTTTCAGCAGATCGCCGCCGTGTCCATAAACCAGATGCACCTGGCGGGCGCCTAATTCATTAGCTGCATCAATAACATGCTGCACCATTGGCTTTCCTGCCAGCGTGTGGAGCACCTTAGGCAGATCGGAATACATGCGGGTACCTTTGCCTGCGGCAAGGATCACCACGCTCATCGCACTGTTTAACATACGCATCCTGACGGTAGTTTGTGTGAGAAGTAAAAACGTTTGATGCTTAAAATTCTACATCTTTTTCATCATGAATTAAGGCCGAAAAAAAAAGCCAGCCTGGGATCCAGACTGGCTTTTGTGCTTTTCAAGCCGGTGTTACATCGCTTTTTTGGTCAACTCGATAACGCGCAGTTTCGCGATCGCTTTGGCCAGCTCCGCAGACGCCTGAGCGTAATCCACGTCACCATGAGAGCTGTTAATGTGCTCTTCAGCCTTACGCTTCGATTCCAGGGCTCGCGCTTCGTCGAGATCCTGGCCACGAATAGCGGTATCGGCCAGAACGGTCACACTGCCAGGCTGCACTTCAAGAATGCCGCCGGACAGATAGATAAACTCTTCGTGACCGAACTGTTTAACGATGCGGATCATACCAGGCTTAATGGCGGTGAGCAGCGGTGCGTGACCCGGGAAAATACCCAGTTCACCTTCACTACCCGTTACCTGGATTTTCTCGACCAGACCAGAGAACATTTGTTGCTCTGCGCTGACGACGTCCAGGTGGTAAGTCATTGCCATATCACCCTCCGATTAAGGCGTTAAAGTTTTTTGGCTTTTTCCACGGCTTCTTCGATGGAACCAACCATGTAGAACGCCTGCTCTGGCAGGTGATCGTATTCGCCTTCCATGATGCCTTTAAAGCCACGGATGGTGTCTTTCAGGGAAACGTATTTACCTGGCGCACCGGTGAATACTTCCGCAACGAAGAACGGCTGGGACAGGAAGCGCTGGATCTTACGCGCACGTGCTACCACCAGTTTGTCTTCTTCAGACAGTTCATCCATACCCAGGATGGCGATGATGTCTTTCAGTTCCTGGTAACGTTGCAGCAGGGACTGTACGCCACGCGCGGTGTCGTAGTGTTCCTGGCCAACAACCAGTGGATCCAGCTGACGGCTGGTGGAGTCCAGCGGGTCAACGGCCGGGTAGATACCCAGAGACGCGATCTGACGGCTCAGTACCACGGTTGCGTCTAAGTGCGCAAAGGTGGTGGCTGGAGATGGGTCAGTCAAGTCATCCGCAGGTACGTATACCGCCTGAACGGAGGTGATAGAACCGGTTTTGGTCGAGGTGATACGTTCCTGAAGAACACCCATCTCTTCCGCCAGCGTAGGCTGATAACCTACCGCTGAAGGCATACGACCCAGCAGTGCAGATACTTCGGTACCGGCCAGGGTGTAACGATAGATGTTATCAACGAACAGCAGAACGTCACGGCCTTCGTCACGGAATTTCTCAGCCATTGTCAGGCCAGTCAGCGCAACGCGCAGACGGTTTCCTGGTGGCTCGTTCATCTGGCCGTAAACCAGGGATACTTTATCCAGAACGTTGGAGTCGGTCATTTCGTGGTAGAAGTCGTTACCCTCACGAGTACGTTCACCTACGCCCGCAAACACGGAGTAACCGGAGTGCTCGATCGCGATGTTACGGATCAGCTCCATCATGTTTACGGTTTTACCTACACCCGCACCGCCGAACAGACCGACTTTACCGCCCTTCGCGAACGGACACATCAGGTCGATAACTTTGATGCCGGTTTCCAGCAGTTCCTGAGAGCTGGACAGCTCTTCGTAGGAAGGTGCCGCGCGGTGGATAGCCCAACGCTCTTCTTCACCGATGTCGCCTTTCATGTCGATTGGCTGACCCAATACGTTCATGATACGACCCAGCGTTGCTTTACCTACCGGGACTTCGATCGGGTGCTCAAGGTCTTTAACTTCCAGACCACGACGCAGACCGTCGGAAGAACCCATGGCGATGGTACGCACGATACCGCCGCCGAGCTGCTGCTGAACTTCCAGCACCAGGCTCTCGTTACCATTCTGTACCTCAAGCGCGTCGTACACGCGTGGTACGGCGTCCTGAGGGAACTCGACGTCCACCACGGCGCCGATTACCTGGACAATCTTTCCAGTAGCCATCTTGAATCCTCTACGTAATTCGTAAACCTGGTTAAACCGCGGCGGCCCCCGAGACGATCTCGGTGAGTTCCTGAGTAATGCTGGCCTGACGAGCTTTGTTGTAAACCAACTGCAGCTCTTTAATCAGGCTGCCGCCATTATCGGTCGCGGCTTTCATCGCCACCATTCGTGCGGCCTGCTCGCTGGCCAGGTTTTCTACAACGCCCTGATAAACCTGTGATTCAACGTAACGACGCAGCAGGGTATCCAGCAGCGGTTTCGGATCGGGTTCATACAGGTAATCCCAGGCTTTCTGTTTCAGCTCGTCATCTTCTGATGCCGGTAACGGCAGCATCTGAGTGAGCGTAGGCACCTGAGACATGGTGTTAATAAATTTGTTGCTGACAACGTACAGTCTGTCCAGACGGCCTTCATCGTAGGCCTGCAACATCACTTTAACCGGGCCGATAAGTTCGGACAGGGACGGGTTATCACCCATACCGGTCACCTGAGCGACAATGTTGCCGCCAACGGAGTTAAAGAAAGAGACGCCTTTAGAGCCAATCAGTGCCAGATCGCACTGAACGCCTTTATCGGACCAGACTTTCATATCCGCCAGCAGTTTTTTGAACAGGTTAATGTTCAAGCCGCCACACAGACCACGGTCAGTCGACACCACCAGGTAGCCCACGCGCTTAACGTCGCGTTCTTCCAGGTAAGGGTGCTTATATTCCAGATTACCGTTTGCAAGGTGACCAATCACTTTGCGCATGGTCTCTGCATAAGGACGGCTGGCCGCCATGCGATCCTGCGATTTACGCATTTTGGAAGCGGCGACCATCTCCATCGCTTTAGTGATCTTTTGCGTGTTCTGGACGCTTGCGATCTTACTACGTATCTCTTTTGCGCCGGCCATGAGCTTCTCCTCAATGCCAGACGGCTTGTCCTGAGACAAGCCGCCGGACGATTACCAGGATTGGGTTGCTTTGAAGGAATCGAGGATAGCTTTCAGCTTGCCTTCGATTTCGTCGTTATAGCCACCGGTCTGGTTGATCTCTTGCATCAGCGGAGCGTGATCACGGTCAGCGTAAGCCAGCAGAGCGGCTTCGAAGCTACCGATTTTCGCCAGTTCCACATCTTCGAGGTAACCGCGTTCAGCCGCGAACAGTACCAGGCCCTGCTGAGCAACAGACATTGGCGCGTACTGTTTCTGCTTCAGCAGCTCGGTCACTTTCTGACCGTGGCTCAGCTGTTTACGGGTTGCTTCGTCCAGATCGGATGCGAACTGAGAGAACGCAGCCAGTTCACGATACTGTGCCAGCGCGGTACGGATACCACCGGACAGTTTCTTGATGATCTTGGTCTGAGCAGCACCACCCACACGGGATACGGAGATACCCGGGTTAACTGCCGGACGAATACCGGAGTTAAACAGGTTGGTTTCCAGGAAGATCTGACCATCGGTAATGGAGATTACGTTGGTCGGAACGAACGCAGAAACGTCACCCGCCTGGGTTTCAATAATCGGCAGCGCGGTCAGAGAGCCCGTTTTACCCTTCACTTCACCTTTGGTGAAGTTCTCGACGTATTCCGCGTTAACGCGGGAAGCACGCTCCAGCAGACGAGAGTGGAGGTAGAATACGTCGCCCGGGAATGCTTCACGTCCTGGTGGACGACGGAGCAGCAGGGAAACCTGACGATACGCAACAGCCTGTTTGGACAGGTCATCGTATACGATCAGCGCATCTTCACCGCGGTCACGGAAGTATTCGCCCATTGCGCAACCGGCGTATGGCGCCAGGTATTGCAGTGCAGCAGATTCAGACGCGGTTGCTACCACAACGATGGTGTTAGACAGTGCGCCGTGCTCTTCCAGTTTACGAACCACGTTGGAAATGGTGGACGCTTTCTGGCCGATAGCCACGTACACACATTTGATGCCGGAGTCACGCTGGTTGATGATGGCGTCGATTGCCATCGCGGTTTTACCGGTCTGACGGTCACCGATGATCAGTTCACGCTGACCACGACCGATTGGGATCATGGCATCAACGGACTTATAACCCGTCTGCACAGGCTGATCAACGGACTGACGGTCGATAACGCCCGGTGCGATAACTTCGATTGGCGAGAAGCCATCGTTATCAACCGGACCTTTACCGTCGATTGGCGCACCCAGGGTGTTAACAACGCGACCCAGCAGGCCACGGCCAACCGGCACTTCCAGAATACGGCCAGTACACTTAACCTTCATGCCTTCGGCGAGGTCAGCGTATGGACCCATCACAACGGCACCTACGGAGTCGCGCTCCAGGTTCAGTGCGATAGCGTAACGGTTACCCGGCAGGGAAATCATCTCACCCTGCATACAATCGGCCAGGCCGTGGATGCGGATAACACCGTCACTTACAGAAACAATAGTACCTTCGTTGTGAGCTTCACTCACAACACTGAACTGAGCAATGCGCTGCTTGATCAGTTCGCTGATTTCGGTGGAATTCAGTTGCATGCTCCAGTCCCCTTAAGACTGCAAGACGTCTGCAAGGCGCTCAAGACGGCCGCGTACGCTGCCATCAATGACCATATCACCCGAGCGGATGATTACGCCTGCCATTACAGACTTATCGATTTTGCAATTCAGCTTAACTTTGCGTGACAGACGTTTTTCCATCGCGGCGGTGATTTTCGCAAGCTGTTCATCACTCAGTTCAGTTGCGGAAGTTACTTCAACTTCAGCGGTAGCTTCACTGAGGGCACGTAAGTGCTCAAACTGCTCGAGAACATCCGGGAGCACACGGAGACGACCATTTTCTGCCATGACCTTAATCAGGTTCTGGCCGTTGGCATCCAGTTGCTCTCCGCACACGGCGATAAACGACGCGGCGAGGGTTTCAGGCGCTAACGCACCGGAAAGCAACTCGGCCATTTGTTCGTTTTTCGTCACCTCAGCGGCAAACGCCAGCATATTCTGCCAGCGATCGACATTTTGGTGTTCGACAGCAAAGTCAAAAGCTGCTTTGGCGTAGGGGCGAGCTACCGTAACAAATTCAGACATCAGCCCCTCCCTCCTTACAGTTCAGCGACAAGTTTGTCCACGATGTCGCTGTTAGCAGCTTCATCCACGGAACGTTCGATGATCTTCTCGGCGCCAGCAACAGCCAGAATCGCAACCTGCTTACGCAGTTCTTCACGAGCACGTTTACGCTCAGCTTCAATTTCAGCCTGAGCCTGTGTCACGATCTTAGTACGTTCCTGTTCTGCTTCAGCTTTGGCTTCGTCCAGGATCTGAGAACGGCGTTTGTTAGCCTGTTCAATGATTACCTGAGCTTCAGCTTTCGCTTTTTTCAGCTGGTCTGTCGCGTTGGCCTGTGCAAGGTCCAAATCTTTCTTAGCGCGTTCTGCGGAAGCCAGACCGTCAGCAATTTCTTTCTGACGTTTTTCGATGGCAGCCATTAAAGGCGGCCATACATACTTCATGCAGAACCAGACAAAGAGAATAAACGCGATGGCCTGGCCGAGGATTGTTGCGTTCATGTTCACAGCACAATACCTCTTAAATTTCTGTGGCTTGGGGTTTTAAAACAACTACTACGCGACAGCAAACATCACGTACAGACCCAGACCTACAGCGATCATTGGGATTGCATCCACCAGACCCATAACGATAAAGAACTGAGTACGCAGCAGAGGAATCAGATCAGGTTGACGCGCAGCGCCTTCCAGGAATTTGCCCCCGAGGATGCCGATACCGATCGCAGCACCGATAGCCGCCAGACCCATCATCACAGCGGCAGCCATGTACAGCAGATCCATATTCAGGTTTTCCATGACAGTCTCCAGTTTGTTTCAATTAAAACGTAGTAGTGTTGGTAAAAAATCAGTGCTCTTCAGACGCCATCGACAGATAGACGATCGTCAGAACCATGAAGATAAAGGCTTGCAGCGTAATGATCAGGATGTGGAAAATGGCCCATGGCACATTCAGAATCCACTGTGACCACCACGGCAGAAGACCCGCGATCAGAATGAAAATCAGCTCACCCGCATACATGTTGCCGAACAGTCGCAGACCCAGTGAAACAGGTTTGGACAGCAGGCTAACGCCTTCCAGGATCAGGTTGACCGGAATAAACGCCCAGTGGTTGAACGGCTGCAAGGTAAGCTCTTTCACAAAGCCGCTTACGCCTTTCATTTTGATGCTGTAGAAAAGAATCAGGATAAACACGCCCAGCGCCATCGACAGGGTGATGTTCACGTCCGCAGACGGTACAACACGCAGCGCAGGCAGGCCGAAGATGTGCTCGCCGATGAACGGCAGCAGGTCAATTGGCAGCAGGTCCATCAGGTTCATCAGGAAGACCCAAACGAACACGGTCAGGGCCAGCGGAGCAATCAGCTTGCTCTTACCATGGTACATGTCTTTCACGCTGCCATGGACGAAGCCGATGATCATCTCAACGAACGTCTGGAATTTCCCTGGAACACCGCTGGTCGCCTTTTTAGCAACGCTGCGGAACATGGCCAGGAACAGAAGACCCAAAACCACCGAGAAGAACATGGAGTCGATGTTGATCGTCCAGAAGGTGGCCGGGGGGTTATGTGGATCCACCAGCGAGAATGTACGCAGGTCCAGCTGAAGGTTATTCAGATGGTGACCTATGTAATCCTGCGGCGTCATATTTTCTGAAGCCATGATGCCTTTTACCCTTTGTTATTGATTACAGCTGGAGCCAGAACTTGTACCACCAGCACCAAAACCCACGTTGCTATCAGCGGCATGAATACCACTTTCAAAACCGCCAGCGCCATCACCAGTAGAGCAAAGGTCAGCAACACCTTACACACTTCGCCGAGAGCGAAGGACCAGGCCACGCGGCCTTTGGCGGGTGTATGCGCCTGATGACGCCAGGCAAAAATCATAAACAACACGTTTGGCAGCACAACCGCCAAACCTCCGCACGCGGCGGAGATGCCCCAGAAGGGGTCTTTGAGGCTAAACAGCAGTCCACTTGCTATTACCGCCAGAAACTGAATGAACAGAAGCTTACGAGCAACGTTTCTACTCAAGAGCGACACAGACATCACGTTTTTACTCCTGCTCCCTTCGAGGTATGCCGCGTGTCGTATAAAACGTCCTTTAAGGCTCAGAGTCAAGCATCAAAAAGCGGTCAAATTATACGGTGCGTACCCGTGATTTCAAACATTAAGTAGCGAAAAGGTGAATAAATGTTTAAATATTTTTCCCCAGCGCTATTTTTCAACTTTTGACCAATGCGTCGACCTTCAGGCGAAACTGCAAACAGCGCGAAAACGTTGGCGATAAAGCGTGCACGAGATCACAAAATGCACATTTGCGATAAAGCGGTAATTATCAAACACGTAAATCGTTTTATTTCATCTTCATGAATTTAAAGCCAAAAAATCGCAACTATTTCTAAAACAGCCCTATATACAACAAAAACCTTTTATTGACATTTTTAATAAATATTTAACATTGCATTCTGGTTGCTAAAGCCCACTTTTAGCAGACTGATATTTTCGTAGTTGATTATCATTACGGTGAATGAATCAGCTCAGGTTAACCGCAAGAAAAACCATGGTGAACACAAGGTTAAAATGACTTCAGAATTATCCTCATGGGTGTGCTGTTTTTTAACACAATAAGAACAGCACAAATTCCCCATTTTTTATTTAATTTTTAAAATTTGTTTGGCTTAAGAATCACCAAATGCCGTTCACCGTCGAGATGAGGAACCTGTAACTTCTCGATTGATTCAACAGCAAAATCCGCTGGCAGCTGTTGAATCTCATCTTCAGGCACCAGCCCTTTCAGGGCATAAAAGCGGCCATTTTCCGCCGGCAGGTGTTTACACCAGCTCACCATGTCGTTGAGCGATGCAAAGGCACGGCTGATAACGCCGTCAAACGGCGGCTCTGCCGGGAACGCCTCTACCCTGCTCTGCACCGGCGAAATGTTTTCCAGCTTCAGCTCATGCTGTACCTGGCGTAAAAAGCGCACGCGCTTGCCCAGGCTGTCCAGCAGCGTGAAATGGCTCTCCGGGCGGACAATAGACAACGGGATCCCCGGCAGCCCCGGACCGGTGCCAACGTCGATAAAACGTTCACCTTTCAGGTACGGCGCCACCACGATGCTATCGAGAATATGGCGAACCAGCATCTCGTTGGGATCGCGCACCGAGGTCAGGTTGTACGCTTTGTTCCATTTGTTCAGCATATCGACATAGGCCACCAGCTGGTTTTTCTGGTGATCGGTGAGCGAAATACCTGCTTCATCCAGCAGACGAGAGAGTTTATTGAGCACGGTGGATACCTGTTGAGATACATACTGGCGGGTGGCGCTTCGCTTACCCGCCCTACGGGGTTCTGTAGGCCCGGTAAGCGCAGCGCCACCGGGCAATGTTCAAACGTTACGCGCTGCGGCGCAGCATACCCTGCTTTTTCAGCCACACCAGCAGAATTGAAATCGCGGCAGGCGTGACGCCGGAGATCCGCGAGGCCTGGCCAATCGACACCGGTTTATGATCGTTCAGCTTAGCGATCACTTCGTTGGAAAGGCCCGTCACCTGACGATAGTCCAGCATTTCCGGCAGCAGCGTATTTTCATTACGCTGCTGTTTTTCGATCTCATCCTGCTGACGCGCAATGTAGCCTTCGTATTTCACCTGAATCTCGACCTGCTCAGCCGCTTCAGCGTCTTCAAGGCCCGGTGCGAACGCGGTCAGTTTGACCAGATTCTCGTAGGTGACTTCAGGACGGCGCAGCAGATCTTCGCCGCTGGCTTCGCGCGAAAGCGGCGCTGTTAAGTGAGCGTTCACTTCGGCAGCGGTTTCCGCCTGCGGGTTTACCCAGGTGGTTTTCAGGCGCTGACGTTCCTGTTCAATGCGTTCCAGCTTCTCGTTGAAGCGCGCCCAGCGTTCGTCATCCACCAGACCCAGCTCTCGACCCATTTCGGTCAGACGCAGATCGGCGTTGTCTTCGCGCAGCATCAGGCGATATTCCGCGCGGGAGGTAAACATGCGGTACGGTTCTTTGGTCCCCAGCGTACAGAGATCGTCGACCAGTACGCCCAGGTACGCCTGAGAGCGCGCCGGCGCCCAGCCCTCTTTCTCGGCGGAGAAGCGGGCGGCGTTCAGACCGGCCAGCAGCCCTTGCGCAGCGGCTTCTTCATACCCGGTGGTGCCGTTAATCTGGCCCGCGAAGAACAGACCGTGGATGAATTTGCTCTCCAGGGTTGGCTTCAGGTCACGCGGATCGAAGAAATCGTACTCAATGGCGTAGCCAGGACGAACGATTCTCGCGTTCTCCATACCCTGCATTGAGCGAACAATTTGCATCTGCACGTCGAACGGCAGGCTGGTGGAGATGCCGTTCGGGTAAATTTCGTTAGAGGTCAGTCCTTCCGGCTCCAGGAAGATCTGGTGCTGGTTACGATCGGCAAAGCGCATCACCTTGTCTTCGATCGACGGGCAGTAGCGCGGGCCGATCCCTTCGATCACGCCCGCGTACATTGGGCTGCGATCGAGGTTATTGCGGATCACGTCGTGCGTTTTCTCATTGGTGTGCGTGATGTAGCACGGCACCTGCTGCGGATGTTGTGCCGCATTGCCCATGAACGAGAACACCGGCATTGGGTTATCGCCGTGCTGCTGTGCCAGCACGCTGAAGTCAATGGTGCGCGCATCAATGCGCGGCGGTGTACCGGTTTTCAGGCGGCTTACGCGCAGCGGCAGCTCACGCAGACGACGAGACAGCGGAATGGACGGCGGATCGCCAGCACGGCCACCGCTGTAGTTGTCCAGACCGATATGGATTTTACCGTCCAGGAATGTCCCGACCGTCAGCACAACCGCTTTTGCGCGGAACTTGAGGCCCATTTGGGTCACAGCGCCGACAACACGATCGTTCTCCACGATAAGATCTTCTACCGCCTGCTGGAAGATCATCAGGTTCGGCTGGTTCTCCAGCGCGGTGCGGACAGCCTGACGATAAAGCACGCGGTCTGCCTGCGCACGAGTGGCGCGGACAGCAGGGCCTTTACTCGCGTTTAGTATCCTAAACTGAATGCCCGCATGATCGATCGCTTTCGCCATCAGGCCGCCAAGTGCATCCACTTCTTTTACCAGGTGTCCTTTCCCAATGCCGCCAATCGCCGGATTACAGGACATTTGTCCCAGCGTGTCGATATTGTGTGTCAAAAGCAGGGTCTGCTGACCCATTCGCGCTGCGGCCATTGCGGCCTCAGTGCCTGCATGACCCCCGCCAATGATGATGACGTCAAAAGGATCCTGATAAAACATGGTGGTCTGCCTCGCGTAAAGCGGTATGAAAATGGATTGAAGCCCGGGCCGTGGATTCTACTCAACTTTAGTCTTTCGAGAAAGCATTGGGATCCTGGGCTATTAAAAAGAAGATCTTTTTATTTAGAGATCTGTTCTATTGTGATCTCTTATTAGGATCGCAGACCTTTGTGGATAAGTCCGATCCCATAAATAAGATCATGCAGTTAGGAAGGATCGTTTGCTGTGAATGATCGGTGATCCTGGACAGTATAAGCTGGGATCAGATCGCCGCTTTATCCACAGGTCAAAAACTAAACCAACATTGTTCTTTGGATAACTACGGGTTAATACGAGCTTTTAACCAGAGTTATCCACATCTGATCGCACGATCTTTAATCGTTTTTGAGTAAATTTTTCCATTCTGCGAGCCAGATCTCGGCTGGATCTTCCGGAATATCATGATCGAGGATGTTGATCTTCAGGGTTTCACCCAGCTGTTTTGCTCCGCAGGCGGTTACAGCGGCTTCTACTTTCTCTATTGCACCGCAGAAGGTGTCATATTCACGGCTGCCGATCCCGATCGCACCAAACCGGACGTTTGACAGACTGGGCTGCTGTTCCAGCAGTTCGTCATATAAAGGTTGCAGGTTATCCGGCAGATCGCCCGCGCCGTGCGTGGAGGTGATCAGCAGCCAGACCCCATCAGTCGGGAGATCTTCCAGCAGCGGGCCGTGCAGGGTTTCCGTTGAAAAGCCCGCGTCTTCCAGCTTCTCAGCCAGATGTTCCGCTACGTATTCCGCACCGCCCAGGGTGCTGCCGCTGATAAGAGTAATGTCCGCCATTGATCGCTCGCTCAGATAAAGAGGCGGCCATTGTACGCTGTGAACGAGCTGGGATCTACCTGTGGAAAATGTGGGAATGAAATTGCCCGATCACGGGCGGATGGTACGCATGATCGGGTTTTGCAGGGAGATCAGGGTTTCGGTGGACTGAATTTCATCGATTGTTTGGATCTTGTTGATAAGTACCTGCTGGAGGGCATCGATGGATCGGCACATTACCTTAATAAAGATGCTGTAATGCCCGGTGGTGTAGTACGCCTCGGTGACTTCATCCAGCGCGTTCAGCTTCTCCAGCGCGGAGGGGTAATCTTTTGCACTTTTAAGAATGATGCCAATGAAGCAGCAGACGTCGTAGCCGAGCTGCTTCGGACTGACGTCAATGCGTGCGCCGGTGATGATCCCGGCCTGCTTCATTTTCTCTACGCGGACGTGAATTGTCCCCGGGCTGACGCCAAACTGTTTCGCCAGTTCGGCATACGCGGTGCGCGCATTGGCCATCAGCGCCTCCAGGATGCCGCGGTCCAGATTGTCGATCTGATAATTTTCCATAGCTTTTTCTTATGAAGATTGATGAATCCCTCTATTCTAGCGGCTAATTTTATCGAATCAAAAGTGAATCCGGCTTTTTGTTGATGGGTTATTGAATAAGGTGCCATTTTTGTTGCTTAATCAATACCAACAGGACGCAGGAGTATAAATAATGAAAACCGCTTACATCGCAAAACAACGCCAGATCAGTTTCGTAAAATCCCATTTTTCCCGCCAGCTGGAAGAGAAGCTTGGCCTTATTGAAGTTCAGGCGCCGATTCTGAGCCGCGTGGGTGACGGGACGCAGGATAATCTGTCTGGTTGCGAAAAAGCGGTACAGGTAAAAGTGAAAACACTGCCAGACGCCCAGTTCGAAGTGGTGCATTCCCTGGCGAAGTGGAAGCGTCAAACCCTGGGACAACACGACTTCAGCGCGGGCGAAGGGCTTTACACGCACATGAAAGCCCTTCGCCCCGATGAAGACCGTCTCTCCCCAATTCACTCTGTCTACGTTGACCAGTGGGACTGGGAGCGCGTAATGGGTGACGGCGAGCGTCATGTCGGTACGCTGAAATCCACCGTAGAGGCGATCTACGCAGGGATCAAAGCAACCGAAGCAGCCGTGAGCAAAGAGTTTGGTCTGGCACCGTTCCTGCCGGAAACGATCCACTTTGTTCACAGTCAGGAATTGCTGAGCCGTTATCCGGATCTGGATGCCAAAGGCCGTGAACGCGCGATCGCCAAAGCGCTGGGCGCGGTATTCCTGATCGGCATCGGCGGAAAACTGTCTGACGGTAAACGTCACGACGTCCGTGCGCCGGATTACGATGACTGGAGCACCGTGGGCGAAAGCGAATATGCCGGACTGAACGGCGATATTCTGGTCTGGAACCCGGTTCTGGAAGATGCGTTTGAACTCTCTTCTATGGGGATCCGCGTGGATGCTGAAGCACTGAAGCGTCAGCTGGCCGTGACCGGTGATGAAGATCGTCTGCAACTGGAGTGGCACCAGGCGCTGCTGCGCGGTGAAATGCCGCAGACCATCGGCGGCGGTATTGGCCAGTCTCGTCTGACCATGCTGCTGCTGCAACTGTCCCACATTGGTCAGGTGCAGTGTGGGGTCTGGCCGCAGCAGGTACGTGAAAGCGTCGGTTCTCTTCTTTAATTAACGTCGCCAGCGTCTGAGCAGGCGGCTACGCAACCCGGTATCAAAGCGCCAGATGTGATCGAAGATGCGCATGATGCCGGGTTTTCCATGTGCGGACATCGCCACGGCATGAAAGCGGTGCTGGTGTACGCGCTGCATCTCCTTCACTTTACTCACCACGTCGTCCGGCAGCCGCTGGGCAATAAAATCGGAAATCACCACTGCATCCGCGTCGTACCAGTCGCCGCCCTGCATACGCTCAATGATGCTGCGAAAACAGCTGGCCAGATCGGTGCCGCCGCGAAAGCGTTGGCTTAAAAAGCGGATCGCCTGCTCCAGCCCCTGTGAGCCGGTAAGTTCATACCCGACCACTTCGCTGGAAAATAACATGATGTAGCAGCGACGACGATCGGCGAGCGCCACGCGCATCAGGGCCAGGCAGAACGCTTTTGCGCACTGTTCATTAAACCCCCCCATCGATCCGGACGTATCGACGCAAACAATGAACGGGCCGCGCGGTTGCTCATCAAAGTCCTGATGCACCACCGGACGCTGGCTGATCTTCTCGCGCCAGGCTTCGCCGTGTAGCCGATAGGTGAGCAGCTGTTTTTCCACCAGCCGACGATAAAACTCATACTCCAGCTCGGTCATTCCCAGCGTGCTGAGTTCCGTGGGCAGCAGGCGCAGGATGTCATCGCTTTGCTGTAGCCCGTCAACCTGCTCCGGCACGGTGGAGGGTTCACGCACCAGGGTGCGGAAGGTTTCCATCGGCGCATCGTTCTTTGGGACCGATTTTGCCTCCCGGGAGCGCCCAAGCTGTTCCGCGAGCTTCATCAGCTCCGGCTGTTGCGCCAGAAAGTCGCCGTACCTGACGATCAGCTGATAGTCGCCGCGCTTTAGCTGTCCGGCACTCATATCCCAGAGGCGTCCGGCAGCGTTCTCATTCTCCACCAACACCTGTTCTAGCTGGCCGCTTAACGTCATCCGCTCCTGTACCTCGCTCAACAGCTGTTCGCGCTCTTCGTCCAGCAATTGCTGGTTGAGCGAGGTGGCCTGAACGACAAGGCTGAGCCGCCAGCGCTGTAAAAACAGGGTGTGCAGGGCGGGAGTAAAGCTCGGGTTGTCCGTGACCAGCGCTCTGGCCTGGCTGGCAAACGGGGAATGAACGTTATCAAGCAATGTCAGGGTTTGCGGAAGCTGGGCAATAAACTGCGGCGTTGAAAGCCGCTGGCACTGCTGGTAACCAGCCACTTCCTCTGTCAGTTCCGGCGGGACTTCCGTCTCCTTAAACCGCTGTCGCAGGCTATCGCGCCAGCGAGGAAGATCGTCCGTCATTGCCTTTCTGAGCTTCGGGAATTTTTCAAAAAAGGCCGCCAGCTGCGGTGAAGCGAGCAGGGTAATGACGACCTCTTCGATTAAACCGTCCTCGCTAACCGCCAGCATGACGTTGAGCGTATCCAGCGTTAGCATTGACGCGCCTGTTTGATCTGCGTGCTGACATCCTGCAAGCTGGCTTCAATGCGGCCTAACCAGTCGCTATGAATAAAGAGGCATTTCTGCTGCTCGCTAAAGCGCGTGTGCTGCTGATGCCATTCGTTATCCAGCGCGTCGAGCTGCTGTTTGATTTCCTCCGGAAGGCTGTCGGAGGCCGTTCCCGGCAGCGCCAGGCGCGATCCCTGAAGGCTGACGTCGCGGATCACCAGATGCTGGCTGCTATCGACTTCCAGCGACAGCGGCTGTGCAAAGCCAATACCGTTGAGTTTACCGCGGATCTCACCGCCCTTATCCAGCCACTGAACCAGCGCAACGCGTTCGATCGTCACGTGCACCACCTGCATATCATGAAGCTTAAGCGGCTGCTGGAGGAGGAGCGTGAGCGAGGCGTCAGTCAGCCCGGCGGGCAGTTCGTAGTGTGGCTTACGGGCAAACATCCCGCCGAGACGGTTCACCTTCAGCGCGGTTTTGTCACTTTGCTGCTGCTGGAGCTGAAGGCGACGTTGGGCAATCGCTCCCAGCTGATTGAGCATCGACTGCTGGCCCCACGCGTGTCCGGTCATCAAAACGTCCAGCTGCTGCTGCATCAGATTCATCCCTTCTGCGTCGTGCCACAGACAGTCTTTCAGCAGGATCAGATCGACAGGGGCAACAGCATCGCGGCCGCTGAACAGGGCGCTTGCCTGGAGCAGGCGAATGGCTTTTTTCCAGCGACGGTCGGAGACGTACGGCGCGGAGGGCAGTAAATCAAGCTGCTGGCGCAGCATGAAGATCAGCTCAAATACGGTATCAGGCAGTTTTATCTTGCCGATATCCTCCTGCCACTGGTGATATTCCTCGTCCGTGACCTGTAACGATGCTGCCACCGGGTTTTCGTTTTCGTCCTGCTGGCTCACCAGCATTGAACGGAAGTTCGATTTATCCTGGACTTTATCCAGCCACAGGCGGATCAGCATGCGGTCATACAGCGCCTCCAGGCTGCTGTCGGCTTCGGGCAATTCGTTTGACGCGGCCACCAGCAGGCGCATGGGGATCTTCTCTTCGCTCGCGCCGTTGCGGAAGCGGCGTTCGTTGATTGCCGTCAGCAGGGTGTTCAGAATGGCCGGGCCGGCTTTCCAGATCTCATCAAGAAAGACGATTTCCGCTTCCGGGAGATAGCCCGCCGTCAGACGCTCGTAGCGTCCCTCGTCTTTTAACGCCTGAATGGAGAGCGGGCCGAAAACTTCTTCCGGCGTGGAGAAGCGCGTCATCAAATACTCAAACGCGCGAGCGTTCTGGAAAGCGAACTTGAGGCGGCGTGCGATCAGACTTTTGGCAATGCCCGGCGGGCCCAGCAGAAACACGCTTTCCCCGCTCAACGCCGCCAGTAAACAGAGGCGAATGGCGTGGCTACGCTCGTAAAGGCCTTTCTCCAGCGCGCTGCTGAGGCGGGAAATTCTTTCTGCTAATAAATGTGAGTGAGCCATAATAGTTTTGCATCCTTTCACCGTGGTGGCGGCTAATTGAAGCGAGTATAGACGTTTCGGTCTGGCCTGGTAATAGGCTGAAGTGCGGCGCTATTTTCTTTGCGCTACATTAATGCGGCTGCATTTAGGGGTACGATTTTGCATTGAATCGTGCATACTGTGCGCTTTTTGTGGGCCAAGGGACTAAGCACACATTTGTTATTCAAACGAAAAGACTAGTCTATGAGCACTGATAATAAGCAATCATTACCCGCAGTAACGCTTGCGGCGATCGGGGTTGTCTACGGTGATATCGGCACCAGCCCGCTTTATACGCTTCGCGAATGTCTGTCCGGTCAGTTTGGTTTTGGTGTAGAGCGTGACGCCGTATTTGGTTTTCTCTCGCTCATCTTCTGGCTGCTGATCCTGGTGGTCTCCCTGAAATATCTCTCCTTCGTTATGCGGGCTGATAACGCGGGCGAGGGCGGTATTCTGACCCTGATGTCCCTTGCCGGGCGCAATACCTCTGCAAGAATGACCTCTGTGCTGGTCATTATCGGCCTGATTGGCGGCAGCTTCTTCTATGGGGAAGTGGTGATTACGCCGGCGATTTCGGTGATGTCGGCCATAGAGGGGCTGGAGATTGTCGCGCCGCAGCTTGATACGTGGGTCGTGCCACTCGCTATTATCGTGCTGACATTGCTGTTTGCCATACAAAAACACGGTACCGGGCTGGTGGGTAAGCTGTTTGCGCCTATCATGCTGGCCTGGTTCCTGATCCTGGCGGCGCTGGGCTTGCGCAGCATTATTGCCAACCCCGACGTCCTGCACGCGCTGAACCCGATGTGGGCGGTTCATTTCTTCCTTGAATATAAAGTGGTGTCGTTCGTAGCGCTGGGCGCGGTGGTGCTTTCCATTACCGGTGTTGAAGCGCTGTATGCGGATATGGGCCACTTCGGGAAACTCCCTATTCGCGTCGCCTGGTTTAGCGTTGTCCTGCCTTCACTGGTGCTGAATTACTTCGGCCAGGGCGCGCTGCTGCTTGCCCATCCTGAAGCGATTAAAAACCCGTTCTTCCTGCTGGCGCCGGACTGGGCGCTGGTTCCGATGCTGATCCTGGCGACGCTGGCGACGGTCATTGCTTCTCAGGCCGTTATTTCCGGCGTCTTCTCCCTGACGCGTCAGGCCGTGCGTCTGGGGTATCTCTCGCCAATGCGCATTATTCATACCTCTGAGATGGAGTCAGGCCAGATCTACATTCCGTTCGTCAACTGGCTGCTCTATTTCGCGGTTGTGATTGTTATCGTCAGCTTCGAGCACTCCAGTAACCTGGCGGCGGCGTACGGTATCGCGGTGACCGGAACGATGGTGTTGACCTCTATTCTCTCCACCACCGTGGCGTACCGTAACTGGCACTGGAATAAGTTCCTCGTGGGGCTGATCCTGGTTGGCTTCCTCTGCATCGACGTACCGCTGTTCTCTGCGAACCTCGACAAAATTGTCTCCGGTGGCTGGCTGCCGCTGACGCTGGGTCTGGTGATGTTCATCGTGATGACGACGTGGAAGAGCGAACGTTTCCGCCTGCTGCGTCGTATGCATGAGCACGGTAATTCTCTGGAGGCGATGATCTCCTCGCTGGAGAAATCCCCGCCGGTGCGCGTGCCGGGCACGGCGGTGTATATGTCTCGTGCGCTGAACGTGATCCCGTTTGCACTGATGCATAACCTTAAGCACAACAAAGTGCTGCACGAGCGCGTGATCCTGCTGACGCTGCGCACCGAAGATGCGCCGTACGTTCACAACGTGCGCCGCGTACAGATCGAGCAACTGTCGCCAACCTTCTGGCGCGTGGTGGCGAGCTACGGCTGGCGCGAAACGCCGAACGTGGAAGAAGTATTCCACCGCTGCGGTCTGGAAGGGCTGAGCTGCCGCATGATGGAGACGTCGTTCTTTATGTCCCACGAGTCGCTGATCATCGGCAAGCGCCCATGGTATCTGCGTCTTCGCGGTAAGTTGTATCTCATCCTGCAACGTAACGCCCTGCGTGCGCCTGACCAGTTTGAGATCCCGCCGAATCGCGTGATTGAGCTGGGGACGCAGGTCGAGATTTAAGTCCTTCTAAAAATGCCGGGTGACGCTGCGCTTACCCGGCCTACCAGATCCTCAACATACCCGCCAAAATCACCTCAATATTTCACTTAGCGAAACGTTTCGACGTTGATCACAAATCCGTTACGTCATGATGGTTTTCTGAACATTTTTGCGGCTACACTGTTTTTAGCGAAACGTTTCGCTAGTGGAGCAAAAAATGAAGAAAGGCACGGTACTCAACTCAGAAATCTCGTCGGTTATTTCCCGTCTTGGGCATACCGATACGCTGGTGGTTTGCGATGCAGGCTTACCGGTTCCGCGCAGCACAACCCGTATCGATATGGCGTTAACGCAGGGCGTGCCCTCGTTCATGCAGGTACTGGAGGTGGTGACCGCGGAAATGCAGGTTGAGACGGCCATTCTCGCCGCGGAAATCAAACAACATAATCCGCAACTCCACGAAACGTTGCTCAGCCACATTGAGCAGCTGCAACAACGCCAGGGAAACACCATTGAAATTCGTTACACAACGCACGAGCAGTTCAAACAACAAACCGCAGACAGTCAGGCGGTGATTCGCAGCGGGGAGTGTTCCCCGTATGCGAATATCATTCTCTGTGCTGGCGTCACCTTCTGAGGCCATCATGGACGCATTACTCCAACTCAAAGGGATCGATAAGTCGTTCCCGGGCGTTAAAGCCCTCTCCGGCGCGGCGCTGAACGTCTATTCCGGGCGCGTAATGGCGCTGGTGGGCGAAAACGGCGCCGGCAAATCCACCATGATGAAAGTGCTGACCGGTATCTACCAACGCGATGCCGGTTCGCTCTTATGGCTGGGTAAAGAGACCACCTTCAGCGGCCCGAAATCCTCTCAGGAAGCGGGCATCGGCATTATTCACCAGGAGCTAAACCTGATCCCGCAGTTGACCATTGCGGAGAACATCTTCCTGGGCCGCGAGTTCGTGAACCGGTTTGGCAAAATCGACTGGAAAACCATGTATGCCGAAGCGGACAAACTGCTGGCGAAGCTGAACCTGCGCTTCAAGAGCGACCGCCTGGTGGGCGACCTCTCCATCGGCGATCAGCAGATGGTGGAAATCGCGAAGGTGCTGAGCTTTGAATCGAAGGTCATCATTATGGATGAACCGACCGACGCCCTGACCGATACCGAAACCGAATCCCTGTTCCGCGTGATCCGCGAGCTGAAAGCGCAGGGGCGCGGCATTGTCTATATCTCTCACCGCATGAAAGAGATCTTCGAAATTTGCGACGACGTGACCGTCTTCCGCGACGGGCAGTTTATCGCCGAGCGCGAAGTGGCGACGCTGACCGAAGATACGCTGATCGAAATGATGGTGGGACGTAAGCTCGAAGATCAGTATCCGCATCTGGACAAAGCGCCGGGCGAGATCCGCCTGAAGGTAGATAACCTCTGCGGTCCGGGCGTTAACGATGTGACCTTTACCCTGCGCCAGGGCGAGATCCTGGGCGTCGCGGGTCTGATGGGCGCGGGCCGTACCGAACTGATGAAAGTGCTGTATGGCGCACTGCCGCGCACCAGCGGTTACGTTACCCTTGATGGTCATGAAGTGGTCACCCGCTCGCCGCAGGACGGGCTGGCGAACGGCATCGTCTATATCTCCGAAGACCGCAAGCGCGACGGCTTAGTGCTGGGCATGTCGGTTAAAGAGAACATGTCCCTGACCGCGCTGCGCTATTTCAGCCGCAGCGGCGGCAGCCTGAAGCACAAAGACGAACAGCAGGCGGTCAGCGATTTTATCCGTCTCTTCAACGTTAAAACGCCGTCGATGGAGCAGGCGATTGGCCTGCTGTCCGGCGGGAATCAGCAGAAAGTGGCGATTGCCCGCGGGCTGATGACGCGCCCGAAAGTGCTGATCCTCGACGAGCCAACCCGCGGCGTGGACGTGGGCGCGAAAAAAGAGATCTATCAGCTGATTAACCAGTTCAAGGCCGACGGTCTGAGCATCATTCTGGTCTCTTCCGAGATGCCAGAAGTATTAGGTATGAGCGATCGCATTATCGTCATGCATGAAGGGCATCTCGGCGGTGAATTCACTCGCGAGCAGGCCACCCAGGAAGTTCTGATGGCTGCCGCTGTGGGCAAGCTTAATCGCGTGAATCAGGAGTAAGAAGATGACTACCCAGGCTGTTTCTGGTCGCCGCTATTTCACAAAGGCATGGCTGATGGAACAAAAATCGCTGATTGCCCTACTGGTGCTGATCGCGATTGTCTCGACCATGAGCCCGAACTTTTTTACCGTCAATAACCTGTTCAATATTCTTCAGCAGACTTCCGTCAACGCCATTATGGCGGTGGGGATGACGCTGGTGATTCTGACCTCGGGTATCGATCTGTCCGTCGGTTCCCTGCTGGCGCTCACCGGTGCGATTGCCGCGTCGATTGTCGGCATTGAAGTTAACGCGCTGGTGGCCGTTGCCGCTGCCCTGGCGGCAGGCGCGGCGATTGGCGCCGTTACCGGTGTGATTGTGGCAAAAGGCCGCGTTCAGGCGTTTATCGCCACGCTGGTGATGATGCTGCTGCTGCGCGGCGTGACCATGGTGTACACCAACGGTAGCCCGGTGAATACCGGGTTTACGGATAACGCCGATCTGTTTGGCTGGTTCGGTATCGGTCGCCCGCTGGGCATCCCGACGCCGGTCTGGATCATGGCTATCGTCTTCCTGGCGGCGTGGTACATGCTGCACCATACCCGCCTGGGCCGGTATATCTATGCGCTGGGCGGTAATGAAGCGGCCACGCGTCTGTCCGGCATCAGCGTCAATAAAGTCAAAATTATCGTTTACTCCCTGTGCGGCCTGCTGGCCTCTCTGGCGGGCATCATCGAAGTGGCGCGCCTCTCTTCCGCACAGCCAACGGCGGGAACGGGGTACGAGCTGGATGCCATCGCGGCGGTGGTTCTGGGCGGTACGAGCCTTGCGGGCGGTAAAGGTCGCATTGTTGGGACATTGATCGGCGCACTGATCCTCGGTTTCCTGAATAATGGTTTGAATTTGTTAGGTGTTTCCTCCTATTACCAGATGATCGTTAAGGCAGTGGTGATTTTGCTGGCGGTACTGGTAGACAACAAAAAACAGTAACTGACGACACTACAGGACATCTTAGATATGAACATGAAAAAACTGGCTACCCTGGTTTCTGCTGTCGCGCTGAGCGCAACCGTAAGTGCTAACGCCATGGCGAAAGATACCATCGCGCTGGTTGTCTCTACCCTGAACAACCCGTTCTTCGTCTCTCTGAAGGATGGTGCGCAGAAAGAAGCAGACAAACTGGGCTACAACCTGGTGGTGCTGGATTCACAGAACAACCCGGCGAAAGAGCTGGCTAACGTTCAGGACTTAACCGTACGCGGTACGAAAATTCTGCTGATCAACCCAACGGATTCCGACGCGGTCGGTAACGCCGTGAAGATGGCAAACCAGGCGAAGATCCCGGTGATCACCCTGGACCGTCAGGCGACGAAAGGCGACGTGGTCAGCCACATTGCGTCTGATAACGTACTGGGCGGAAAAATCGCCGGTGACTACATTGCTAAGAAAGCCGGTGAAGGCGCGAAAGTGATCGAGTTGCAGGGTATCGCCGGGACTTCCGCGGCCCGTGAACGTGGTGAAGGCTTCCAGCAGGCTGTTGCGGCGCATAAATTTAACGTACTGGCGAGCCAGCCGGCAGACTTCGACCGTACTAAGGGTCTGAACGTTATGCAGAACCTGCTGACCGCGCATCCTGATGTGCAGGCGGTATTTGCACAGAACGACGAAATGGCGCTCGGTGCGCTGCGTGCGCTCCAGACTGCGGGTAAATCAGATGTGATGGTTGTCGGATTTGACGGCACGCCGGATGGTGAAAAAGCAGTAAATGATGGCAAACTGGCTGCGACCATCGCTCAGCTGCCTGAGCAGATTGGCGCGACTGGCGTGCAAACTGCCGATAAAGTGCTGAAGGGCGAAAAAGTTCAGGCCAAATACCCTGTTGACCTGAAGCTGGTCATTAAGCAGTAAAGGCGATTCAGGCAGTCGCTGGCTGCCTGAGGGACACCAAATAAAAGAAAAGTGTGGCATACGCCACCGGGTAATACCGGTGGCGCTCTCAGATGGACACCTCAATACATGAAAACCGCAGGCAACCTCGTCGTCCTTGGCAGTATCAATGCCGATCACATTCTTAACCTTGAAACGTTCCCCACGCCGGGCGAAACCGTCACCGGCAATCAGTATCAGGTCGCGTTCGGCGGTAAGGGCGCAAACCAGGCGGTTGCCGCAGGGCGCAGCGGGGCGAATATCGCGTTTATCGCCTGTACGGGTGATGACGATACCGGCGAGCGCGTACGTAATCAGCTGGCAAGCGACAACATCGATACTGCACCCGTCAGCATTGTTGAAGGGGAATCTACCGGCGTGGCGCTGATCTTCGTCAATGCGGAAGGTGAGAATGTCATCGGTATTCATGCGGGGGCTAACGCCGCGTTAACGACTGAACGCGTCGAAGCGCAGCGTGGGATCATCGCCGGCGCGGAAGCCCTGCTGATGCAGCTGGAGTCTCCGGTTAAAAGCGTGCTGGCCGCCGCGAAAATTGCGCATGAGAATCATACCACTGTCGTACTTAACCCTGCGCCTGCCCGTGTATTATCAGACGAACTGCTGGCGCTGGTGGATATTATTACCCCGAACGAAACCGAAGCGGAAAAGTTGACGGGTATCCGTGTCGAAAATGATGACGATGCAGCGCGTGCGGCGCGTGCGCTGCACGAAAAAGGCATTGGAACCGTGATAATCACCCTCGGCAGCCGTGGGGTGTGGGCTAGCGTCAATGGCGAAGGCCGTCGCGTACCGGGCTTTAAGGTCAAAGCCATTGATACCATCGCCGCAGGCGACACCTTCAACGGTGCGCTGGTAACGGCATTGCTGGAAGGAAAAGCAATGGATGACGCGATCCGCTTTGCGCATGCCGCCGCCGCGATTGCAGTGACGCGTAAAGGCGCTCAGCCTTCTGTTCCATGGCGTAAAGAGATTGATGAATTCTTAAGTCAGCAGGGGTAATGCTTGGCCACAATGAAAGATGTCGCCCGTATGGCGGGCGTTTCTACCTCGACCGTCTCCCACGTTATCAATAACGATCGCTTCGTCAGCGAGGCGATTCGGGAGAAAGTTAACGCTGCAATTAAAGAACTCAACTATGCACCGTCCGCGCTGGCGCGCAGCCTGAAGCTTAACCAGACGCGCACCATCGGCATGCTGATCACGGCCAGTACCAATCCTTTCTATTCTGAACTGGTGCGCGGCGTGGAGCGCAGCTGCTTCGAGCGCGGCTATAGCCTGGTGCTGTGCAATACCGAAGGGGACGAGCAGCGCATGAACCGTAACCTGGAGACGCTCATGCAAAAACGCGTCGACGGATTGCTGCTGCTCTGTACCGAAACGCATCAGCCCTCGAAAGAGATCATTCAGCGCTACCCTTCTATTCCCACGGTAATGATGGACTGGGCGCCGTTCGACGGGACCAGCGATCTGATTCAGGATAACTCCCTGCTGGGCGGTGATATGGCGACGCAGCACCTGATTGATAAAGGTCATACCCGCATTGCCTGTATTACCGGCCCGCTGGATAAAACCCCGGCGCGCTTGCGTCTGGAAGGCTATCTTTCGGCAATGGAGCGGGCAGGGCTTGCCATTCCTGATGGCTATCGCATCACCGGCGATTTCGAATTTAACGGTGGATTTGAAGCAATGCAGAAACTGCTGGCGCAAGAGCCGCGCCCGCAGGCCGTGTTTATTGGTAACGATGCGATGGCATTCGGAGCTTACCAGGCGCTGTATCAGGCGGGGTTACGTGTTCCGGACGATATGGCGATCGTGGGCTACGATGATATCGAACTGGCGCGCTACATGACGCCGCCGCTGACCACAATCCATCAGCCGAAGGATGAGCTGGGTGAGCTGGCCATCGACGTGTTGATCCACCGTATGGCGCAGCCCACGCTGCAACAGCAACGTTTGCAGCTTACTCCTGTTCTGATGGAACGCGGTTCGGTTTAGCCTTTTCTTTGTGACGCTCTTTAATCAGGTTCCGGCCGTCTTTCGGCTTTAACAACATAAAGACCACCGCCGATACCACGGTAAGTGCGCCCATGGTGATAAAGGTATAGTGGAACTGCTCAACGGTGTTCGTACCGTCAAACCCTTCATAAAACCGCAGTACCGCCGCGCTCACGGCTACCCCGAGGCTGATCGACAGCTGTTGGGTCACCGCCAGTACGCTGTTGCCGCTGCTGGCGTTCTCATCGGTGAGATCCGCAAGCGTAATCGTGTTCATCGACGTGAACTGCGTCGACATGGCCATCCCCAGCACAAACAGCGGCAGGATCAGCATCCATATCGGTAACGCCGCAGATTGCAGGGAGAACTGCGCAATCATCAAGCCGATAAATACCGTCACGCCAACCAGCGTCTTACGATAGCCAAACCAGCGCAGCACCTGCGTGACCGTCGATTTTGCCAGGATAGAGCCCATCGCCGTGGGGGCCATCATGCAGCCGGCAATCAGCGCCGGATAGCCAAAACCGACCTGAAGCATCAGCGGCATCAGGAAAGGCACACAGCCCGTGCCGAGACGTGATGCTATATTGCCCGCGATCCCGACGGAGAACGTTCGGGTGTTAAAGAGAGATAAAGAGATAAGCGGCGTCGGGTGGCGGCGCGCATGGCGTATATAAAGAAGGAACAGCAGAATACCGCTGAGGATGACGGCCAGCGCCAGCCACGTCGCTACGATTTTCTCGCCAAACAGCTCCATCCCGCTGGAGAACAGGACCAGGCTCAGGCCAAACAGGAAGAAGCCGCCCATATCGAAGCTGCGCCGTGGCGTGGTGAAGTTCGGCATATATTTGCGGGCGTAAATCAGCCCTGCCACACCAATCGGAATGTTAATCAGGAAGATCCAGTGCCAGCTTGCCCAGGTCACCAGTACCCCGCCGAGTACCGGGCCAAGTATCGGCCCGACCAGCCCCGGCATGGTCACAAAGTTGAGCACCGGGAGCAGTTCGCTGCGCGGATAGGCGCGCAATAACGCCAGACGCGCGACGGGCATCATCATCGCGCCGCCTATCCCCTGTAGGACGCGGAAGATAACCAGTTCCGTCAGAGAAGTGGAGAGGGCGCACGCCAGAGAACCGAGGGTGAACAGCGTCACCGCCAGCATGAACACTTTACGCGTGCCGAAACGATCGGCCAGCCAGCCGCTGACCGGAATAAGCATCGCCACCGTCAGGGTATAGCTGATGATGGCGGATTGCATCGCCAGCGGGGAGCGATTAAGGCTTTGGGCTATGGCGGGAAGGGCGGTATTAAGGATAGTGGCATCCAGTGCCTGCATAAAGAACGCCATGGCTGCAATCCACGGCAATCCGGCCATACTGCGTGCTTTTTTCTCAGTCATTTATTTACCTGCTGGTGGGTTGGCGCGGCCAGCAACGCCTGGCACGCACTCAGGGCTCGCTGCCCGTCGCTCTCCTGAATGGCATCGACTATCGCCTGATGCAGATCCAGCTTCACCACCTCATCTTGTGTGATAGAGGTAAAGTAAGTGTGGTACACAGAATGGAATAAAGAAGCAAAGGAGGTCAGGAAAGGATTTCCGCTCATATTATAGATATGTTCGTGCCAGGCCATATCGACCTCTATCCAGCGTTCGCGGTTAAAGTGCTTTTTCAGAAACACCATCTCTTCCATTAATGTATTGAGCTGCGCTTTTTGCTCTGCCGTGCCGAGCGTGGCGGCAAGCAGGCAGGCCTGAGGCTCAAGACTGCTGCGCATGACCAGAAAGTGATCAACGACCTGATTAAAGTTATCTTCGGTCATCCACCAGGTGAGTAATTCCTGATCGAGAAAGTTCCAGTTCCCCTGAGGCATAACGCGGGTGCCAATGCGCGGGCGTGGAAGCACCATTCCTTTCGCCGTTAATGTTTTTACCGCTTCGCGAACGGCGGTACGGCTTACGCCAAACCGATCCCCCAGTTCCATCTCGCTGGGCAGAATGCTCCCTGGGGCATATTTACCCGCTAAGATCAGCTGGGCCAGCTTTTCTGCCAGCACATACGACAGGTTTTTTTGAGCTGCCAACTGTTGTGCGCTTAATGGCATCGCTTTTATTCCTTAAATATTGATGCGGCTAATTATGCCATCTCAGGTGTGATTGTGGTTGCAGATACATCAAATAGAACAATTTGTAGCTTGATCTCATCGCTTTTGGTGAAAAAAAACACGGTCAGAAACTTTTTTTAAATTTCCTCTTGTCACTTCAGAAGAACTCCCTATAATGCGCCTCCACTGACACGGAACAACGGCACGCAAGCCGCCGGGTCAGCAGAGAAAAGCAAAATAAACGCTTGACTCTGAAGCGGGAAAGCGTAATATGCACACCCCGCGCCGCAGCGAAAACGTAGCGGCACTGCTCTTTAACAATTTATCAGACAATCTGTGTGGGCACTCAAAGTGACATGGATTCTTAACGTCGCAAGACGA
>NZ_JADBRA010000030.1:0-43631 GCF_014896205.1 Enterobacter cloacae complex sp. I2
TCGTCTTGCGACGTTAAGAATCCATGTCACTTTGAGTGCCCACACAGATTGTCTGATAAATTGTTAAAGAGCAGTGCCGCTACGTTTTCGCTGCGGCGCGGGGTGTGCATATTACGCTTTCCCGCTTCAGAGTCAAGCGTTTATTTTGCTTTTCTCTGCTGACCCGGCGGCTTGCGTGCCGTTGTTCCGTGTCAGTGGAGGCGCATTATAGGGAGTTCTTCCGAAGTGACAAGCACTAAATACAAAAAACTTTTCGTTCGCTCACTTTTCAAACTTAACGCTTATTTAACCCGCGGATCGTCCGTTAAACGCGCAATTTCACGGGCAAAACTGGCGACCTGAGCCCAGTCGGTGTAGACCACTTCTTTACGCGTATCCGTTTCACCACCTGTCATCTTCATGATCAGGCGGATCATAAAGCGGTCATACCAGCTATAGCGCGGGTAACGCAGCGCGCCCGCAAAGACAGAACAGATATCGGGCTGCCATGGCGAATTCAGCAAAAACTTGCGCGTATAGCTGTTGGTCTGCGGCGTACGCTTCTCCGCTTTACGGGCAACCAGGTTGACCGAGTAAAACGCGCCAGGCCGCTTCGCGAGTTCCGCCGTATGCTTTTTCACAAAACGATCCAGCGCAGGGTGGAAATGACCGTAACGAATTGAAGCGCCAATGACCACACGGTCGTAATCCTGCCAGGCAATCTGTTCTGTGCGATTCAGGTTCACCACATCAGAATAAATGCCCAGCTCTGTGAGTTCAGAAGCCAGATAAGAAGCAATCTCACGCGTTTGACCGTCACGCGTTGAGAAAAGAATTAACGTTTTCACTTATGTCTCCTTACTCACGCCAGAATGTTGGGGTAAACAGCACCAGCAACGTAAAGACCTCAAGACGCCCAAACAGCATATTGGCAATTAAGATCCACTTCGCCACCGGGTTCATACTGGCGAAGTTATCCGCCACAACGCCCAGCCCCGGCCCCAGGTTGTTTAACGTTGCCACCACAGAGGCGAAGGCAGAGAAATCATCCACACCCGTGGCGATAATCGCCAGCATACTGACAATAAAGACCAGCGCATAAGCGGAGAAGAATCCCCACACCGCTTCGAGGATACGCTCCGGCAGCGCGCGGTTCCCCAGCTTAATGCTGTAAACCGCATTCGGGTGGACCAGACGTTTCAGCTCACGGTTCCCCTGCTTGAACAGCAGCAGAATACGGATCACCTTCAGACCACCGCCCGTCGAACCGGCGCAACCGCCGATAAACGCAGAGCACAGCAGCAGCACCGGCAGGAACAGCGGCCAACGCGCAATACTGTCCGTGGTGAAACCGGCGGTTGTCGCCATCGATACCACCTGGAAGAAGGCCTGGTTCAGAGTCGTGACCGCCGAGTTATAGACATCATGGAACCACAGTACCAGGGTACAGATGATCACCAGGGTCAGCTGGACGCCAATAAACATCCGGAATTCCGGGTCGCGCCAGTACACCTTCAGGCTACGTCCGCTGAGCAACGAGAAGTGTAGACCGTAGTTACAGCCTGAGATCAGCAGGAAAATGGCAATGATGGTATTGATTGTCGGGCTGTCGAAGTAACCGACGCTGGCATCATGGGTAGAAAACCCGCCAATGGCGATAGTCGCGAAGCTGTGCCCGATGGCGTCGAACGCGGGCATTCCGGCGAACCACAGCGCCAGCGCGCAGGCCACCGTCAGCAGAACATATATAAGCCACAGGGTTTTCGCCGTTTCCGCAATACGCGGGCGCATCTTGTTATCTTTCAGCGGGCCAGGCATTTCTGCCCGGTAAAGCTGCATCCCCCCGACGCCCAGAATCGGCAGGATAGCCACCGCCAGGACGATGATCCCCATACCGCCAAACCACTGGAGCATCTGCCGGTAAAAGAGAATCGCATGCGGGAGCGAATCCAGCCCCACAAGCGTGGTGGCGCCGGTGGTCGTTAAACCTGAGAACGATTCAAAAAACGCATCCGTGATGGTGAGATTCGGTTGTTCAGAGAAGATAAACGGCAGCGCACCCACGCTTCCCAGTACCGTCCAGAACAGGACCACAATCAAAAAACCCTCACGGGATTTCAGCTCACCCTTCTCACGACGGTTTGGCCACCACAGCAGCGAGCCAATCGTCAGCGCGACAAAAAAGGTTTGCGTGAATGCACGCCCCGCACCGTCCCGGTAGATGAGCGCCACCAGTCCGGGGATGATCATCGTCCCGGAGAAAAGTATGACCAGCAATCCAACGATTCGGGTAATGGCACGAAAATGCATCTCTGCCGCTTCCTTAGGTATTCAAAATGATGAGGTGGGGATTATTCTTCAATCGGCAGTAATTGCAATGAACCGCGACTAAAATCAGCGAGTTTTGCTGAAAAAGCAGCCAGTTCCGCCTGAGGAAGCGCCACGCGTAGTTGCACCATTGCCTGATAATCACTGTGTGCGATGACGCCGTTAAACTGTTTAAGCAGTGCTTCGATACCCGATAGCTGGGCGTAATCGCATAACAAAGTATATTCTGTCAGCGGCGTTTTGCGGGTCGTTATCAGAAGATTAAGCGCCTGCTGAACACCACCGCCGTAGGCTTTAACCAGGCCGCCTGTGCCTAACAAAATGCCACCGTAGTAGCGCACAACGACGGCGGTGATTTCACCCACACCGCTGCCCATTAGCTGGGAGAGCATCGGTTTTCCGGCCGTGCCTGCCGGTTCACCGTCATCAGAAAACCCGAGCTGCTGTGAGTCATTCGGCGGCCCTGCGACCCACGCCACACAGTGGTGGCGGGCATCGGGGTGCTGCGCGCGAACGGACTCGACGAACGCCTTCGCCGCCTCCACGCCGTCGGTATGCGCCAACAGCGTGATAAAGCGGCTTTTTTTGATTTCCTCAACAAAGGTGACCGGCTCAGCCGGTATCAGCCAGCTTTCCATCAGGCCAGCTTCAGATCTCGCGTCATGTTCTCAATGCTGTTCTCGTGAATAACCACGTTATCCTCGATACGAATGCCGCCAAACGGCTTCAGCGCTTCAATTTTTTCCCAGTTGAAGTGCTTGCTGAATTGGCCTTCACGCCACGGCGCCAGCAGGGATTCAATAAAGTAGATGCCCGGCTCGATGGTCAATACCATACGCGGCGCCAGAACGCGGGTGCAGCGCAGATAAGGATATTTAGACGGTGCCGCCAGGTGCGTACCGGTATCATCCTGCATAAAGCCTGCGACGTCATGAACCTGCAAACCCAGCGGGTGGCCGATACCGTGCGGCATAAATGGCCCGGTCAGATCGTTCTCCACCATCGCCTCTTCGCTCATGTCTTTGACAATCTGATGCTTACGCAGCAGTTTCGCGATGCGCTGATGGAACTGGATGTGGTAATCCACATAGCTGGTTCCCGCTTTCATGGTGCCAATCAGCGCCAGCTGTTCATCGTTCACGTCTTTAATCAGCTGCGCGAAATCGGTATCCGCATTCGCCGCCCAGGTACGGGTCAGGTCTGCCGCATAGCCGTTGTACTCTGCGCCGGCATCCAGCAGGAAGCTGCGCATCTCAGCCGGAACCTGATGATCCAGTTTGGTGTAGTGCAGAACAGAGGCATGCTCATTCAGCGCCACGATGTTGCTGTAAGGCACATCGGTATCGCGATGGCCGGTCGCGGTCAGGTAGGCCTGATTGATATCGAACTCGCTCATGCCGGACTGGAACGCTTCATGCGCCGCACGGTGGCCATTCACCGCCGTTTTTTGCGCTTCACGCATGCAGTAAAGTTCATAGTCAGTCTTGTAGGCGCGATAGTAGTGCAGATAATCCAGCACGCCTTTAGGGTTAAGTTTATCTGCCGGAATATCCAGACCCAGCGCACGCTCGGGAACCGGACCAATGTAGCCGATGTTGCCGCGCGCCGCTGGCAGCTGGCTGCCAATGCCGTCCGCTTTTGGCAGCGCAATCACGTCAATTTCTTCGGTCCAGAATGAGGTCGGCAGCGGTTCCACGTTGTGCCAGTAATCGACCGGCAGGTAGAACCACAGTTTCGGCTTGTTCACGCCATCCACCAGCAGCCAGCAATTTGGAACCTGTGTCACCGGCACCCAGGCTTTAAACTGCGGGTTAACCTTGAAGGGATAAGCATGGTCATCAAGAAACGTATTCATCAGCTCGCCGGAGTGGATCAGCAGAGCATCCAGCTTGAAGCGGGCCAGTACATCGCGGGTACGTTCCTGTAGGGTAACGGTATGATTTTTATAAAGCGAAGCCAGTGAGTCCATCATTCTTCCTTTCGTTTTTTTGACCTCAAGTCATCGCATCTTAGCACACCTCACTCCGGCTGCGTGATTTCCACCGACCGTGATCAGCGCTGCAATTTCTTAATGAGTAATTTGCATTTTATTAACATAAATTCCACACTCCGTCTCATCTGGTATGACCAGATCCAATTGCTGGATTCAGGAGACCGACATGCTCTACAAAGGCGACACCCTGTACGTAGACTGGCTGGAAGATGGCATTGCCGAACTGGTGTTCGATGCCCCCGGCTCAGTGAACAAGCTTGATACCGCGACGGTGGCCAGTCTTGGCCAGGCGCTGGATGTACTTGAAAAGCAATCAGATTTAAAAGGGCTGCTGCTGCGCTCCAACAAAGCGGCCTTTATCGTTGGTGCGGATATCACCGAATTTCTGTCGTTGTTCCAGGTTCCTGAGGAGCAGCTGAGCCAGTGGCTGCACTTTGCCAACAGCGTCTTTAATCGTCTGGAAGATTTACCTGTGCCAACGATTTCCGCCGTTAACGGCTACGCGCTGGGCGGCGGCTGCGAATGCGTGCTGGCGACCGATTACCGTCTGGCAACGCCGGACCTGCGCATCGGCCTGCCGGAAACCAAGCTGGGCATCATGCCGGGCTTTGGCGGTTCCGTGCGTATGCCACGCATGCTGGGCGCCGACAGCGCCCTGGAAATCATTGCCGCTGGTAAAGACGTGGGTGCAGAACAGGCACAGAAAATCGGCCTGGTCGACGGCGTCGTGAAACCAGAGAAGCTGGTTGAAGGTGCACTCGCCATTCTGCGTCAGGCGATCAACGGCGACCTCGACTGGAAAGCCAAACGCCAGCCGAAGCTGGAGCCGTTAAAGCTCAGCAAGATTGAAGCCACCATGAGCTTCACTATCGCCAAAGGCATGGTGATGCAGACGGCGGGTAAACACTACCCGGCGCCAATCACGGCGGTGAAAACCATTGAAGCGGCAGCCCGTCTGGGCCGTGATGAAGCCCTGAAGCTTGAAAACCAGAGCTTTGTCCCGCTGGCGCATACCAATGAAGCCCGCGCGCTGGTTGGCATCTTCCTGAACGATCAGTTCGTGAAGGGCAAGGCTAAGCAGCCGACCAAAAACGTTGAAACGCCAAAACACGCGGCGGTGCTTGGCGCCGGCATTATGGGCGGCGGCATCGCTTACCAGTCGGCCTGGAAAGGCGTGCCGGTGGTGATGAAAGACATCAGCGAAAAATCCCTGACGCTGGGCATGACCGAAGCCGCCAAGCTGCTGAATAAACAGCTTGAGCGCGGCAAAATTGACGGTATGAAACTCTCCGGCGTGATCTCCACCATCCAGCCAACGCTGGAATACAGCGGCTTTGACCGCGTGGACGTGGTGGTTGAAGCGGTCGTTGAGAATCCGAAAGTCAAAAAAGCGGTGCTGGCCGAAACGGAAGAGAAGGTGCGTCCTGAGACCGTACTGGCCTCCAACACCTCCACCATTCCTATCAGCGAGCTGGCAAGCGTGCTGAAGCGTCCGGAAAACTTCTGCGGAATGCACTTCTTTAACCCGGTGCACCGCATGCCGCTGGTCGAAGTGATCCGCGGGGAAAAAACTTCCGACGACACCATCGCCAAAGTGGTGGCGTGGGCCAGCAAAATGGGCAAAACGCCAATCGTTGTTAACGACTGCCCGGGCTTCTTCGTTAACCGCGTGCTGTTCCCCTACTTTGCCGGCTTCAGCCAGCTGCTGCGCGACGGCGCGGACTTCCGCAAGATCGACAAAGTGATGGAAAAACAGTTCGGCTGGCCGATGGGCCCGGCCTATCTGCTGGACGTGGTCGGGATCGACACCGCACATCACGCTCAGGCGGTGATGGCAGCGGGCTTCCCGCAGCGCATGCAGAAAGATTATCGCGACGCGATTGACGCCCTGTTCGACGCCAACCGCTTCGGGCAAAAAAACGGCATGGGCTTCTGGCGTTATAAAGAAGACAGCAAAGGCAAGCCGAAGAAAGAGGAAGATCCGGCGGTGGATGGCCTGCTGGCGGACGTATGCCAGCCGAAACGCGACTTCACCGACGACGAAATTATTGCCCGCATGATGATTCCGATGATCAACGAAGTGGTGCGCTGCCTCGAGGAAGGCATTATCGCCAGCCCGGCAGAAGCGGATATGGCGCTGGTGTACGGCCTGGGCTTCCCTCCGTTCCACGGCGGCGCGTTCCGCTGGCTGGATACGCTCGGCAGTGCCCGCTACCTCGATATGGCGCAGCAGTATCAGCACCTCGGCCCGCTGTACGACGTGCCGGAAGGCCTGCGTAACAAAGCGCGCCATAACGAACCCTACTACCCAGCAGTTGAGCCAGCCCGTCCGGTTGGCGCACTGAAAACGGCTTAAGGAGTCACAATGGAAAAGGTTGTCATTGTTGATGCGATTCGCACCCCGATGGGCCGTTCAAAAGGCGGCGCGTTCCGTAACGTGCGCGCGGAAGATCTCTCCGCGCACCTGATGCGTAGCCTGCTGGCGCGTAATCCGGCGCTGGATCCGGCAGCGCTCGACGATATCTACTGGGGCTGCGTGCAGCAGACCCTTGAGCAGGGCTTCAACATCGCCCGCAACGCGTCGCTGCTGGCGGAGATCCCGCATTCGGTTCCGGCCGTTACCGTCAACCGCCTGTGCGGTTCGTCGATGCAGGCGCTGCACGATGCGGCGCGTATGATTATGACCGGCGATGCGCAGGCCTGCCTGGTGGGCGGCGTTGAGCACATGGGCCACGTGCCGATGAGCCACGGGGTCGATTTCCACCCTGGCATGAGCCGCAACGTGGCGAAAGCCGCAGGCATGATGGGCCTGACCGCCGAGATGCTCTCCCG
Source organism: Enterobacter cloacae complex sp. I2 (assembly GCF_014896205.1). NCBI lineage: Bacteria > Pseudomonadati > Pseudomonadota > Gammaproteobacteria > Enterobacterales > Enterobacteriaceae > Enterobacter > Enterobacter cloacae complex sp. I2. The sequence continues at coordinate 7,133 of NZ_JADBRA010000030.1, forward strand.
CCTGCACGGTATCAGCCGCGAAATGCAGGATGCGTTTGCCGCGCGCTCTCACGCCCGCGCCTGGGCCGCCACGCAGTCTGGCGCTTTTAAGAATGAGATTATCCCAACCGGCGGACACGACGCGGACGGCGTACTGAAGCAGTTCAGCTACGACGAAGTTATCCGTCCTGAGACCACGGTCGACGCGCTTTCTACCCTGCGTCCGGCTTTTGATCCGGTCACCGGCACGGTAACGGCGGGCACCTCTTCTGCCCTGTCCGACGGCGCCGCCGCGATGCTGGTGATGAGCGAAAGCCGCGCCCGCGAATTAGGCCTGACGCCACGCGCCCGCGTGCGTTCGATGGCGGTGGTGGGTTGCGACCCGTCGATCATGGGCTACGGTCCGGTTCCGGCGTCAAAACTGGCGCTGAAAAAAGCGGGGCTGAGCGCAAGTGATATCGATCTGTTCGAGATGAACGAAGCCTTCGCCGCACAGATCCTGCCGTGCATTAAAGATCTGGGCCTGATGGATCAGATCGACGAGAAGATTAACCTCAACGGCGGCGCGATCGCCCTCGGTCACCCGCTGGGCTGCTCCGGGGCGCGTATCAGCACCACGCTGATCAACCTGATGGAACGCAAAGATGCCCAGTTCGGGCTGGCAACGATGTGTATCGGGTTGGGTCAGGGGATCGCGACGGTGTTTGAGAGAGTGTAAGGCTATAACGTAGGCCCGATAAGCTTCGCGCCATCGGGCTTTTGCCGGGAGGCGCTGCGCTTTCCCGGCCTACGAAGAATAAAGTTTAGTTGCCGTTCTTCCCGCCTGTCAGGGGCGGGTTTTTTACATCATTGCAGCAGCGAAATATCCGCCACGCGCAGGAACAGCTCACGCAGTTTCTCGAGCATAGAGAGACGGTTAATACGCAGCTCTTTATCTTCCACGTTTACCATCACTTTCTCGAAGAAGGCGTCGATGATGTCACGCAGCTCCGCCAGCTCCACCAGCGCTTCCTGGTAGCGGCCTTCCGCGAAGTACGGCTCAAGCTTGTCGCGCAGCACCACAACCTGCATCGCCAGAGCAATCTCTTCCGGCTCTTTCAGCGTCGCGGCATTTACACGCTCGTTCAGCGTCTCGTCGGATTTCGCGAGGATGTTAGATACACGCTTGTTGGCCGCAGCCAGAGCAGACGCCGCTTCCAGCGTACGGAAGTGGGATACCGCTTTCATACGCGCGTCGAAATCTGCCGGACGGGTCGGACGACGCGCCAGCACCGCCTGAATGGTGTCAACGGAGTAACCTTCGTCCTGATACCACGCGCGGAAACGACCGAGCATAAAGTCGATAACATCATCCACAACCTTCGCGTTGGTCAGCTTATCGCCGTACAGACGCACCGCTTCTTCCGTCAGCGTTTGCAGATCGAGGTTCAGGTTCTTCTCGACGATGATACGCAGCACGCCCAGCGCGGCGCGACGCAGCGCAAACGGGTCTTTATCGCCTTTCGGATGCTGACCTATACCGAAGATACCCGCCAGGGTGTCCATCTTATCGGCAATCGCCACGGCGCAGGCAACCGGGTTGGACGGCAGATCGTCACCGGCAAAGCGCGGCTGATACTGCTCGTTCAGGGCCACCGCCACGTCTTCCGCTTCGCCATCGTGACGCGCGTAATGCATGCCCATGACGCCCTGGGTGTCGGTGAATTCGAACACCATGTTGGTCATCAGGTCGCACTTGGAGAGCAGGCCCGCACGGGTAGCGTGGTTCACGTCCGCGCCAATCTCACGGGCAATCCAGCCGGACAGCTCCGCGATACGGTCGGTCTTGTCGCGCAGCGTACCCAGTTGCTGCTGGAACAGCACGGTTTGCAGACGCGGCAGGTTATCTTCCAGACGTTTTTTACGGTCGGTGTTGAAGAAGAACTCGGCATCCGCCAGACGTGGGCGCACCACTTTCTCGTTACCGGAGATAATCTGGATCGGATCTTTCGATTCGATGTTCGCCACGAAGATGAAGTTTGGCAGCAGCTTGCCGTCGTTGGCGTAAACCGGGAAGTACTTCTGATCACCCTTCATGGTGTAAACCAGCGCTTCTGCCGGAACGGCCAGGAATTTCTCTTCGAATTTCGCGGTCAGCACAACCGGCCATTCCACCAGAGAAGTTACCTCTTCCAGCAGGCTGTCGCTCAGATCGGCATTACCGCCAATCTTACGCGCCGCTTCTTCTGCGTCCGCTTTAATTTTGGCTTTACGCTGTTCGTAGTCAGCAATAACTTTACCGCGCTCCAGCAGGATCTGCGGGTACTGGTCGGCATTGTCGATGGTGAACTCTGGCTCGCCCATAAAGCGATGGCCGCGGATCACGCGATCGGACGCTACGCCCAGAATGGTTGCCGGAATAACGGTATCGCCCAGCAGCAGGGTCACGGTGTGCACCGGACGCACGAAGTGTACGTCGGACGCGCCCCAGCGCATCAGTTTAGGAATCGGCAGCTTAGCCAGCGAAGTCGCGATCATATCTGGCAGCAGCGCTTCCGCGCTTTCGCCTTTCACGTGGGCACGATACAGCAGCCATTCACCTTTATCGGTGGTCAGACGCTCGGCCTGGTCAACGGTGATACCGCAACCGCGCGCCCAGCCTTCTGCCGCTTTGCTCGGCTTGCCTTCCGCGTCGAACGCCTGAGCAATGGCCGGGCCACGTTTCTCAACTTCACGATCCGGCTGAGACGCCGCCAGGTTTGCCACCTTCAGCGCCAGACGACGCGGCGCAGCAAACCACTCAATTTTACCGTGCGCCAGGCCAGCGTTATCCAGCTCGGCAGTGACGTTCGCAGCGAAAGATTCAGCCAGGCTGCGCAGGGCTTTTGGTGGCAGCTCTTCAGTGCCGATTTCCACCAGGAAAGTTTTCTCAGACATGGCCGCCTCTTATTTGTTTCGGTTGCACATCGGGAAGCCAAGGGCTTCACGGGACGCGTAGTAAGCTTCTGCAACGGCTTTGGTCAGGGTACGGATTCGCAGAATGTAGCGCTGACGTTCAGTCACGGAGATGGCTTTGCGGGCGTCCAGCAGGTTGAAGCTGTGGGCAGCCTTCAGAATACGCTCGTAAGCAGGCAGCGGCAGCGGAGTCTCCAGCGCCAGCAGCTGCTGGGCTTCTTTCTCGTACTGCTCGAAGCAGGTGAACAGGAAGTCCACGTCCGCGTATTCGAAGTTATAGGTGGATTGCTCCACTTCGTTCTGATGGAACACGTCGCCGTAGGTGGTTTTACCCAGCGGGCCGTCGCTCCAGACCAGGTCGTAAACGCTGTCTACGCCCTGAATGTACATTGCCAGACGTTCCAGACCGTAGGTGATTTCACCGGTGATCGGCTTACATTCGAGACCGCCGACCTGCTGGAAGTAAGTGAACTGGGTCACTTCCATGCCGTTCAGCCACACTTCCCAACCCAGACCCCAGGCACCCAGCGTTGGGTTTTCCCAGTTATCTTCCACGAAGCGAATGTCGTGAATGGTTGGATCCATACCCAGCTCTTTCAGTGACCCGAGGTACAGTTCCTGAATATTGTCGGGTGATGGCTTAATCACCACCTGGAACTGATAGTAGTGCTGCAAGCGGTTCGGGTTCTCGCCGTAACGGCCATCGGTCGGACGACGGGATGGCTGCACGTAGGCGGTTGCCATTGGCTCTGGCCCTAACGCGCGCAGGCTGGTCATCGGGTGTGAGGTGCCTGCGCCAACTTCCATGTCCAAAGGTTGAACAATGGTGCAGCCCTGACGAGCCCAGTAATCCTGTAAGGTCAGGATCAGGCCCTGGAAGGTCTTGGTATCAAACTTTTGCATAGTATTTCGTGCTGGATACGTGTGGTTTTAAATGGAAGGGATCAGTATACCCGCTGGCTGCAAGATATACAGTACGAAACGGGGTTGTTTAGGGAAAATTGGGGAATAAGGTCTACCGCCAGAACCGGTGAAGGCTCTGGTTGCTGATTATCCGAGCAATTTAGCGCATCGAGAGATGTAAAAACTGGCCGTCTGCATCAAAAGAGCAGACAAAGCCCTCTTTACGCGCAGTATAGCCTTTCAGTTCATAGCTGCCCTGAAAGCGCTCGAAGCCGTTAATATGAATTTTTTGCGCCTCGGAATTATAGCGATGAGCCGCCTCACCTATGCACAGCTGTTCCATATTTAGGGAACGCTCCGGGCTCATTTTCCCCTGCTGCGCTTTCTGGACAGGGGCCTCCTGAGAAGCACTGCACCCTGCTAATAAAAGCAGCAGAAAGAGTGACGCCCCACGCTTTATCATCATTTTTATTACCGCCCCGGTCAGTGGCTGTTATTTTTAGTAGCAACACGTTTATAGATTAATGTTCAACATTCTGCGAATCTCGCCAGCTCGCGACAAGACAGCCTGGCTAAACTCAGAATTTTCCAAGGGAAAAGTTTTACGCTACCGCAGTCACACTTTCTTTATCAGGAATACAGAGGAACTGATGCAGTCAAAAATTAACTGGATTGATAACCTGCGGGGAATAGCTTGTCTGATGGTGGTGATGATCCACACAACGACCTGGTATGTCACGAACGCGCACAGTATCAGCCCCGTTAACTGGGATGTCGCCAATATTCTGAACTCGGCCTCCCGCGTGAGCGTCCCGCTGTTCTTTATGATTTCCGGTTTTCTCTTTTTTGGTGAGCGTAGCGCGCAGCCGAGACATTTCATCCGTATTGTCTCTTGTCTGCTGTTTTACAGCGCCATTTCGCTGCTCTATATCATCCTGTGCACGTCCATTAACGCCGAACGTTCCCTGCTCAATGTACTGCAAAAACCGGTGTTCTATCATCTGTGGTTTTTCTTCGCGATAATCGTTATTTACCTGGTTTCTCCGTTAATTCAGGTAAAAAACGTCAGCGGTAAAATGCTGCTGGCCTTGATGGCGATCATCGGGATTGTGGCAAACCCGAATACCCTCTCACAAAAAGTTGATGGCTTTGAATGGCTTCCCGTCAACCTCTATATCAACGGCGACACGTTTTATTATGTGGTGTATGGCATGCTGGGGCGCGCCATCGGCATGATGGAGACGCAAAAGCGAGGAATGAACTGGCTTTGCGCGGCTGCGTTTATCGCCGGTGTGTTTATTATCTCTCGCGGGACGCTGCACGAGCTGCAATGGCGCGGCAACTTTGCCGATACCTGGTATCTGTATTGCGGCCCGATGGTCTTTATCTGCGCGATTGCTCTGCTGACCCTGGTGAAAAACACCCTCAACGAACGTCCACTTCCGGTGCTGGGGTTTATCTCTCGCCACTCGCTGGGTATTTACGGTTTTCACGCGCTGGTAATCCACGCCCTGCGCACCCGCGGCGTTGAGCTGAAAAGCTGGCCGGTGCTGGATATTATCTGGATATTTACCGCTACGCTGGCTGTCAGCCTGCTGCTGTCCATGTTGCTGCAAAGAATCGATACGCGCAGGTTTGTAAGCTAGCCAGATGGACGGGGAGTTGTAGGCCGGGTCAGCGCAGCGCCACCCGGCGGATGTTCAGGACATCAGCGGTAAAAGCTGCTGATAGATTTTGCGGAACACGACTCGTCGTTCAGCATAGCGAGCATGGTTTTTCGCATCAGGACGATGCTGCTGTTCAAGCGGAAGCTGGGGCAAAAGCGAGTTCAGTGGTTTATCCGGGTTCACCGCGATTTGCGCCAGCCGTGCCGCACCGAGCGCCGGACCAACCTCTCCCCCCGTACGATAGTCCAGCGGCAACCCGCTGATATCAGAAAGCATTTGCCGCCAGTAGCTGCTTCGCGCCCCGCCGCCAATTAAGGTAATGCTGGATGGCGTCAGGCCACAGTCATGCACGACATCCATGCCGTCCGCCAGCGCATAGCCGACCCCTTCAAGCACCGCGCGCGCCAGCTCTGCCGGGCCGTGCTGATGGGTAAGCCCGAAGAACACCCCTTTCGCTTCCGGGTTGTTATGCGGCGTGCGCTCGCCGGACAGGTACGGTAAAAACCAGACCGCACCGGCATTATCATCCGCCTGCTGTGCCGCTGCGATAAGCGCCGGTACGTCCGCCATTCCGGTCAGCTTTGCCGCCCAGTCGAGGCAGGAAGCGGCACTCAGCATCACCGACATTAAATGCCATTTGCCCGGCAACGCGTGGCAGAAGCTGTGTACGGCGTTTTCAGGGTTACTGCGATACCCGTCGCTGACGGCAAAATAGACGCCGGAGGTGCCGAGCGAGAGCATCGCCTGCCCTGCTTCCACCATCCCCACGCCAACAGCGCCCGCCGCGTTATCGCCGCCGCCAGCAACAACCGGTACGGCCGGCATATTCCAGCGTTCAGCAATGGAGGATTGCAGCGTGCCCGCGATCTCACTGCCTTCAAACAGCGCGGGCATATGGTCGCGCGTCAGCTGGCAGGCATCCAGCATCGCCTCGCTCCAGTCCCGTTTCGCCACGTCGAGCCACATCGTGCCCGCGGCGTCAGACATGTCGCTGGCAAAATCTCCCGTCATGCGAAAACGCAGGTAGTCTTTAGGCAGCAGCACCTTCGCTACCTGACGGAAAATATCGGGTTCATGGCGCTGCACCCACAGGAGTTTTGGCGCGGTAAAACCGGGCATCATCAGGTTGCCCGTAATGTCGCGGGACGTGGGCTCACGCGCTTCAAGAAGCGCACACTCTTCCGCACAGCGGCCATCGTTCCAGAGAATAGCCGGGCGCAGAACGCGATGCTGGCTATCCAGCAACGTTGCACCGTGCATTTGCCCGGCAATGCCCAGCGCTTTCACGTCGCGCAGGCTGTGCTGCTCGCCTAAGGCTTTCATCGCGCGGTCCGTCGCCTGCCACCACTGCTCCGGATCTTGTTCCGACCAAAGCGGATGCGGGCGTGAAACCTGCAACTTTTCAGTCTGGGTTGCTAACACATCGCCCTGCTCGCTTAACAGAATGGCTTTCACACCCGACGTGCCAAGATCGATCCCGATATACATTGTGGTGGCTCCTTTGACAGAAATGCCCGGGGCGATGCGCTTACCGGGCCTGCATGCTGCATACTGTTATTTATCGAAGAGGTAATGATTGACCAGGTTTTCCAGCAGTTCCTGATGCCCGCTCTGATGCTGCGGGGCCAGCTGATGCTGTTCAGCGTACTTCGCGATTTCCGCAAGCGATAACTGACCTTTCAGAATTTGCTGGCCCAGCTCACTGTTCCAGCCGCCGTAACGCTTCGCCACGCGTTTATCCAGCTCACCGTCTTCAATCATACGGGCCGCCACCTTCAGCGCCAGCGCCATGGTGTCCATCGCGCCAATATGCCCGTAAAACAGATCGTATTTGTCGGTGCTCTGGCGACGGACTTTGGCGTCGAAGTTCAGGCCGCCGGTGGTGAAACCGCCCGCTTTGATGATTTCGTACATTACCAGCGCATTTTCTTCCACGCTGTTCGGGAACTGGTCGGTATCCCAGCCCAGCTGCGGATCGCCGCGGTTCGCATCCACCGATCCGAAGATGCCCAGCGCAATCGCAGAGGCAATTTCGTGATGGAAGGAGTGGCCCGCCAGGGTAGCGTGGTTAGCCTCAATATTCACTTTGATCTCTTTTTCCAGACCAAACTGCTTCAGGAAGCCATACACGGTGGCCACATCGTAGTCGTACTGATGCTTGGTTGGCTCCTGCGGTTTAGGCTCAATCAGCAGCGTGCCGCGGAAGCCGATTTTGTGTTTGTGGTCCACAACCATCTGCATAAAGCGACCAATCTGCTCGCGCTCCTGACGCAGGTCGGTATTCAGCAGCGTTTCATAACCTTCACGACCGCCCCAGAGAACATAGTTCTCGCCGCCCAGCTGATGCGTGGCGTTCATCGCAGTCACGACCTGGGTTGCCGCCCAGCTGAAGACTTCCGGATCGGGGTTGGTTGCCGCACCCGCACCGTAGCGAGGGTTGGTAAAGCAGTTAGCCGTCCCCCAGAGCAGCTTCACGCCGCTTTGCTGCTGTTTTTCAGCCAGTACATCGACCATCTGCGCGAAATTGTTCAGATACTCTTTCAGCGATGCCCCTTCAGGCGACACGTCCACATCGTGGAAACAGTAGTACGGCACGTTCAGCTTATGGAAGAACTCGAACGCGACGTCGGCTTTACGCTTCGCCAGCTCAATGGCCTCGCCCGGCTGCTGCCATGGACGGTCAAAAGCGCCCACGCCGAACATATCAGCACCGTTCCAGCAGAAGGTGTGCCAGTAGCAGGCGGCAAAGCGCAAGTGATCTTCCATGCGCTTACCCAGCACCAGCTCATCCGGGTTGTAGTGACGAAATGCTAAAGGATTGGTCGTTTTCGTGCCTTCGAAACGAACGCGATCGAGTTGGTCGAAATAAGCTTGCATATTGAGCTCCATAATCAGGGTATGCGGCGTGGTCTTGCTTCTGGAGTAATAGTGAATAGACATTGGGGGTTGCTCAATTACGTTATTTCACACTGCTATTGAGAGAATGCACAATTGTGCGCTGGCTCGCAAAATAATGTGCAGACAAACTATTTTTCGGCGCATATTCCAGAATCAAATGTAATTAATAGGTTACGCTTTTTAAAATCCGATCGCGGTCATAAATTCAGAAATAAACCAAATATCGTAATGAGAAGATAAAAATCTGTAATTGCCAGCAGGCCTTTCCACGTTAAAAATTTGCTGCGTCTCAGCAGTGAACGTTTCTTTTATCTCAGCGACACATACTCCTACAAAAAGGCCTAATAATTATGAAGATAAAGAACCTGACCCTAACGCTCTGCACTACTCTCCTGCTTGCAAGCTTTGCCGGCCATGCCAAAGAGGTCAAAATCGGCATGGCGATTGATGATTTACGCCTGGAGCGCTGGCAAAAAGATCGCGATATCTTTGTTAAAAAAGCGGAATCCCTCGGCGCGGAGGTGTTCGTTCAGTCCGCTAACGGCAACGAAGAGACGCAAATGTCGCAAATCGAGAATATGATCAACCGTGGCGTCGATGTGCTGGTCATTATCCCGTATAACGGCCAGGTATTAAGCAACGTGGTGAAAGAGGCTAAACAGGAAGGCATAAAAGTCCTGGCCTATGACCGCATGATTAATAATGCGGATATTGATTATTATATTTCGTTCGACAATGAAAAAGTGGGTGAATTACAGGCTAAAAGCCTGGTCGCTAAGGTGCCGCAAGGAAATTATTTCCTGATGGGCGGTTCGCCTGTGGATAACAACGCCAAGCTGTTCCGCCAGGGACAAATGAAGGTGCTTAAGCCATATATCGACGAGGGCAAAATTAAGGTCGTCGGCGACCAGTGGGTTGACGGTTGGTTACCGGAAAACGCGCTGAAAATTATGGAAAACGCGTTGACCGCAAATAACAATAAAATCGATGCGGTCGTGGCCTCTAACGATGCCACCGCGGGTGGCGCCATTCAGGCGCTGAGCGCGCAGGGTCTGGCCGGAAAAGTCGCTATCTCCGGACAGGATGCCGATCTTGCGGGTGTTAAACGCATTATCGCGGGCACCCAAACCATGACGGTGTATAAACCCATTACCGAGCTTGCCAATACGGCTGCTGAAATTGCCGTTGAGCTGGGCAATGACCAACAGCCTAAAGCAGACGCAACGTTAAATAACGGCCTGAAAGACGTACCGGCTCGCCTGCTTACCCCTATCGAAGTCAACAAAGAGAACATTGACGCCACGGTGGTGAAAGACGGTTTCCATAAGAAGAGTGAACTGTAATCCAGCGCAGCCCCTGCCCGGCGGGGGCGCATCGACCTGCCCTGTTCATCTGTCGGGCTATGCGGAGCAGTTATGTCTTATTTACTTGAAATGAAAAGCATCACCAAAGCCTTCGGGACGGTGAAAGCGGTCGACAACGTCAGCCTGCGGCTGAATCCCGGCGAAGTCATGTCGCTGTGCGGCGAAAACGGCTCGGGGAAATCCACGCTGATGAAGGTGCTGTGTGGGATTTACCCGCACGGCAGCTACGAGGGCGAAATCGTCTTCGCCGGAGAGGTGCTCCAGGCCACGCACATTCGCGATACCGAGCGTAAAGGCATCGCTATCATTCACCAGGAGCTGGCGCTGGTGAAGCACCTAAGCGTGCTGGAAAATATCTTTCTTGGGGCCGAACTCTCACGCCACGGCGTGCTGGATTACGACACCATGACGCTGCGCTGCGAAAAATTGCTGGCTCAGGTGAGCCTGGCTATCTCACCGGATACGCGCGTGGGCGACTTAGGTTTGGGCCAGCAGCAACTGGTGGAGATCGCCAAGGCGCTGAATAAACAGGTACGCCTGCTGATCCTCGACGAGCCAACCGCCTCGCTCACCGAACAGGAAACGGCCGTTCTGCTCAATATCATCCGCGACCTGCAAAACCACGGTATCGCCTGCATCTATATTTCGCACAAGCTTAACGAGGTGAAAGCCATTTCTGACACCATCTGCGTCATCCGCGACGGGCAGCACATCGGCACGCGTGAGGCAAAAGGCATGAGTGAGGATGACATCATCACCATGATGGTGGGCCGCGAACTCACCGCGCTGTATCCCAACGAGCCGCACGCGATTGGCGAAGAGATCCTGCGCGTAGAAAACCTGACGGCGTGGCACCCCGTTAACCGCCATATCAAGCGCGTGAATGACCTCTCCTTCTCGCTGCACCGAGGCGAAATTCTCGGCATTGCGGGCCTGGTGGGTGCCGGAAGAACCGAGGCCGTACAGTGTCTGTTTGGCGTCTGGCCGGGGCGCTGGGAAGGCAAAATTTATGTGGACGGTCAGCCGGTAAAAATCGACAACTGCCAGCAGGCCATTGCCAGAGGCATTGCCATGGTGCCCGAAGACCGCAAAAAAGACGGCATCGTGCCGGTTATGGCGGTGGGAAAAAATATCACGCTGGCGGCGCTCAGCCAGTTTTCCGGCGCGCTGAGCAGCCTGGACGATGCCGCAGAACAGCAGTGCATTCTCCAGTCGCTCGCAAGGCTTAAGGTGAAAACGTCCTCGCCAGAGCTGGCGATAGGACGCCTGAGCGGCGGCAACCAGCAAAAGGCGATTCTGGCGCGCTGCCTGCTGCTTAATCCGCGCATTTTAATTCTGGACGAACCCACGCGGGGAATCGATATCGGCGCGAAGTACGAAATCTACAAGCTGATTAATCAACTGGTGCAGCAAGGGATTGCCGTCATTGTTATCTCGTCCGAACTGCCTGAAGTGCTGGGCCTGAGCGACCGCGTGCTGGTCATGCATGAAGGGAAACTCAAAGCCAACCTGAACAACCAGAACCTGACGCAAGAGCAGGTGATGGAAGCTGCCCTAAGGAGCGAACGCCATGTCGAAAAGCAACCCGTCTGATATCAAAGTCGCTGTTCCGACGCCCGGTGCGTTCGCAGGACTTAAATCGCTGAATCTACAAGTATTCGTGATGATTGCCGCCATCATCGTCATCATGCTGTTCTTTACCTGGATGACCGACGGCTCCTATCTGAGCGCACGTAACGTCTCTAACCTGCTGCGTCAGACTGCCATCACCGGCATTCTGGCGGTGGGGATGGTCTTCGTGATCATCTCAGCGGAAATTGACCTGTCGGTAGGGTCAATGATGGGCCTGCTCGGCGGCGTGGCGGCGATTTTTGACGTCTGGCTCGGCTGGCCGCTGCCGCTGACGATTGCGGTCACGCTGGTACTGGGTCTGCTGCTGGGGGCGTGGAACGGCTGGTGGGTGGCCTACCGGAAAGTTCCGTCGTTTATCGTCACCCTGGCGGGAATGCTGGCCTTTCGCGGCATTTTAATTGGTATCACCAACGGCACTACCGTCTCCCCCACCAGCGCCTCTATGTCCCAGATTGGCCAAAGCTACCTCTCTGATGGCGTCGGTTTTACGATCGGCGTGGTTGGGCTGATGGCGTTTGTCGCGTGGCAATGGCGGGGGCGCATGCGTCGCCAGGCGCTGGGTCTGGCCTCCCCTGCTTCTACCTCGGTGGTGGGCCGTCAGGCGCTTACCGCCGTGATTGTGCTGGGTGCCATCTGGCTGCTCAACGATTATCGTGGCGTCCCGACGCCCGTTCTGCTGCTGGCGCTGCTGCTGTTAGGTGGGATGTTTATGGCCACACGTACCGCTTTCGGCCGCCGCATTTATGCCATCGGCGGCAACCTGGAAGCCGCGCGTTTGTCCGGCATTAACGTGGAGCGCACCAAACTCGCCGTCTTTGCCATCAACGGGCTGATGGTAGCCATCGCGGGGCTGATCCTCAGCTCGCGACTGGGTGCGGGTTCTCCGTCTGCCGGTAATATTGCCGAGCTGGACGCCATCGCCGCCTGCGTAATTGGCGGAACCAGCCTCGCCGGGGGCATTGGCAGCGTGGCGGGTGCGGTGATGGGCGCATTTATTATGGCTTCGCTGGATAACGGGATGAGTATGATGGACGTGCCGACGTTTTGGCAGTATATCGTCAAGGGAGCCATTCTTTTGCTGGCAGTCTGGATGGACTCTGCCACCAAGCGGCGCGCCTGAGAACCGTATCGTGACTAATTTGGGAAAGTGAGCCATGTTTGAAAAGCGTCACCGCATTACGTTGTTATTCAATGCCAACAAAGCCTATGACCGTCAGGTGGTTGAAGGGGTTGGTGAATATTTGCAGGCGTCGCAATCCGAATGGGATATTTTCATCGAAGAAGATTTCCGTACCCGTCTGGAGAACATTAAGGACTGGCTGGGAGACGGGGTCATCGCTGACTTTGACGACCCCGTCATTGAACAGCTGCTGTGTGGCGTCGACGTTCCTATCGTGGGCGTTGGCGGCTCATACCATTCACCGGAACATTATCCCCCTGTTCACTACATCGCCACCGATAACCATGCCCTGGTCGAGACCGCTTTCCTCCATTTAAAGGAGAAAGGCGTACACCGTTTTGCGTTTTACGGTTTGCCCGCCACCAGCGGAAAACGCTGGGCAATGGAGCGTGAGTATGCGTTCTGCCAGCTGGTTGCCCAGGAGAAGTATCGCGGCGTCGTTTATCAGGGACTGGAAACCGCGCCAGAAAACTGGCAGCACGCGCAAAACCGGCTGGCTGACTGGCTGCAAACGCTGCCGCCCCAGACAGGCATTATCGCCGTGACGGACGCCCGCGCCCGCCACGTATTGCAGGTGTGCGAGCATTTGCATATTCCGGTGCCTGAAAAGCTGTGCGTGATTGGTATCGATAACGAAGAGCTTACGCGCTATCTGTCGCGCGTGGCGCTGTCATCCGTGGCGCAGGGTACGCGGCAGATGGGCTATCAGGCTGCGAAGCTGCTGCACAGACTGTTAGACAACGAATCCCTGCCGCTCCAGCGTCTGCTGGTTCCGCCCGTTCGCGTGGTCGAGCGCCGCTCTACCGACTACCGTTCCTTAAACGATCCGGCCGTGATTCAGGCGATGCACTACATTCGCAATCATGCCTGCAAAGGTATTAAGGTCGATCAGGTGCTGGATTCGGTCGGGATTTCACGTTCGAATCTGGAGAAGCGCTTCAAAGAGGAAGTGGGTGAGACGATACATGCCGTGATCCATGCGGAAAAGCTGGAGAAAGCGCGCAGTCTGCTGATCTCCACCTCGCTGTCGATCAACGAGATTTCACAGATGTGCGGCTACCCGTCGCTACAGTATTTCTATTCGGTGTTCAGGAAAGAGTATGACACCACGCCGAAGGAGTACCGGGAACGGTACAGTGAAGTCCTGCTCTAGAAAAGAGAACGCCTTCCAGTGGAAGGCGTTTTTCATTACATGTGCGCGGCAATCAGACGCTGGTTATCCTGGTACATCGAGAACAGATAGTTGTTATAACGCTGTCCCTGAGTGGAATACCCTTTCAGCTTGTGGATCATCGCCGTAGCCGTCACTTCCTGATCCGCTTTACGCAGCTGGGCGCGTGACTTACGGAACGAGGAGTAGGCCGGGTGGGTGTTCAGGTTCACCACGTAGGCATTCACGGAATCTTTCACCGATTCAAACTGTGAATAACCCTTCACCTTGCCGGGTGCATTGGTACAACGACCTTTGGCGCACTTCATGCCAAACAGATTGTTGTTGTTGCGGGCCAGCTTCGAGGTCCCCCAACCGCTTTCGGCGGCGGCCATTGTCGCCACCATGCTGCCTGGAATGATGTCCACACGTTCTAACAGTGAGTTCCACGGCACGCGACGCGTGTTTCCGCCCCACTTCACTTTATAGCGTTTGGCGATGTCTTTCAGGCGCGTGCGCTCAGACGGCGACCAGCGGCTATCGTACTGTTTGGAAATCAGCCAGTTACGATCCGCAGTAATCGCGGCATTTTGACTTTTAATGTAAGGCATTACCGTCCGGAGAAACGCTTTCTTTCGTGGTGTCCCGGAAGGGTATTTTCGCAAATCAGGAAGTGAACTACTCTTTGCACTATTGCGAGAATACTCTTGTTTACTGCTAACCTTACTGCTTGTCGTCTTTATTACGTGGGCTTTCTTACTCGTTGTATCCGCGTGCGTCTTTGCAAGCACCTCACCTGAAAATGCCATGGTGAGTAACATGAGTATCGCGGCCCCATATCGTCGAATGGGAGTCGATATCATTAGGTCTCCTGGTCGGATATAAGCATTCCAACACCTTATTTTCTTCAAAATTTGAGAGCGGAATCTCAAATCGTACCAAAAATAGTCTTCAAGAGCACGTATATAAATAGTCCAATTCCGAAACTATGTCATTCGAAACGTGCTCATTAAAGCATCAACACCGGAAAAATGTGTGCGATATCGCAGATAACAGCCTAATTTTGCGCGGGATCACTCATCCCTTCGCGTCCTCCTGGCAGAAAGCCTCATAGGAGGAGTTTTTCCCCTGAGCCGAATGGCACACTGGTCAAAAATGCCGCGACAGGAAAATGGAATGAAACGCACTGCATTAGCTGTTCTGATGTTACCCGCACTCGCGCATGCCGACTGGTCATCGCCGGGATTTGACGCGTTTAACGCTGAAGGTACCGGCGTCTTTACCAGCCAGGCAAAGCTTGCGAAGGGTACCCGTCCACTGACGTTGAGTCTTGACAACGCGTGCTGGCAGCCGACAGAGGCCATTAAGCTCAACGAGATGCTGTCGCTCAAACCGTGCGAAGGCACTCCGCCGCAGTGGCGGTTATTCCGTGACGGCGTTTATCAGATGCGTATTGATACGCGCTCGGGAACGCCAACCCTGATGCTGACGGTACAAAGCGCGGCGCCACAGCCTGTCGCTGACGTCACCCGCCAGTGCCCGAAGTGGGACGGTAAACCGCTTACGCTCGACGTAGCAAACACCTTCCCGGAAGGAACGGTGGTGCGTGATTTTTACAGCAAACAGACCGCGACCGTTGAAAATGGCAACGTCACGCTTCAGCCAGCCGCCAACAGCAATGGCCTGCTGCTGCTTGAGCGCGCCGAGACGGACAAACCCGCGCCGTTCAGCTGGCAAAACGCCACCGTCTATTTCGTGCTGACCGATCGCTTCGTGAATGGCGACCCTGCCAACGATAACAGCTATGGCCGCCATAAAGACGGTATGCAGGAGATAGGGACGTTCCACGGCGGCGATCTTAAAGGGCTTACCAGCAAACTGGATTACCTCCAGCAACTGGGCGTGAATGCGCTCTGGATAAGTTCTCCGCTGGAGCAGATCCACGGCTGGGTGGGCGGCGGCACCAAGGGGGATTTCCCTCACTACGCCTATCACGGCTATTACACTCAGGACTGGACGAAGCTCGACGCCAACATGGGCAGCGAAGAGGATTTGCGCCAGCTTGTCGACGAAGCGCACCGGCGCGGTATCCGCGTCCTGTTTGACGTTGTCATGAACCACGCGGGCTATGCGACTCTTGCCGATATGCAGGAGTATCAGTTTGGCGCGTTGTATTTGCAGGGTGATGAGCTGAAGAAAACGCTCGGCGAACGCTGGACTGACTGGAAGCCAGGCGCGGGTCAAAGCTGGCACAGCTTCAATGATTACATCAATTTCAGTGATAAAGCTGCATGGGAAAAATGGTGGGGAAAAAAATGGATCCGCACCGATATCGGCGATTATGACAACCCCGGCTTTGACGATTTAACGATGTCCCTGGCGTTTCTGCCGGATCTGAAAACGGAATCTAAGATCCCGTCAGGTCTGCCGAACTTTTATCAACACAAACCCGACACCAACGCGATAGTGATGACGAACTTCACGCCGCGAGATTACCTGACCCACTGGCTCAGCCAGTGGGTACGTGACTACGGCATCGACGGTTTCCGGGTCGATACCGCTAAACACGTTGAGCCTGAAGCCTGGCAGCAGCTGAAGGAGCAGGCCAGCCAGGCGCTGGTCGCGTGGAAAGCCGCCAACCCGGACAAAAAACTCGACGATGCGCCATTCTGGATGACCGGTGAATCCTGGGGTCACGGCGTGATGCAGAGCGATTATTATCGCCACGGCTTTGATGCGATGATCAATTTTGACTATCAGGAGCAGGCGGCGAAAGCGGTGGACTGTCTGGCGGATATGGATCTGACCTGGCAGCAAATGGCCGAAAAACTGCAAAGCTTTAACGTGCTGAGCTATCTCTCCTCCCACGATACGCGACTGTTCCGTGAAGGAGGCCAGCGCGCCGCTGAGCTACTGCTGCTGGCGCCGGGAAGCGTGCAAATCTATTACGGCGATGAATCAGAGCGTCCATTTGGTCCGACGGGCTCCGATCCGCTACAGGGAACCCGTTCGGATATGAACTGGCAGGACGTAACGGGTAAACAGGCGTTAACTGTCGCCCACTGGCAGCTTCTGGGGCAGTTCCGCGCCCGTCATCCGGCAATGGGTGAAGGCAAGCAAACCACGCTGTCGCTGAAAGAGGGGTACGGATTTGTACGCGAGCATAAGGGCGATAAGGTGATGGTGGTGTGGGCGGGTAATCAGTAGAACAATTCACTACATCAATCCCGCTCCGCCATACAAAACAACAAATCCGACCACATCCGCCGATTTGCACCAACACGGTGCTGGCGTTATGGTTACTGCCTTTCATATTAAGCCCGACAGATCACCTGCTATGACGTTTTCACAATTCGGCGATAAATTTACCCGCCATTCAGGCATTACCCGCCTGATGGAGGACCTCAACGACGGGCTGCGCACCCCCGGTGCTATCATGCTCGGCGGCGGAAACCCGGCTCAGATTCCGGAGATGAACACCTACTTCCAGGCGCTACTGGCAGACATGCTGGAAAACGGTAAAGCAACCGATGCGCTGTGTAATTACGACGGCCCTCAGGGTAAAACAGAACTGCTGACGCTTCTGGCATCGATGCTGCGGGAAGCGCTGGGCTGGGATATCGAACCACAGAATATTGCACTGACAAACGGCAGTCAGAGCGCGTTTTTCTACTTATTTAATCTGTTCGCCGGACGCCGCGCCGACGGCAGCACGAAAAAAGTGTTGTTCCCGCTGGCACCGGAGTATATCGGCTACGCCGATGCCGGCCTCGAAGAAGACCTGTTTGTTTCCGCACGCCCGAATATCGAGTTGCTGCCAGAGGGCCAGTTCAAATATCACGTTGATTTTGAACATCTGCATATCGGTGAAGAGACGGGCATGATCTGCGTGTCACGCCCTACTAACCCGACGGGCAACGTGATCACCGACGACGAGCTGATGAAGCTGGATGCGCTGGCGAATCAGCATGGTATCCCGCTGGTGATCGATAACGCCTATGGCGTCCCGTTCCCGGGGATTATCTTCAGCGAAGCGAGTCCGCTGTGGAACCCGAACATCATCCTCTGCATGAGCCTTTCCAAGCTGGGCCTGCCGGGCAGCCGCTGCGGTATCATTATCGCCAACGAAAAGATCATTACCGCCATTACCAACATGAACGGCATTATCAGCCTTTCGCCTGGCGGGATCGGCCCGGCCATGATGTGCGAGATGATCAGACGCAACGACCTGCTGCGCCTGTCGAATGAGGTGATCAAGCCGTTTTACGCTCAGCGCGTTCAGGAAACCATCGCCATTCTTCGCCGCTACTTACCGGAAGAACGCTGCCTGATCCATAAACCGGAAGGGGCAATTTTCCTGTGGCTGTGGTTTAAGGATCTGCCCATTACGACAGAGCTGCTTTATCAGCGCCTGAAAAAGCGTGGCGTGCTGATGGTGCCGGGAGATTACTTCTTCCCGGGGCTGGATAAGCCGTGGCCGCACACGCACCAGTGCATGCGCATGAACTACGTCCCGGACCCGGAAAAAATCGAAGCGGGAGTGAAAATTCTCGCCGAAGAGATCGAGAACGCCTGGCACGAGGCGGGTTAATAAGACCTCAGGCCAGATTACGCACCCGTTCCGCGCGTAATCTGGCGGGATCGATGCAGCGCAGCGCGTGGGTAGGACAGGCTTCAACGCAGGCTGGCCCACCCTCGCGATGCGCGCACAAATCACATTTCAGCGCCTGAACGCGACCTTCCACGACCCGAACCTGCATTGCCCCGAACGGGCACGCCACCATACAGCTTTTGCAGCCGATACAGCGCGATTGCTCAACGAGCCACGCTCTCGCAGCGCGGCGAATGGCCTGCGTCGGGCAGACATTGGCACAGGGCGCATCTTCACACTGATGGCAACCTACAGCCGTGGTGAAAGCGTTCCCCTTAACCACCCGGATCCGTGACGTAAACGCGTCTGGCGCGGCGGTGCTTTCATGCGACATCATGCACGCCACCTCGCAGGTGCGGCATCCGATGCATTTTTCAGGATCCGCCATGATAAATCGGTTCATGGATAACGCCTCGCGCAGGTTAAAAGTCAGTCCGTTAAATTATCGTTAGCGCATCATACCTTGCGTGCGAAGCGTTAAGGATGCTGTGGGTCAAAGAGCGGGCGCGGATACTTTTAGCTTAGGGGAAATGCGGATATGGGTGGATGAAAGCTAATTAACTGTGGCCTGTTGCCCTCACCCCAACCCTCTCCCACGGGAGAGGGTGAATGCTACGGCAGCACACGCCGTGCTGCCTCTGCAAGAAAAGCACTTCGGTTAGTAAATTGTGGATGCTCGCTGACAAAGGAATCAATCTTCACCAGCAAACGGCGAGGTATCGTAATATTGATGCGCTCTACTTTGCCTTCAAACTGTTTCATATTGATATCCACCAGCAACCATTGCCCGCCAATGAAATTCTCCGGATGACTTGCCAGATGCGCTTCAACCATACCCGGAAGTGGCAACATTTCATCCATTTCAAACAACGCTTCAAAATGGGCAGTTAATGCATCACGTGCGTCCTGAAAAGCATCATCCAGTGAATCCCCCGCAAAAAAACACCCCGGAACGTCAGGAAAGAAACCACTGGCGCTACCGTCGGAATCAGAATGAATGTAAGCCGGATAAAACATAACTACTCCTGATATCAGTGTTTAATTCCCGCCTGTCGCCAGATTTGTGCGAGAGTGCCTGGTTTAATGTCCTTTTTAGGATGTGGGACGGTAACCAATCCTTTTTGCACTGGATGGCGAAACTGATGATGGCTTCCCTTCGTTCTTACACATTTCCAGCCATGGCTAACCAGAACAGTAATGATATCCGCACTTTTCACATCCCAATCCTTCCCTGATTATACACATGATACACACCTTCGCTACTGGGTTGAATGAGACTACCGCATTAAAAACGGCAGCGCAGCCAGACTTTAGCGAAACAGGAAGAGGCATCGAGAAAAGAAGAGGGAAGATTGTCATGTTGCAAATAAAAATGCGGCCACTATCGTAGGCCGGGTAAGGCGAAGCCGCCACCCGGCTTTAACCCGGCTCAGGCCATCCGCGACGGCCTGAGCCGGAAGTTTAAAACAGCCCCAGCGGTTTTTCGGAGTAGCTGACCAACAGACATTTCGTTTGCTGGTAGTGCTCCAGCATCATCTTATGGGTTTCACGCCCGATGCCCGACTGCTTGTAGCCGCCAAACGCCGCATGAGCTGGATAGGCGTGATAGCAGTTGGTCCACACGCGACCGGCCTGAATGCCGCGGCCCATTTTGTAGGCCAGATTACCGTTACGGCTCCAGACGCCCGCCCCCAGGCCATACTGCGTGTCGTTGGCGAGCTCCAGCGCCTCGTCCATGGTTTTAAACGTCGTGACCGCCAGCACCGGCCCAAAAATTTCCTCCTGGAATACACGCATGTTGTTCTGACCGAACAGGATGGTCGGCTCAAGGTAGTAGCCCTCCTGTAAATCGCCGCCCAGTACCTTACGGCGTCCGCCGGTCAGCACATCGGCCCCCTCTTTTTTACCGATATCGATATAGTTGAGGATGGTTTCCAGCTGGCCATGCGATACCTGTGCCCCCATCTGGGTGACGTTATCCAGCGGGTTACCGCTGCGGATCGACTCCACGCGCCGGATCGCCCGCTCCATAAAACGCTCATAAATGGATTCCTGCACCAGCGCGCGGCTCGGGCAGGTACAGACTTCACCCTGGTTGAACGCGAACAGCGCAAACCCTTCCAGCGCTTTGTCGAAGAAGGCATCCTCTTCATCCATTACGTCGGCAAAGAAGATGTTCGGCGATTTGCCGCCCAGCTCGAGCGTGACCGGAATGATGTTCTGGGTCGCGTACTGCATGATCTGCTGACCCACTTCCGTTGAGCCGGTGAACGCCACTTTGGCGATACGTTTTGAGGTGGCAAGATATTCCCCAATTTCGCCCCCGGCCCCGTTGACCACGTTAATGACGCCCGGCGGCAACAGATCGCCAATCACCTCCATCAGCAGCAGCACCGAAAGCGGGGTTAAGCGCGCGGGTTTCAGCACAACGCAGTTGCCCGCCGCCAGCGCGGGGGCCATTTTCCAGCTCGCCATCAGCAGCGGAAAGTTCCAGGGAATGATTTGCCCCACCACGCCCAGCGGCTCGTGGAAGTGATACGCCACGGTGTCGCTGTCGACCTCGCTGATCCCACCCTCCTGAGCACGAATGCAGGAGGCAAAATAGCGGAAATGGTCAATCGCCAGCGGGACGTCCGCCGCCATGGTTTCGCGGATCGGCTTGCCGTTGTCCCACGTTTCTGCCGTTGCCAGCAGCTCCAGATTCTGCTCCATCCGGTCAGCGATTTTGAACAAAATGGCCGCCCTGTCCTGCACGGAGGTCTGTCCCCATTTATCCTTCACCTTATGTGCCGCATCCAGCGCTAAATCAATATCCCGCTTGCCCGAACTGGCAATTTTACATAACGGCTGGCCGGTGACGGGCGTCAGGTTGGAATAGTATTCACCGTCGACGGGCGCCACCCAGTCACCACCGATAAAGTTGTCATAGCGGGGCTTGAGCTTAAGGGGAAAACCATACTCGCCAGGCTGGATACGCGATGAGGGAGGATTGTTTGTCATGACCGTCTCCTTGCAGTAGGTGTACAACAAGGGTAGTTCCGGCTGGTGATTTTCTCGCCAGCGGGTAGCGGGTTTACGAGCCGCATCACGGATTACCGTACTTTACGTTTCGTTTCTGCCGCCGGAGCCATAATTAATAGTTCAGGGGCACATGAGGAACGATGCAATGCAGCTATTTATCGGCTTTGACGTGGGTGGAACCCACATCAAACACGGCGTAATTAACGAAAACGGCGAAGAACTGACATCCGATGAATATGATACGCCGGACGATGAAAGCACCTTCAAAGAGAAGTGGAAAGCGGTGGTGGATAAGTACTGCCAGGAGCACGAGATCGCCGGCATTGGCGTGAGTTTTCCGGGACACATCAATCACCACACCGGCGAAGCGGCCAAAGCCGGGGCGCTGGACTATCTTGACGGCGAAAACCTGTGCGAACTGTTCGCACAGCTGACCGATCTCCCCGTGACAATCGAAAACGATGCCAACTGCGCGGCGCTGGGCGAGCGCTGGCAGGGCGCGGGCAAGGACTATGAGCATTTCGTCTGCATCACCATCGGTACCGGCATCGGCGGCGGTATCGTCATGGAGGGCGATCTCTACCGCGGATCGCACTATCGGGCGGGTGAATTTGGCGTGCTGCCCGTGGGCAATGAGGGCGAACCGATGCATGAAGTGGCCTCCGCCAGCGGCCTGATGAAAGCCTGCCGCCGCGCTCTGGCCGTGTCGGAAGATGAAATGCCTGACGGCGAGGAGCTGTTTAAACGCATGGACAGCGACGTGCATCTGCGCGAAGCCATTGAAGAGTGGGCGCACTGTCTGTCGCGCGGTATCTACAGCGTGATCTCTATGTTCGATCCGCAGGCGGTGCTGATTGGCGGCGGCATTAGCGAGCAGGAGAAAATTTATCTCCTGCTGGATAAATACTTACAGCGATTCGAGGAGTGGGAGGCGCTCCGGGTGCCCATCCTCCCCTGCGAGCTGGGCAACCAGGCGGGAAGGCTGGGTGCGGTCTGGCTGGCTAAGCAGAAGCAGGCGCGCAGCGCTTAACGCTTACGGAAATAACTGCGCGTCGCGGAGCACATGGTCATTGCCGCGACGACGCGTAAACCCGATGCGGTTGAAGTACTCCAGGATCTGAATCGCCAGCTTGCGTCCCACGTTCAGCCGATCGCGGAAGTCGGCGGCGCAGGTCGATCCGCGCGCATGATCCAGCTCGCGGATCAGGTTCGCAAACGCCACGATCCGATCGTTGCGGTAATAACGATCTTTCACGATCGCCACAATCATGCCCTGCTGGGCCGCATGGCGCAGTACCTGACGCATTAGCTGCTCATCGGTATGGGTTTCACGCGCCAGATCGCGTACCCACCACGGTTCATCGCCAAACAGCGCCGCCACCTTTTGCCACACCGCGTCCTGCTCGACGGTAAAACCCGCCTTGTGTTCCGGCAGGTGCAGCCAGCCGTGGTGGCTTGCGATCGCGCCGCTGGCGCGCATGTTTTCAATCAGCAGCAGCACCAGCGCGTCGTCTTCCATCGGCAACGCCATGCGCCGCAGACGCTCACGACCCGGGCCTGGCTCATCCTGATGCTGTTCATGGTAGGTGGCCAGCGTGCTCAGCACCTTACGCTGCCAGCGCGCCGCCACCGGCGCGTTCAGCAGGCTGTTACCGGCCTGAATAAAACCTGGCTCCTGCGTCAGAAGCCGCAATCCTTCGCCGCTGAGCTGGCGCGCCCAGGCGAACGCAGCCAGATCCACCGCACCACGTTCAAGGTGGATATCTAACGCAGACTTATCATCGCGGGCCTTCGCCAGCGCGCCCAGCCACTGTAAATACTCGGGCTTACGCTTGCCGCGACGGGGCGGATTAAGCATGACCACGCGCGCGCCCGCCAGCGTTTCCCGCGCCGAAATATCGCGCAGGACCAGGCGGTCGTTATCCGCCAGCCAGAGCGGGGAGTCGAACACCAGCTCGGCAAGATCGTTTTCCAGCAGCGACACGCGCCCGGTGATATGGCTGGCCGCGTGGTGAATGTGCAGCGGCTGCCACTGGGTCAGCGGCGTGTGGGTCTGGAGAGAGACTATCGCCCGCCCGCAAGGTTCTGGCGGCGCGTCAGCCATCAGCCAGTCACCACGGTTGAGCTGCTCTTTCCCGGCATCCCCGGCAACGTTCAGGGCGATACGCTGCCCGGCATGGGCCCGTTCCACCGGCTGGTTTTGCGCGTGAAGTCCGCGCACGCGCATCGGTTTATTTACGCCCGTTAGCCACAGGGTATCGCCCACGTTCACTTCGCCGCTCAGCGCGGTGCCGGTCACCACCAGCCCAGCACCTTTTACGGTGAACGCCCTGTCGATCGCCAGACGGAAACGGTGATGGCTGGCATGCTCACGAGACGGGATCTGCTGCAAATGGTCGCGAAGGGCGTCGATACCGCGGCCTTCTGTCGCCACGGTGACAAACAGTGACGCATCTTTAAAACCGTATTCATCGAGCGTCGCCAGCACCTCTTTACGCACCTCATCGATACGCGCCTCATCCACACGGTCCGCTTTGGTGAGGGCGACGGTCAGCTGCGGGCTGCCCGTCAGTTGCAGGATCGCCAGATGCTCGCGCGTTTGCGCCATCACCCCGTCATCGCACGCGACCACCAGCAGAGCGTGATCGATACCGCCCACGCCCGCGAGCATATTGGACAAAAACTTCTCGTGGCCGGGCACGTCGATAAAGCCCAGCACGCGACCATCGGGCAGCGGCCAGTAGGCGTATCCCAGGTCAATGGTCATGCCGCGCTTTTTCTCTTCCGGCAGGCGATCGGCATTTACGCCCGTAATGGCCTGCAATAACGTGGTTTTGCCGTGGTCAACGTGACCGGCGGTGGCAATAATCATTTCAACATCATCTCCAGAAACCGCACTTCATCTTCCAGACAGCGTAAATCCAGCCACATGCGGCCATCACCGATACGGCCAATCACCGGCGTCGGTAATGCACGCCAGCGCGCCGACAGCGCCTCAAGCTGGCTTCCGCGTCCGTCGCGCGGGGTGAACGTCAGCGCTTCGCTCGGTAATCTGTCCACGGGCAGCGAGCCGCTGCCAATTTGCGACAGACAGGGCTCGATACGAACATCAAATTCAGGGTAGTGAGGAGCAACCTGCGGCAGTAGCGCTTCCGCCCGCGCGCGGATGGAGGCTGCATTACGGCTTAGCAGACGCAACGTGGGCAGGCGGTCAGCCAGTTTCTCCGGATGAAGATAGAGCCGCAGCGTGGCTTCCAGCGCGGCCAGCGTCATTTTATCAGCCCGCAGGGCGCGCTTCAGCGGATGTTGCTGTAGCTGCGCAATCAGCTCGCGCCTGCCGACGATGATCCCCGCCTGCGGTCCGCCCAGCAGTTTATCGCCAGAGAAACTGACCAGGCTTACGCCCGCGGCAACCATTTCCTGCACCATCGGCTCTTTCGGCAGACCGTACTGGCGCATATCCACCAGCGACCCGCTGCCGAGATCGGCGATCACCGGCACGTTAAGCTCGCGCCCAATGGCAGCCAGCTCGGCTTCATCCACCGTTTTGGTGAACCCCTCGATATGGTAATTGCTGGTATGCACTTTCATCAGCAGCGCGGTGTTTTCATTCACCGCCGCGCAATAATCTTTCGCATGGGTACGGTTGGTTGTGCCCACTTCATGCAGCATGCACCCCGCCTGGCGCATGACATCCGGAATACGAAATGCCCCACCGATTTCCACCAGCTCGCCGCGAGAGACGACAACCTCTTTCCCGCTCGCGGTAGCCGCCAGCATCAACAGCACCGCCGCCGCGTTGTTATTCACAATGCAGGCATCTTCCGCGCCGGTGATCTGGCAGAGCAGATCGGCCAGCGCGCGATCGCGATGCCCGCGCCCGGCGCCGTCCAGATCGTACTCCAGCGTCACCGGCGAGCGCATGGCCCGGGTGACGGCCTGTATCGCCTCTTCCGCCTGTTGTGCACGGCCCAGATTGGTGTGCAGAACCGTGCCCGTCAGGTTAATGACCGGGCGCAACGCGCTTTGCGCGCGCTCATTCAGCCTCCGTTCAACTTCCTGCTCCCACGCCATGCACCAGCCAGGAAGCGCGTTCTCAGCCTGAATATGACGGCGCGCGTCATCCTGAAGCTGGCGTAGCATGTCGACCGTTGCTGTATGGCCAAACTGCGCCAGCACCACGGCTATGCGCGGGTCACGAAGCAGACGATCGGTTGCGGGGATCTGGCTGTAGAGGGAATGATGAGTAGTCATGAATGCGCCTGGCGAGTAAATATCTTCCCCCCTCCCGACGGGAGAGGGAGTTAACATGTGGGGGGATTGTACCGCCTCCTGCCGGGAAGTGTTATAACCCGCATCAAGCCTTTGGTGGTTCGGTGCGGGCAAAACTTTCGCGCTGGAAGAGCGTCTCCGCCAGCTTAACCAGCAGCGGGCGATCCACGCACCACCCAGGCGAGACCCGGCGGAAATTGAGGTAGCCAATGGCGCAGGCGATGGCGATCGTCGCCAGATTCAGGCTATCGCTTTGGATTTTACCGTCGCGGATCAGCTGTTCACACCTATCCAGGCTGCGGCTAATTTTTTCTCGCTGACGCAGCAGTTCATCCTCTGACTGCTGTGCGGCGGGCCTCGCCTGCTCGCGCACGGACGTTAACGCTGCGTCCATAATGCCATCGGCCAGCGCTTCAATTTGCTTCACCGCCAGCGCCGCTTTTGGATCCGCCGGCAGCATGGCTGGCGCAACGCCAAGCAGCTCGATGTATTCCGCAATGATCGGGGAATCAAACCAGTAGTCACCCTCGTCCGTGACCAGCGCCGGAACTTTACCCAGCGGGTTGTACTGCGCAACGCCGTTCTCAGCGTTGTAGGGCTGTTCATTCACGAATTCAAATTCAATCCCTTTCTCCAGCAGGAGAATCGAAATCTTACGCACGAAAGGACTGGTATAACTGCCGATGAGTTTCATTGCTTATCCTTAATGCCCACAAAGAGGTCAGTATGGATCACGTCGTGAAAAAAGGCAGGTATGCGTATCGCATTCCTGACCTCAGGCGATACGGGAGGAATCCGTATAAAAATATTTTGTGAATCAAGTCACAATCCAGAAACAAACCGCCAACTTAGAAATGTGATATTTATCACAAAAAGCACGCCAATCTGGCGTAATTTTGCGCGATGTATTTTTTTTACACACTCATTATGTGATCACCATCACTTCATTAATCACCACACCCCCTACATTTACGTGACTGCGATCACACAAAATTTCGCTGTCTGGACAGTTGAACGATTCAGTGCCAGATTTCACAGCATCAGAACAGGGCCCGGCTACCTCTGCCGCCGCACATTAACGATAAACCTCGGGCCATAAGCCTAAGCGTAAACATAAGAAGGGGTGTTTTATGTCATCCGATTTCAAGATCAAAGTGCAAAGCTTTGGTCGTTTCCTCAGCAACATGGTGATGCCAAATATCGGCGCGTTTATCGCGTGGGGTATTATCACCGCATTGTTTATTCCGACAGGGTGGTTGCCTAACGAAACGCTGGCGAAACTTGTTGGCCCAATGATCACATACCTGCTGCCGCTGCTCATCGGTTATACCGGTGGTCGTCTGGTGGGCGGTGACCGCGGTGGCGTCGTGGGTGCCATCACAACCATGGGCGTGATCGTCGGTGCGGATATGCCGATGTTCCTCGGTGCGATGATTGCCGGTCCTCTGGGCGGCTGGGCGATTAAGAAATTCGACGTCTGGGTTGATGGCAAGATCAAGTCCGGCTTCGAAATGCTGGTGAACAACTTCTCCGCGGGCATCATCGGGATGATCCTCGCGATTCTGGCGTTCCTCGGCATTGGTCCGGCGGTTGAAGTGCTGTCCAAACTGCTGGCAGCGGGCGTTAACTTCATGGTGGCGCACGACATGCTGCCGCTGGCGTCTATCTTCGTTGAACCGGCGAAAATCCTGTTCCTTAATAACGCCATCAACCACGGTATCTTCTCCCCGCTGGGTATTCAGCAGTCTCACGATCTCGGCAAGTCCATCTTCTTCCTGATTGAAGCCAACCCGGGTCCGGGCATGGGCGTTCTGCTGGCGTACATGTTCTTCGGTCGCGGCAGCGCGAAACAGTCTGCTGGCGGCGCGGCTATCATCCACTTCCTGGGCGGTATCCACGAAATTTACTTCCCGTACGTGCTGATGAACCCGCGTCTTATCCTGGCCGTTATCCTCGGCGGTATGACCGGCGTGTTCACTCTGAGCGTGCTGGGCGGCGGTCTGGTCTCCCCTGCTTCTCCGGGCTCTATCCTGGCGGTGCTGGCGATGACCCCGAAAGGCGCGTACTTCGCGAACATTGCGGCGATCTGTGCGGCGATGGCGGTCTCCTTCGTGGCATCCGCTATCCTGCTGAAAACCAGCAAGGTGAAGGAAGACGACGATATCGAAGCGGCAACCCGCCGTATGCACGACATGAAGGCTGAATCCAAAGGCGCTACGCCGCTGGCGGCTGGCGATGTCTCTAACGACCTGAGCCACGTGCGTAAAATCATCGTTGCCTGCGACGCCGGTATGGGCTCAAGCGCAATGGGTGCTGGCGTGCTGCGTAAGAAAGTGCAGGATGCGGGTCTGACCAACATCTCCGTGACCAACAGCGCGATTAACAACCTGCCGCCGGACGTTGACCTGGTGATCACGCACCGCGATCTGACCGAGCGCGCTATGCGTCAGGTGCCGCAGGCGCAGCACATTTCCCTGACCAACTTCCTGGACAGCGGCCTGTACACCAGCCTGACCGAACGTCTGGTTGCGGCCCAGCGCCATGAAGATAACGAAGTGAAGGTGCGCTCCAGCCTGCAAGACAGCTTTGACGAGAGCAACGCGCATCTGTTCAGACTGGGCGCGGAAAACATCTTCCTCGGCCGCACCGCGACCAATAAAGAAGAGGCGATTCGCTTCGCCGGTGAGCAGCTGGTGAAAGGTGGCTACGTTCAGCCTGAATACGTTGACGCGATGCTGGAGCGTGAAAAGCTGACGCCAACCTACCTGGGTGAATCCATCGCGGTTCCGCACGGTACGGTTGAAGCGAAAGACCGCGTGCTGAAAACCGGCGTGGTGTTCTGTCAGTATCCTGACGGCGTGCGCTTCGGTGAAGAAGAAGACGACATCGCCCGTCTGGTGATTGGTATCGCCGCTCGCAACAACGAGCACATTCAGGTGATTACCAGCCTGACCAACGCCCTGGATGATGAAACGGTCATCGAGCGTCTGGCTAATACCACCAGCGTTGAAGAAGTGCTGGCGCTGCTCAACAAATAACAGCGTCTCTTCCCTCTCCCCGACGGGGAGAGGGCTAGGGTGAGGGGAAAACGTTTCTCACCCCAGCCCTCTCGGGTAAAAACATTGATGAAGGTTAATACTATGAAAGCATTACATTTTGGCGCAGGTAATATTGGTCGTGGCTTTATCGGTAAACTGCTGGCAGACGCGGGCATTACCCTGACATTCGCCGATGTGAATCAGGTGGTTCTGGATGCCCTGAACGCCCGTCATAGCTATCAGGTACATGTAGTCGGTGAAAACGAGCAGGTTGAAACGGTTTCTGGCGTGAACGCGGTGAGCAGCATTGGCGACGACGTGATTGACCTCATCGCAAACGTTGACCTGGTCACCACAGCCGTAGGGCCGGTAGTGCTCGAACGCATCGCCCCGGCGGTCGCAAAAGGCCTGGCGAAGCGTAAAGCACAGGGCATTGAAACACCGCTGAACATCATCGCCTGTGAAAACATGGTGCGCGGCACCACGCAGCTGAAAGGCCACGTTCTTGCCGCCGTTGCAGAGGAAGATAAAGCCTGGGTTGAAGCGCACGTCGGGTTTGTGGACTCCGCCGTAGACCGCATCGTTCCGCCGTCCGAATCCGCCACCAACGATCCGCTGGAAGTGACCGTGGAAACCTTCAGCGAGTGGATCGTCGATAAAACCCAGTTCAAGGGCGCGCTGCCGACCATTCCGGGAATGGAACTCACTGATAACCTGATGGCATTTGTCGAACGTAAACTCTTCACGCTGAACACCGGGCATGCTATAACCGCGTACCTCGGAAAATTGGCCGGTCATCAGACCATTCGCGACGCGATCCTCGATGAGAACATCCGTGCGGTGGTCAAAGGCGCAATGGAAGAGAGCGGCGCGGTGCTGATCAAACGCTACGGTTTTGATGCTGATAAACACGCAGCATACATCCAGAAAATCCTCGGTCGTTTTGAAAACCCGTATCTGAAAGATGACGTTGAGCGCGTTGGCCGTCAGCCGCTGCGTAAGCTGAGCGCGGGCGACCGCCTGATTAAACCGCTGCTGGGCACGCTGGAATACGGCCTGCCGCACGCCAACCTGGTGAAAGGGATTGCTGCCGCGATGCACTACCGCAGCGAGCAGGACCCGCAGGCGATTGAGCTGGCTCAGCTGATTGATGACAAAGGCGCGCAGGCTGCGCTGGCGCAGATCTCCGGTCTGGATGCCAGCAGCGACGTGGTTGCGGAGGCGGTTAACGCATACAACGCAACCAAATGATGCAGAATCCGGCGCAGGTGAGCCTGCGCCCGAATAACAGATTGTCAGATATGCAGGCAACAATGGAACAAACCCAGGCCTTTGAAAATCGTGTGCTTGAGCGTCTGAATGCTGGCAAAACCGTACGAAGCTTTCTGATTGCCGCCGTCGAGCTGTTAACCGAGGCGGTGAACATTCTGGTGCTTCAGGTGTTTCGCAAAGACGACTACGCGGTAAAGTATGCTGTTGAACCGTTGCTGGACGGAGACGGACCGCTGGGCGATTTATCGGTACGGCTGAAGCTGATCTACGGTCTTGGCGTGCTCAACCGCCAGGAGTATGAAGACGCCGAGCTGTTAATGGCGCTGCGCGAAGAGCTCAATCATGACGGTAACGAGTACACCTTTACCGATGATGAGATCCTCGGTCCCTTCGGCGAGCTGCACTGCGTATCCGCGCTGCCTCCTGCACCTCCGTTTGATAACAGCGACCCTGAGCTGTACGCGATGCAAAAGCTGCGTTATCAACAGGTTGTCCGCTCCACCATGGTGCTTTCCCTGACTGAGCTGATTTCTAAAATCAGCTTAAAAAAAGCGTTTCAGAAGTAAGCCCGCACACATTGGTGTATCCTTCCCTGTAAATTCCCCGTTTTCAGAGTTATTTGTCATGAAAGAAGTCGAAAAGAACGAAATTAAACGCCTGAGCGACCGTCTGGATCTGGTCCGCCATCAAATGGCCGGTCTCTCCCTGGTCGATTCCGCCGAGAAATACGCCGAGCTGGAAAAAGAGTCCGTGAAGCTGGAAGCGGAAATCGAGCGCCTGCGCGAAGTGAAAGGCCAGAAGCTGAGTAAAGAAGCACAGAAGCTGATGAACATGCCGCATCGCCGCGCGATCACCAAAAAAGAGCAGGCCGACATGGGCAAGCTGAAGAAAAGCGTCCGTGGCCTGGTGGTGGTGCACCCGATGACCGAGCTTGGCCGCGAAATGGGCCTGAAAGAGATGACGGGCTTTTGTAAGACTGAATTCTGATCGCTCTCCCCTGCCACTGCGGCAGGGGAATCTCAGTTGTAGATCAGGTTAAACGTCGCCATCGCATCCGCTTTTCCCGCCGAGACGTTCTCTTCTGTCTGAATGTAATGCGCGTCAAACCAGAAGGTCTGCGTCTGGTTATCCCCCACCTGGCCAAGCGCTGATACCTGCGGGGTGTTCCACTGTACCACCTGCCCCTGAACCGAACCGGTATTGTCACCGTACAGCAGTTCGATTCCGACACCGCTGGCGCTATCCTCCTGCTTCGTCAGTGCCAGTGCCCGATCGTTGGCCGGTGTGGTATCGCCAAAGAAACCCATCTTCACCGCCGTATTATTTTCGCAGGTCACCGGAATGCTGAAGCGCCCGCCTCCGGCCCGTGAGCCTGGGCCGTGAAATTCACGCTGGCTCACGCTTCCCATGGGAACAAGAATGCTGCGAGAGCCTACTGAACAGCTGGTACGCCTGACGGTGAAGCTGGCGAGATGGATCTGTACCGGTGTCGCCACGTTGGTAGCGCTGGCTTTATTTTCTCCCGCCTGCAAGATCAGCGATCCGACATTTTGCTCCTGGGAGTTGGCGTTATCATCAGGCATGGCGCTGGTCGTCGGGATTTTGTAAAACACCACCCAGAACTGCATCTTGTACGTTGAGGCGCTGGCAAAGGCGGGGTTTTGCGATGCGTCGCAAATGCGCCGGGACTCATTGCCCTCCACCGGGCTGGTGCCGTCAATATAGCGTACCGCATCGCTGCCGCAGTACTGCTGCTCCCGGAACCCCAGCGCGTAGCCGATACCGTCGATCTGGGTTTTGTAAACGTGGCGCGCCGCGCCGTCTTCACCCACCACGGTACCGACGGGGTTATCCATATCGACAAAGCCGATGCTACGCCAGGCGTCATTCCCGCCATCACAGCTGTAGAAATCCGCCCCGGTAGACTGTATCGGCGCGGAAACTGGCGTCCAGTCTGCCGTGCCGGGCGCATACCCTATGGCGTAGGGCACCTGAACGACCCACTGATCGCGGGTGGTGCGACAAGGTGAGGTCTGAGCATGGGCATGAAAACTCAGCATGCCAAAAAGCGAAAGCAGGCTCAGATAGAAAAACCAGTGAATAAAACGACGCATGATAATCCTCTAATGACACGCAAGAGACAGCGTGGCGATGCCGGGGGCCTTGTGAGCCTCGCCCAGCCTGAAAGGTGTCTGGCACTGATGCTGTTCCCCGCCCTCATACCAGGTGACGCGCAGGGTGCCGCGCTCCGGTACCCCGCTCAGGTAGGCCTGACCGCCGTCAGCGACCATGCTTCGGTTTGCAGAACGGCGGTTCTGCTCCACCACTTCAGCCTGCGCGCCAAACGGCAGCGGTTCGCCGTGATAGCGCAGGGAAAACAGGACGCGATACCCAATGTGGGTTGTGTAATTGGCCAGCACCACCGCGCCGCTGGTGGGAATGAGCGTCAGACCGCTCTGCTCGACGTCGACGTTCTCGCCAAGCGTCGCCGTATCCAGATTGACGGTATTCTTGCGGTAGGCCGAGAGCGTTGGCATGACCGCGTAGCCGCGGCTGTCGGTATGGATCCCGTTGTAGCCCTCCGGCTCAACGTTCGCCGCGCCGGGCACACGCAGCAGGGCGACGGTATCGCCCAGCGGCTGGCTGAGCGTGACGCCATACTGCGTGGCGATGACGCCTCCGGCGAGTCCAAGACTGGCGTTGCTACCGTTTCGGCTGTGGTCATAACCGAGGCTGACGTTGCCGTAGCCACCGTTGTATTGCAGCGCCAGGCTGGTGCTGTCGGCCTCTCCCTCACTGGTCTTACTCTGCTGAACGCTGTAATTCAGGTTGCGGTTCGCCAGCGCGCTGCCGTTGAGTGACACCTGCTGCGTGGTCATCCCACGATTGTTGTGGTTGGCGTAGTAACTGACCGAACTGCCCGGTAGCCAGTTGCCTAGCGGAACATTGAGGTTAAACGACACGGTGCGATCGGGATGCTGCTCAAGCGCTGAGTCGGTGTAGTCATACCCCGCGCCCCAGGAAATACCCCGCCAGCTGGTGTACCAGCCGATGTGGATGGTTTTATCCTGGCCGGACGTATGCCAGTAATCCTGCATCCACGCCGAGACGTTGAGGCTGCCGAACTGACCCAGCGTCTGTGAAAAAGTGACCTGCGAGCGGCTACGGCGATTATTAAGTTGCAGCTGCTGGCTGTCGGACTGATTCAGTTCGTTAAATTCGTAGTAATTGCGCGAGGCATAGCGATAACTCGCCAGGTTGAAGGCGGTGCCGGTAGCGCTGAAATCTTTCTGGTACTGAATGCGCCACGCCTGCCCCATCGCGCTTTTGCCGTTGGGTAAACGGCTTTTTGCCAGCGTATCGTCAATGCCCAGCGAGCCGAATGCGCCAAACCCTCTGCCTATGCCGATCGCACCGGCCTGATAGTTGTTTGCCGTACGAAAGCCGCCATACACCGTCATCCTGGAGAGCAAACCGTAGAAGAAAGCGCCCTCAACAAATTCGGGCGAAAGCGCATCGCTGGAGCCGGAATGAAACCGTCCGGCGTTGAGGCTGTATTTCAGGCTGCCCTGGCGTCGCATAAACGGCACCGCAGAATAGGGTTGGGTAAAAACGCGCGTCGAGCCGTCACTTTCCGTGACGGTAACCTGTAGATCGCCACTTTGCGCACCGGGGAACAGATCGTTAATGATGAATGGCCCGGCGGCCACCCAGGTTTCATAGATCACATAGCCATTTTGCGAAACGGAGACTTTGGCGAAGCTGTGTGCGACGCCGCGGATGGTGGGGGCAAATCCGCGCTGGCTGTCGGGCAACATGCTCTCGCTTGATGAGAGCTGCACCCCGCGAAAAGCCACGCTATCGAACACGTCGCCTGCGGTCCACGCATCGCCGATCCGCAGCTGGCTGTTGAGGCTGCGAATATCCCGGGTCAGCCAGCTGCTTTGTGACTGGAAACGATCCCCACCCGAGTCGCTGTGGCTCCAGGCCGAGGTGTTGCGCAATCGCCACGCTCCCAGATTGACGCCATTTCGCAGGCTCAGATAGCTGGACGTCGTGACGCCGCTCTGATGGCGGGCCTGGCCGCCCGACAGGCTGTAATCAACAAATGCCGCCGGGATACCATCATCCCACTGCGACTGCGGCACGTAGCCGCGGCTGCGGTGTTTCATCGCCGCCTGCGGCAGGCTGATAAAGAGGCGCTGCTGGTTGAAATCATAAGAGGTTCGCGCTGCCGGTATAAAATCGTCGAGATGCGTGAAGGTCTCTCTCTCGTGCAACCGGGAGAATGCCGGAATCGCACTCACGTTCACCCCAAGCGCTTCCAGCAGCGATAGGCTAAAAACGGGTTGCAGGCGGCCTTTCTCATTGACGAAGGTGATTTCCTGATGCCGCTCCTCGCGTCCATTAATCTCCAGTGTTACGAGCCAGGTGCCGGGCATTTGCCCGCCCTTTTCAGAGAAATAGTGCAAATCCGCCGTTTTCTGTTCGGAAGAGGAAAGCTCCAGCGCGGCGGGATCAAAATAATCCTCGGCCATCCCGGCGCGGCTGAAGCTGAGCAGCAGCACCGAAAGGGGCGCGTAACGAAACAGGCGAAAAGGCATGGTGTTAAAGCGGCTGAGAGCGGGTGGCGGTAATGGCACCGAAATCATTAATAGCCGACCAGCTTACGCCACCGGAGGCAGCCACAGGCCATTCGCGGGTTTCACCTGGACCGATCATGCCTGGCTGCTCAATTTTATGCCCGCCGACGGTCAGCCGATAAAAAGAGACGTAGTATGGCGTCGGGTTGGAGGCCTTAAGCCCTTTTTCCGTCCGCGAAAATGTTATTTTCTGCCAGGCCGTGGCGGCGTCCCCTTTCAGGTTTTCCGGGCGGTAGAAAATTTTAAATTTCGATTTGACGTTAACCTGTAATTCGTTATTGCTCTCTTTTGGCTTTGGCGCAATCGCTTTAATATCCAGCCAAAATACGGATTCACGATCGGTGGGCAGCGGTGCGCCGGTATATTGAATACGCAGCGTGTTGGTCTGCTCCGGATCAAGCCTGAACAGCGGTGGCGTGACGATAAAGGGCGCGGCGTTATTTTTATCCTGCACATCGCCTTCAACCCACGACTGAATAAGGTAGGGAACCGCACTTTCCATATTAGAAACAGAAAATGCCACCTCCTTGCTGTTTTGCGGGTATACGATCCGTGTCCCACCCATTACAACGCCAGCGGAAACTGAAGCAGAGCTAATCATTAATGCAGTGAGCATAATATACGATAAACGTTTCATCATTATTATCTCTGGAGGTGGCTGAAAGGGAAATCAGTTATAAACCATCAGGAAGTTAGACACGGCGTTCACATCGCCCGCGTTGATTTCGGTTCCATCTTTATTGAGAGCAGCATAGAAAGTTAATTCAGCATTACCTTCCTTATCCGGTGCGGTTGTTTCTGATACCGTACCCGGCTTAATGGCGGTGCTGCGATCGCTGTTATACAGCTTCACGCCGACGCCCGTCGCCATCCCCTGGCCTGGGGTAACCTGTAGCAACGTGTCATTCACCGTATCTTTGGTTCCGTCAAACAGAACCGCAACCGATTCAACCGTCTCCGGGCAGTTCTCCACGTTAATTTTGAACTCACGCGGCGTCGTTTCAGTGTGATCGTCGAAGTAGCTTTTCGCCCACGCGCCGAGATCTACCGTTTTGCTTTTTGAGGCAGGAGTAATATCACAGGAAATAAGGGTAATTTTTCCAGTAAAATTAATCACCCCGCCTGTACTCTGCGTACCTGCGCCGGTATCAAGGGAAGTATCAACGCCTGAATCCCCGCTTGCCAGTACCGTCTGAGACGAAATAAGCAGCCCCGCCGCAGCAATCGCCAGCGCCACATTTTTGATTTTCATTTGAAAGCAAACCCCTCTGTACATTAAACAGATTTAGAATTGTCATGCCAAATACGGTCATTGCTATAAGGAATTAAAACGTCACTAAAGGGTACAAATAGAGGTGGTGACGCGACCTCATAGAATAACGTGGGGTCCATCCCGGTGTGGTAATCCATTTATTTTCTTTGAGCCATACGCATTTATTCCCCAACAGAGGAATAGCTTCAGGCAGAAAATAACAATGAATACATTAAGGTTAAAAAAGAACGTCATTTCTTTTGTAACGCAGCATCTTCATAAATAGTAAATCAAATGCTTTATAACGTCTACGCACCAAAAGGCGTGCAGCATCGCTTATAACTCATTTAAAGTTAACATTAAAACAACAAATTTAACCTGTTTTCCTCACCCACCACACTATTAGTGTCCTTCTAATCCCCTTTCTAAATTAAAAAAAGAGTTGACTGATCAATGTTTGATCAATTTATTTCGGATTATTATTAGAAGGAAACGTTGAACCAGGATGCCATACTTAGACATTATTCTGCGAAATCAGCCAAACGCAGGATATTTCCTTATTGATCAGCAATTGATCGTTTGTAATACGCTGTTAAAATCTATATGTGAAATTTATCTTAATTAAAATTTTTTGCTACATATT